>NZ_JAHXKI010000003.1:307932-615865 GCF_019392195.1 Marinobacter sp. F4206
TGGAACTGCACGCCCCAGGCGCATTCGCCCACCCGGAACGCCTGGTGGGGCTCGAAACGGCTGCGGCCCAGCAGAACGGCTCCAGGCGGCAGACCGAGGACCGACTGCTTGTGGGTCAGCTGGGCCTTGAAGGTGTCTGGCAGGTCTGCGAACAGTGGGTCGGATTGGGCATCCGGCAGCAGCTCGATTGACCAGGTGCCGGTTTCCCGACCCTCCGGGTGGTACCCGATGTCCCCGCCCAGGGCATGGGCAAGCAGTTGGTGCCCGTAGCACACGCCGAACACTGGAACCTTTTTGTCGACAGCCCTGGCCAGCCAGTGCGCCGTGGCCTCGCTCCACTCTGCGCGGTCACTGACCATCGCCGGGGAGCCGGTGATCACAATGCCGTCCCAGTCTTCCGGGGCGCCGGGAGAGTCCCCGCGTTCGACGTTGACGACGGTGAGCGCCAGATTGTCGGAAAGCCCCCGAACGAACCAGTCCTCGAAGTCACCGGAGGTCTCCCTGATCGTGGGGTAGGTGGTTCCGGTCTTGAGGATGACTACGCGTGCCCGTCGGCTCACTCGGATTCCTCGGGCTCGGGCAGTTCGGCGTTGTGAAACACGTTCTGAACGTCATCCAGATCATTCAGCATGTCGAGAAACTTCTCGAACAGGGGAATGTCATCGCCTTCCACCTGGGTGGTGGTTTTCGGCAGGAACTGGATTTCGTCGGCCTCAAAATCAATGCCTTCGAAGGCATCGACCAGAGCCTGGCGAGCCTTGGCGTACTCGGTGTTCGGGGTGAACACGGTAATCAGTCCGTCTTCGTTCTCAATGTCGGTCACGTCGACATCGGCTTCCATCAGGACTTCCAGCACGGCTTCTTCGTCGTCGTGCTTGAATGCGAAAATGGCGCAGTGGTCGAACATGTGCGCCACGGCCCCCGGCGTGCCGATCTTGCATTTGGTCTTGGTGAAGGCAAGACGCACATCGCCAAACGTACGGTTCGGATTGTCGGTAAGGCAGTCCACGATCACCATGCAGTTGCCCGGGCCATAGCCTTCGTAACGGGCCGGGGAATAATCCTCGCCAGCGCCACCCTTGGCCTTGTCGATGGCTTTTTCGATAACGTGAGACGGCACCTGGTCTTTCTTGGCGCGGTCGATCAGTCCACGCAGGGACAGGTTGCCATCCGGGTCCGTACCGCCGGATTTGGCCGCCATGTAGATCTCACGGCCATACTTGCTGTAGACCTTGGTTTTCGCTGCGGCCGTCTTGGCCATGGATTCTTTGCGGTTCTGGTAGGCTCTGCCCATCTGCGCTGCCTCTCTATTTCTTGGGAAAGGGCCGGATTTTACTCAACTATGCCCCTACGGAACAGGCTTATTTGACCCCGCCCTGTCTATTGCGCCGGCCGGCCCACTTGCCTGTTCAGGTGCGTGGATCAGAGAAAGATGTCCGCATGATGAAGTTTCGGTGAAATTGTTGTAACGAATTGCCGAATTAACCCTCTAAACCCTACCCGGCGCGTATTCTTGGCTGGGAGTCAGATTTATCTGGCTGATCCGATGATGCTGTTCCTGAGTCCGGGGATATCGGGCTTCAGAAGGAGGGTATCTCAATGAAACGGGTATTGATTTGTTCGGCAACACTGGCTTTGACGTTGTTCGTTGCGCCGTCCTATGGGGATAACTGGGAGCGTAAGAGTCACCATCAGGGCATGATGATGGCCCAGCAAACCGGGATGTATTCTGACATGGGGATGCAGAACCGCCAGGCCAGCGTTGAGGAGCGTCGTAGGGTGATGCTGGAGCGGGGAGCCGTGACCTCGGTTGACTATGTGGAAACCGGGCCTCAGAGGGTTTCGGGGTATGCCACGACAACCGGCGAGGTGCGCAGTATCGAGGACATCGAGAACCTGCCTTCCACGGCGGCAGGGTATCCGGATGATCGAGGAATGCATGGCAGGGACGGTAAGAAAGACTGGCGGACCGGTCATCGGGGGCGCATTCATCACGAATACTAAGATCGCCCCCACTTTCGCCGGCAGTCAGGTTCGCTTTGAATCTCCTCATGCCGGCATCAAGGAACAGCCGTCCGGGGCCGTTCCTTCCTGATTAAACGTAGTCGATGGGGCGCTGGTAGTGCTCCTGCGTCATCAGATCAATCCCGCACTCCATGTTGCTGACCCAGTCCAGGAACCGCTCTACCATCGCCGGCCCTTCGAAACGTTTGCCATGCTGCGGCACAATCATATCCACGTCCATGTCTCTTACCATGTTCGCCCAGAGGCGACAGACCTTTTGTGAGGCGATGTAGCGCCGATGGAAGCCAATCATGCTGGGGATGTGCTTGTCGAAGTCCTTCACCGGCAGGTGGTCGTCCTCGCCACCGAGTGATGCGCCCAGGTCGCCGGAGAACAGAATCTTTGCGACCGGATCGTAAAACTGGAGGTTGCCGACTGAGTGCATGAAATGGGCTGGCAGGCACTGCAGGTAGGAATCCCCGAATTTCACATTAGCGCCGGCGTCGGGCACGCTCACAATCCTGTCGTAGACGCTCCCGCTGAGCTGACTGGTGACGTAACCGGACACAAGGTGAGGCAGGAACCGCGCCCACAGCCTGGAGGTAACAATCTTGGCCCGGGTGTGAACAATCCAGCGGTCAATGGCGCCGATGATGTCCGGGTCCTGGTGCGAGGCAAACACATAATCCATGTCGCGGATGTTCATGTACCGCGAAGCAGCGACGGAAAGGGGGGTGTAGGTGAGATCCCCGCCCGGATCAATCAAGGCTTCATGTTTGCCATCAACGATCAGGAACTGGTTGGACTGTACCCCCTCGCCGGTTACCAGTGAATCGAACATCAGGCACTTGTGGTGCCCGTTATCAAACAGAACTATCGGCTCTGCTGCCATGCTTGGTCTCCCGCTGGAAATGGAATATCCGGCCCGATAGCCGGATATTGCAAAGTGCGCGGAGATTACAAAATTGACCAAATCGAGCTATTGCCTCAGGTCAATTATCTGATATTCATCAAGTAAGGTTTTGTATTGCGTCCGGCCGTCAGGCCAGCTCGGGGACGCGTTTGATGCCACGGCGAATGCCCTGTTCAAGGGCGGTGCTGACTACTTTTCCGGTAAACGGCACGATATCTTCAAAGCTGATCGTGTAGTGGATGCGGGTATGACCTTCGGGGGTATCCTCGAAAAGGATTCGACCGATGTGGTTCCTGATGGGGCTCATGCTGGTGATGGTGTATTCGATCAGCGAATCCGGCTCGAAATTCAGCACGGTCTCTTTCAGGCCTACCGGCCCGATACCGATCTTGCGGACGGACCCGATACCGTTGGGATCAGCCTGATCGCTGTCTTTGATGCGCTTGACCGGTGCTCCCAGCAACTTGCCAAAACGATGGTGGTCGGCAAACAGGGCAAATACCTTGCTGCGCGGGACTTCAAATGTTTCTTTGATTTCAATGGTGTATACGGCCATAGGCTCACTCTTCTTATGCGTTATGTCGCTCAAGGGTATCCGTTTAATTTTTCCAACGAAAGTCGCGGTCGTAGACAGATCAGACTCTGGCCCGAATCGCCCGGTTCAGTGTCGGGCCGTGTGCCGGTAGTCCCGTGGCGATTGCCCCATTACCTTCTTGAATAACCGCGAAAAGTAGTAAGCGTCGTCGTACCCGAGGCGGCGACTTATGTCGGCAAAACTGAGCCCGGTTGTATCCAGCATCTGGCAAGCCCGCTCCACCTTCAGATGCAGGAAGTGCTGTATGGGAGAGGTGCCGGTTTGCTGCCGGTAGCGGGTTGCGAAGTGCGCCGGAGACAAGCCGGCCAGATCGGCAAGCTCATCCAGGGCAATGCGCTCATCCAGATGTTCCCGCATGTAATTATGAATGGTGTCCAGTTCCGCTTTTTGCTCGTGGCTGGTTTCGTCCGCGTTGAGCGGAACGGCAGCCATCAGCTGGCGCAGACGGTTGGCGGCGTGGATCAGGCCACGGGCCCGGAAACCGGTCTGCCGCACTGACAGAAGGCCGTTAAAGTCCACCAGCAGGCGGGGCTGGCGGCCCAGGTGCCGAATCCGTGTGGTGCCGGAAAAGCCCATGTAGTTGCGGAATTCCTCGGCGAGGGGACCGGTGTAGTGGACCCAATGGATTGTCCATGGGTTATCCGGATCCGAGGTATAGCGATGGTGGGCGCCGGCCGGTAACAGCAGCAGATCGCCGGGCTCCACTGTGTAGGGTTCGCCCAGCACATTCAGGAACGCCTTGCCCTCAGTGCAGTAAATCAAAAGATTGTCGCTGTGGTGTTCCCGGTGCATGTGATGTCCCGCGGCTCGGCGATAGTGGCCGAACGCCAGCGGGTACAGGTCCCGGGTCAGTGGGTGGCTGGAGAGCAGCCGGATAATCGGAGCCGGTACCACATAGCGGACGCTGTCCTCCGGTACCGGCCACTGTGAGGTCTGTGTCATTGTCGTTGCCGATGTTTTTGTCTGTAATCGAAAGATAGTCCATCAAGAGCGAAATTTAGTCAATCACCCTCCCGCGAACCCCGTGCTAGTCTTTTTGTATTCGTGGTCGGAACCCCACCGGTTTCGGCTTACTTCCCTCATAACAACAAACAGGGATTTCGCTATGAAAAATGTACCTCTGTACCTTGCCGGTGAATTCATCCAGAGCCAGACCCAGGACTGGATCGACGTCACGGACCCCGCCACCAACGAAGTGATCGCCAAGGCTCCGTGCACCACGCACGCAGAAATGGAGCAGGCCATCAAATACGCGGGTGAAGTATTCAAGACCTGGAAAGAAACACCTGTGTCCGAGCGCGCCCGGGTCATGCTGCGCTACCAGGCACTGCTGAAAGAACATCACGACGACATTGCCGAAATCCTGTCCCAGGAAACCGGCAAGACCTTTGAAGATGCCAAGGGTGACGTCTGGCGCGGTATCGAGGTGGTCGAGCATGCCGCCAACGTAGCCTCGCTGATGATGGGCGAAACCGTCGAAAACGTAGCCAGGGGAGTAGACACCCATTCCTGGACCCAGCCGCTGGGCGTGTGTGCGGGTATCACCCCGTTTAACTTCCCGGCCATGATTCCCCTGTGGATGTTCCCGATGGCGATCGCCTGCGGCAACACTTTCATCCTGAAGCCGTCCGAGCAGGATCCGCTGACGCCGATGCGTCTGGCTGAGCTGTTTGAAGAAGCCGGTGCCCCGAAAGGTGTGCTGCAGGTCGTTCACGGTGGCAAGGAACAGGTTGATACCCTGCTGACCGATCCGGCCATTCGCGCGGTCTCTTTCGTCGGTTCTGTACCGGTTGGCCGTTACATCTATGAGACCGGTACCCGCAACATGAAGCGTGTACAGAGTTTCGCCGGCGCCAAGAACCACATGGTCATCATGCCGGATGCCGACAAGCAGCAAGTGATCAATGCCCTGGTAGGCGCCTCCGTGGGTGCGGCCGGCCAGCGTTGCATGGCCATCTCCGTGGCGGTATTCGTGGGCGAGGCCCAGCAGTGGATTCCGGAACTGAAGGAAGCCATGGCCAAGGTTCGCCCGGGTGCCTGGGACGATTCCGGCGCCAGCTACGGCCCGATCATCAGCGCCAAGGCCAAGGACCGTGTTGAATCCCTGATTGCGACCGGTGAAGCGCAGGGCGCCAACCTGCTGCTCGATGGCCGCGGTTGCACCGTTGACGGTCTGCCGGACGGCAACTGGGTAGGCCCGACACTGTTCTCCGGCGTGACCACCGAGATGGACGTCTACAACGAGGAGATTTTTGGCCCGGTTCTCTGCTGCATGGAAACCGACACCTTGGGTGACGCCATCGAGCTGATCAACAACAGCCCTTACGGCAACGGTACCTCCATCTTTACCGCCTCCGGTGGCTGCGCCCGTCGCTTCCAGCACGAGATCGACGTAGGCCAGGTGGGTGTGAACGTGCCCATCCCGGTACCCCTGCCGTTCTTCTCGTTTACCGGCTGGAAGGGCTCCTTCTACGGTGATCAGCACGCATACGGCAAGCAGGCCGTGCGCTTTTACACCGAAACCAAGACGGTTACGTCCCGCTGGTTCTCCAGCGAGGCGAGCACCGAGGCGAACTTCTCTATCCAGTTGCGTTGAGTGTGTTGTAGGTGGGGTACGTTGGGCCGGAACTTGTTTCCGGCCCCCTTTTTCCCGCCGCAACCCGACCTCTTAGATCTGGAGTGATTCAATGGACTTTAATCTGACCGAAGACCAGCTGGCGTTCCGTGAGGCCGCACGCGCCTTTGCGGAGAAATCCATGGCGCCGCACGCGGCAAAGTGGGACGACGAGCATATCTTCCCGACCGACGTCATGAAGGAAGCCGGCGAAATGGGCTTCATGGGCCTGTATACACCGGAATCCCTCGGTGGCATGGGCTTGTCCCGTCTCGACACCTCGGTGATTGTCGAGGAGCTGGCCGCAGCCTGCCCGTCCACCGCAGCCTTCATGACCATCCACAATATGGCGACCTGGATGGTAGCCAGTTTTGCCTCGGATGATCTGAAGCAGGAAATCGTGCCGAAGCTCGCCAGTGGCGAGTGGTTGGCCTCTTATTGCCTGACTGAACCCGGTGCCGGTTCTGACGCGGCCAGCTTGCGCACCAAGGCCGTTCGAGACGGTGACAGTTACCTGATTACCGGCAGCAAGGTATTCATTTCCGGTGCGGGCAGTACCGATATCCTGGTGTTGATGGCCCGAACCGGCGCGCCGGACAGCGGTGCCAAAGGAATTTCGACATTCGTGATTCCCGCCGATGCCGAGGGCATCACCTACGGCAAGAACGAAGAGAAGATGGGGTGGCGCAGTCAGCCAACCCGTATGATCAGTCTGGAGAACGTGCGCATCCCCGCGTCCAATCGTGTGGGCGAAGAGGGCGACGGCTTTGCCATTGCCATGAAAGGCCTGGACGGCGGCCGGCTCAACATCGCCACCTGTTCACTTGGGGGCGCCCAGGCCGCGCTGCTGCGAGCCCGCAACTACATGCACGAGCGGGAGCAGTTCGGGAAACCCCTGGCCGCGTTCCAGGCCCTGCAGTTCAAACTTGCCGACATGGCGACCAATCTGGTGGCGGCCCGCCAGATGGTGCGTTTGGGGGCTTTCAAGCTCGACAGCGCCGACCCCGAGGCAACACTGCACTGTGCCATGGCCAAACGTTTTGCCACCGATGCCTGCTTCGACGTGGTGAACGAGGCGCTGCAACTGCATGGCGGCTACGGCTACATCCGGGAATACCCGCTGGAACGTTATCTGCGTGATTTGCGCGTACACCAGATCCTCGAGGGCACCAACGAAATCATGCGCCTGATCGTCGCCCGTCGCCTGCTCGACGATGGCGTGGCGGAAGCGATCCAGTAACGAATTCAAGAACACCGCAAGGACAACAGGAGAATCATCATGAGCGACCTGATTCAGCTCGAAAAACGCGGACACATTGCGGTACTGACCATCAATAACCCGCCGGCCAACACCTGGACGGCGGAATCCCTGCCGGCCCTGAGAGAGACCATCCGTGAACTGAACGCGGACCGGAACATCTTCGCACTGGTGGTAACCGGCCAGGGCGAAAAATTCTTCTCCGCCGGCGCCGACCTGAAAACCTTCGCCGACGGCGACAAGGCCCGGGCCAACGAGATGGCTCAACTGTTCGGTGAGGCGTTTGCCACACTCAGCGATTTCCGGGGCGTGTCCATTGCTGCGGTGAACGGCTACGCCATGGGCGGCGGTCTGGAATGTGCCATGGCCTGCGACATCCGCATTGCCGAAGAGCATGCCCAGATGGCCCTGCCGGAAGCCGGTGTGGGCCTGTTGCCCTGTGCCGGTGGCACCCAGAACCTGCCCTGGCTGGTGGGTGAGGGCTGGGCCAAGCGCATGATCCTGTGTGGGGAGCGCGTCAAGGCAGACAAGGCCCTGCAGATCGGCCTGGTGGAAGAGGTTGTCCCGTCCGGCAAGAGCCTGGAGAAAGCGCTGGAGCTGGCGGAAATGGCGTGTAAGCAGAGTCCGTCTTCCACCGCCCGCTGCAAAACACTGGTCATGAGTGCCCGTGACGGCCGCAGCCATGACGATGGCTGGCGCATGGAGCGCGAACTCTTCGTGGAGCTGTTCTCCACCGAAGACCAGAAGGAAGGCGTCAACGCGTTCCTCGATAAACGTGCACCGGAATGGAAAAACCGCTGAAACCCGCTGCAGTGCAACGGTTGAAGGAATTGTTATGAGTGACCAACCCATCGTATTTGAAGAGTGGACAACCGGCGATGACGCGCTGATTGCCGTGGCGCGACTGAACACGCCCAAGGCCCTGAATTCGCTCTCGCTGGAAATGATTCGCCTGCTGACGCCCCAGCTCAAGCGTTGGGCGGAGGATGACCGCATCCGCGCGGTCTGGCTGGAGGCCGAGGGTGACAAGGCTTTCTGCGCCGGTGGCGACATCGTGGCCCTGTACCGCAGCATGACCGAGCCCCAGGGCGCCAGTGAAGGCGAAGCGTTCTTCACCGAGGAGTATGAGCTGGATTATCTCATCCACACCTTCCCCAAGCCCATTGTGTGCTGGGGCCATGGCATCGTCATGGGCGGTGGTATGGGCATCCTGGAAGGCGCCTCCCACCGTGTGGTGACCGAAGGCTCGAAACTGGCGATGCCTGAAATCACCATTGGTCTGTACCCGGATGTTGCGGCGGGTTGGTTCCTGAACCGTACCCCCGGGCGCACGGGGCTGTTCCTTGGGCTGACCGGCGCCCGGATGAACGGCGCCGATGCGGTGTTCACCGGCCTTGCGGACCGTTTGATCAAGCACGATCTCAAAGCCGGGGTGGTTGATGGGCTCCGCCAACGCAACTGGCTGGGTGAGGATGCCCACGCCGTCGTTGGCAGTGTTCTGAGGCAGTTTGAGCAGCAAAGCGCCGATGCCATGCCGGAATCGCCCATTCGCACCCACTTTGACGAGATCAACCGGGTCACCGACGCGGATTCCCTGGTAGACGTGGTCAACCAGTTGAAAGAGCTGACTGGCGGTGACAGCTGGGTAGCCAAGGCGACCAGGTCCCTGGCATCGGCGTCACCCACATCCCTGGCACTGGTGTGGCACCACTTGCACAACTGCAAGCAGGACAGCCTGAGAGAGGTGCTGGACAAGGAATTGGTGCTGTCTCAGAAGTGCCTGAGCAAGGGTGAGTTCGCCGAGGGTATCCGGGCGCTGTTGATCGATAAGGACCAGCAGCCACGGTGGCGCTATGCCTCCCTGGCGGAAATGGACAGTGCCTGGATCGACGATTTCTTCAAATCATAGCCAAACGGCCACCAGAACCGGTGGCCCACTCAATCGAATAGAACAATAAGGGGAAGAGATATGGCAACGATTACATTTATTGGCCTCGGCAACATGGGTGGTCCCATGGCCGGCAACCTGGTTAAGGCCGGGCACGACGTCACCGTGTTCGACCTGTCGAAAGACGCCGTGCAGGCGCTGGTCGCCGAAGGCGCGAAGACGGCAGAGACCGCCCATGAAGCCGCGAAGGGCGCGGAATGTGTCATCACCATGCTGCCAGCCGGACAGCACGTGGAAGCGGTTTACCTCGGCGAAGATGGCCTGCTGGCCAACCTGCCCGAGGGCACCCTGGTGATCGATTCCTCCACCATTGCCCCGGAAACGGCCCGTGGCGTTGCCGAGGAAGCCACGGCCCGGAATATTCCGTTCCTGGACGCGCCGGTCTCCGGCGGTGTGGGTGGCGCCAAAGCCGGCACCCTGACGTTCATTTGCGGTGGCGCTGAAGAAACCTTCAGCAAGGCCAAGCCGATTCTGGACGCCATGGGCAAGAACATCTTCCACGCTGGCCCTCACGGTTCCGGTCAGGTTGCCAAGATCTGCAACAACATGCTGCTGGCCATCCTGATGGCGGGCACCAGCGAAGCCCTGGCGCTCGGCGTCAAGAACGGGCTGGATCCGGCCGTACTGTCCGAAATCATGAAGCAAAGTTCCGGTGGCAACTGGGCCCTGAACGTTTACAACCCGTGGCCGGGTGTGATGGAAGCGGCGCCCGCATCCCGCAATTACGAAGGCGGCTTTCTGGTCAACCTGATGAACAAGGACCTTGGCCTGGCCTTCGACAACGCGGTGAAGAACCACGCCTCGATTCCAATGGGCTCCCTGGCCCGTAATCTTTTCGAGATTCACGCGGGGCAGGGCAACGGCACCCTGGACTTCTCAAGCATCCAGCGGTTGTACAAGCCCGAGTGATAGCCAGAGGGCACGGTTCGTTCGTGCCCTTGGTTCGGTAGCCTCGGACTGGCAGCGGGTGGCCATTGTCACTGACGTTTGCGCGGTTTCCCGAAGAGGGCACGAAGCTCGTCCTTGGCCGCTTCCAGGCGCTCGCGCTGCTCCGGCGCGAGCTGCTTGCCGGCCCGGTTGATGTAGAACGTCAGCATCGACATCGCGGAGCGGTAAGGGTCTGACTTCCGTCGGGTGCTGTGCTCCGCTGACTGCTTAAGCGAACGGGCGATCTCCCGGGGATCCTCCAGGGAAAACACCCCGCGCTCAAGATCCAGGGCATCGCTCGATTCCGTGACCTTCTGTGACCAGTGTTCCGTGCCCTTCATCGGTTTTGCCATCAGGAGTTTGGCAGGCACACCCGCTTGCTCTGGCTGGTGAGCCGGTTCCATTTTGGTTCATTGTTATTGCGCGTCTTGCGCAGGTAGGCGCTCACGTCCTCAAAGTGGGTTTCGGTGGCGCCCAGTTTTCTCGCTTCCTTGCGGTGCCGGTTGGACAGCATCGTCAATGCCTGCTGCTGATCGCCGTTTTCATCCAGCATTTCGCTGATCATCGACAGGTGGGAGGCGCAGAAGATATGCATGTTGCGCTTGTCGTAGTCGATCTCCTCTGACCAGCCATTAAGGCTGACCAAAGCCAGAACAGCCGCAAGACCTGCTACTTTTTTCATGGGGATATTGTCCTATGCCTGTGTGTCTGACCACACAGCATACTCATTGCCATTGGGCTCTGTGAAATGCGACAGAACATGCCCTAATCCGCTGTTCCACTTGCGACAGCTTTAATAAGGAGACTCAAACCCGGGTTGAAGCAGCCATCGCCATGCAGGTGGTTGGCGTCCGGGAAATCATGATCCCCGGCGTGGGAATCAATGGCTGACAGACCAAACAAAGCGGGGGAGGACCGAGTCGCGGCTGTCTCGGGTCGTTCGTACACGGCGACGCCCTCTTTGTAGGTTGCCAGTACCCGCAAATCGTCCAGCTGATCTTCAGGCACCGTTTTCGGATTGTCAGAGAGCACCACAAGGTCTGCAAGCTTGCCTACGGTGATTGTTCCCTTTCGATCTTCCTCAAAATGCTGCCACGCCGGCCAGATTGTCATCGCCTTGAGCGCGGTATCCACCGGGACTTTGTGGTTCTCTCCGATCACCGCTCCGCTGCGTGAGCGGCGGGTAACGGTTGCAGAAAGAACCCGCATGGAGTCGGGCAACGCCACCGGCGCATCGTGATGGGTCCCGAACATCATGTCCTGCTCCATGAGCCAGCCGGTGGGAGAGATATTCATGGCCCGCTCAGGACCCAGCACCGAATCGCGGTGGTAATCCCCCCAGTAAAACGTGTGCATCGGGAAAAGCGATGGGAAGATGCCCAGTTCCCTCAACGGACCGACCTGGTCCTTGCGCAGGGTCTGGCCGTGAATCAGCACTGGCCTGTTATCGACGGCCGGAAACTTTTTTTGTGCGGCGGATACGGCCTTGATCAGCAGGTCTATGGCGGCGTCACCGTTCGTGTGGGTCAGAATCTGCCAGTCGTTCGCGTAGGCTTTTTCAACCGCATCCATCGCCTGTTTTTCGGTGATGGCGGCGTAGCCTACATAATCCGCATCCTTTCCCGGAGGAGGCTCGTAGTAGGGCTGGGTTAGCCACGCCGTCTTGCCTTGTGGCGATCCATCTATCGTTAGCTTGGCGCCACCGATCCGAAAACGGTTGGTGTAGTCACGGGTTGGCTCAATGTTGTCGACCTCCAGAATATCCGGATAGACGACCAGATCGATATTCAGCTTACCGGCATCTGCGACCCGTCGTATCGCATTCACACTGGCTGTCGTGGCACGGCCTTCCTGAGCCGTGGTATATCCGTACGAAGCGATAAGTTTTGCGCCCTCAACAGCAAAGGTATCCATGGTTTTCTGGTCGAGTGACTTACCAAAGGCGAGCAGGAGCTGGAAGAACGCGTACTCTTCAGCGACGCCACTGGGTTGTTTCCCGTCCGCTTCGCGCTGGAACACCCCGCCGTCGGGGTCCTGGGTATCGGCATCAATTCCTGCGATCTCCAAAGCCCTGGAATTGGCGACGCCAAGGTGGCCTGACTGGTGAATGATCACAACGGGAATGTCCTTCGATACCTGGTCCAGGTCATGACGGGTAGGGTGGCGCTGCTCAGCCAGTTGCGAGTTGTCATACCCGAACCCAATGATCCAGCCAACGTCCTTTACCGCCTTTTTATTGGATGTTGCCCAGTCCTCAAGCAGTGAGATCAACGACTCGATGTCCTTGCCCTCGCCATCGGGTGGCGGCAGGAGATTGGCCGTCAACGCCTGGAAACCGATCATCCAGGCATGACCGTGAGAATCGACAAAGCCTGGAAGCAATGTTTTGCCGTCCAGGTCGATCTTGCGGGTATTGTCGCCAACGGAGGTCATGACATCGGCCGTGTTGCCAACAGAGATGATCTCGCCGTCCTTAACCGCAACGGCTTCTGCCATCGGCTGACTGTCATCCATGGTTAGTACGTTACCGTTCAGGAAAACCGTGTCTGCGGCAACGCTTGCCAGGGTAGGTTGAGAGCTGGCAAAAAAAACCAGGCTGAACAGGGTCGGAATCAGGTTCTTCATAGTGCTGCTCCTTGCAGGGCGAATCCATAAAGCCGTTGGTAAAGTCGTCGCCGTGCCTGTGATAGTTATGCCTCTAGCTCTGACCAGACGGCATACTCATTGCCATTTGGATCACTAAAATGGAAACGGCGGCCACCGGGAAAGGAGAAAATATCCTGAACGACTTTTCCGCCAGCCGATTTTACTTTGCCAAGAGAACCTTCCAGGTCGGTGCTATAAAGAACAACCAATACACTTCCATTGCCGGTTCTGGCGACATTGTTCGATTTGAAGAACCCACCATCCAGGCCAGCGTTTTCAATCGCTACGTATTCAGGGCCGTAATCTACAAATGACCATCCAAAGGCATCGCCAAAGAACTGTTTTGTAGCTTCAAGGTCTCTTGAGGGTATTTCGACATAGTTGATTTTCCCGGTCTCTTTCAAAGCTTCCTCCTTGATGCATAACGCATTGGGCTACGATAACCAGTGGGGCCAGTGGTCCGACAACCGACCGACCACAAGAGTCATTGGCTGTGGCGACTGAGGACGGCTATACGTACTTATTAAAGACAACGGGACGCTGGTGCGCCACGACCATTGTGGCTGAAAAACAGATCTGTCCCGGTTTCATTCTTGATGCAGAAAGAGAGCACGAGTCAGGGAGAGAGAACAATGAACGTGAAATCAGGTTGGGCAATCGGCATCTTCGCGGTGTTACTCGCGGCCTGCAGCACCCAGGAGGCATCAATGTCGGAATCCCGGCAACAACCCGACAATTCGTTAATGCAAGTCATTACCGGTGAAGTCTGGTACCGCGAACGCATCGCGTTACCGCCCGGCGCCAAAGTCATCGTGACCCTTGAGGATCAGTCCCGGGCAGACGCACCCGCCACCGTCCTCACCGACTACACCTATGTCGTGGACGGAAAGGCGCCCCCGTATCCCTTCAGGCTTGTCTACGATCCGTCGGCGATCGACGAGCGAATGACCTACGGCTTGCGGGCCAGGATTCTCAAGGACGATAAGCTGATCTTCACGAGCACCGAGCACATCGATCCATTCGCCGGTGAGCCGGGAGAGCCGGTGCGAATCATGGTGTCTGCCAGCCAGGCACGCTGAGACCGTGCCGCTCATCGCAAGGGCTCTCGGCTGCGATCGGGCATCAGCATTAGCGACAGTACGGCGATGAAGGCGGCAATAGCCAGATACATTGCAGGTGCAGTCAGGAGGCCTGTGGTCGCGATTAGCGCTGTAGCGATCATCGGTGTGAGGCCGCCAAACACGCCCAGCCCAGGATTGAACGCCACGGAATAACCGGACAGGCGGTCGCTCTCTGGAAACAGTTCGACAAAGAGCGCGGGCGCAGATCCGAGTGGAACGGCCAGCAGCAGAAAAACCAGTGCATGGGCCGCGATTACGGCGGTGGTCGATCCTCCGGAGTCAAGCATCCAGGCATGGAGAGGCCATGCAACGAATGTGAGCATCATCATCACCGTGTTGATCAGCAGCGCGCTACTGCGTGGCATCAGCTGCTGTGCCGAGAGCCATTCAGGCAAGTAGACAAAGGCGATGTAGTAACAGGTTCCGTAGCTGGAGGCGAAGGCCAGCGCCACCAGAGTTTCATAGCGATTGGTGGTGAAGGCTTGCAGGAGCGGAGACGTCTCTTCGCGGTTCTCGTGGTGTTGGCTGAAGCGTTCGGAATTATGCAAATTACGGCGAATGGAGATGGCGGTGATGCCGAGAATTGCGCCACCCAGAAACGGCAGGCGCCAGGCCCAATCGTCCAGGGTTTGTGTATCAAAGGTATTGGTGACCAGTGCGGCCGCAGCCACGCCGAGCAGAGAGCCGGTCATCGAGCCAATATTGGCCCAACTACCCGTAAGTCCCGATAAGGGCGGCCGTTGGATAGCCCGCCGGGAAAAAACAGGCGCGATCACGCCGGCGAGGTAGCCGTATACGGCGAAGTCGTACCACTCCACGACATTGCCGATGAACCCCGCCATGATGCGATGACGGAGCGCGGGGGGAGCGTGGCTTCGGAGCACCGCCAGTCATTTCAGGTCTCTCCATTGACTAGTGAATTCCATGTTCTACCCCGGACATGATGGCCGGCTGGCCCGACTGAATCAAAGCGGCAGGGTGACAGACACCTTAAGACCTCGCCCATTCGGACCGGCGCCAAGACGGATCTCACCCCCCATACCGCGAATCAGGGTGCGTGCGATGGCCAGGCCAAGGCCGGCGCCACCGGTTTCGCGACTGCGGGACTGTTCCTGCCGGTAAAAGGGCTCGAACACCCGCTCCCGTTCGGCTTCGGGAATCCCCGGCCCTAGGTCAGTGATGGTGATCACGGCCGTCCGGTCCGTGGATTCCAGTTTCACGTCCGCCTGTTCGCCATAATTTACCGCGTTCTCGATCAGATTACGCAGGGCGCGCTTTACGGCTTCCGGCTGGCCCTGAAGCACGCATCTGGGACTCTCTTCACAGTCCACCGCCAACCCCATTTCCTGTAAATCACCGCACAGGCTGTCCAGCAGGGTGGCCAGATCGTAACGGCGATGCTGTTCGGTGGTACTGCCCCGGATGAAATCGAGGGTGGCTTCGGCCAGATGCTGCATCTCCCTGAGGGAATCGAGAAGGCGGTCCCTGTCCTCGCCTTCCGGCAGCATCTCCACCCGCAGCCGCATGGCGGTGATGGGTGTCCTGAGGTCATGGGCCAGGGCCGCCAGCAGTCTTGCCCGGTCTTCCTGGGCACGGCCGACCTGGTTCTGCATCTGGTTGAAGGCTCGGGTTACTTCACGGACATCCTCAGGCCCCTTTTCCGGTATTCGGACTTTTTCGCCCCGCGCGAAGGCATGGGCGGCGCGGCTCAACTCGTTCATCGGGCGCAGGATTCGACGGATCGCCAACAATAGCGTCAGTGTCAGCAGCACGGCGGTAATGCCCACACTGGTCAGCGTTGCCTTGAGCCATACCCAGGACGGAGCCGATGGCTGGGCCCGGGCGTTAAACCACTGGCCTGAAGACAATTCGAGAGAAACCCACAGAACAGGTGGGCATTCGTGCCGGTCATGCCGATGGTCTTCGTCACCCCTGTGTTCCTCGTACTCGTGATGCACACCGTCCTCATCGTCGTGTCGTTCACGATCCCGATGGGTATCTTGGTCTGACTTCTGACCTTGAGGGCATTGGTCTTCATCCGCCTCCATGGCCGTTCGCACTTGTCCCCGTGGCAGGCCCAGTTCCTCGGCCAGTCGACGCGCCATGCCGTAGATCTGATCCTCGGGCAAATACGGCGAGGGGTCGATGGACAGTCGTAAGGTCGGGCTGGAGAGTGCCCGCAGGATACGCGCCTGCCGCTCCGGGTCGGTGGTATCAGCCAGGGTGTAGCCGTCGGCAACCCGCCGAAGCACATGTTCCAGGCTGGCGCTTCGTAAAGCGCCCTGTCGCTCGTCAGCCAGGATAACGATAGTGATGATCTGTGCTACCAACAGCACCAGAATCAGTAACAACGCCAGCTGTCCACCGGCGCGCCGGGGCCACAACCACAACCTCATTGCTCTGCCTCTTCGACCGAAGCAATCCACTGGTACCCGCCACCCCAGATGGTCTTGATCAGTCTGGGGCTACGGACATTCGGATCGATCTTGCGGCGTAACCGGCTGACATGGTTATCGATGCTCCGGTCGAAGGCATCCGCCTCTCGGCCGAGAGTCAGGTCCATCAGTTGGTCACGGGACAGCACGCGGCCGGCGTGTTCCAGGAAGGCCAGCAAGAGCTTGTATTCGGCGGTGCTCAGGGAGACTTCGACGCCTTCCGGATCAACCAGTTGATGACGATCGACGTCCAGCTTCCAGCCTTCAAATGCCAGGCACTGCCCGGCCATGGGACTGCGTTGGGGGGGCAGGGCAGTGGTACGACGCAGAACCGCCTTGATGCGGGCCAGCAACTCGCGGGGGTTGAAGGGTTTGGTGAGGTAATCGTCGGCGCCCATTTCCAGGCCGACGATGCGATCGGTTTCCTCGCTCATGGCAGTCAGCAGTATCACCGGCAACTGGGTGTGCTCACGAAGGTAACGGCAGAGCGTGAGGCCATCATCGCCGGGCATCATTATGTCCAGCACCACAAGGTCGACGGATTGCTGTCTCAGCTGGCGCTTCATGGCATCGCCGCCATCCGCCAGCAGCACTCGCAAGCCGTGCTCCTGCAAATAACGACCGACCAGGTCGCGGATGTCGCGATGGTCATCGACCACCAGAATACTGGGAGAGTCGCTCACTCGTTACTCCGTTGGATTACCGTCTGCCCTGATTATAGGGGAGTCCCCTTCCTGCATGGATGCGATCTTGTCAAAAACCGTCTCAAATCCCGGGCTTGCGACAAGTTGCGACAAAGTTGGCGTACCACCGAGACAATTCTGCGACGTTTCTTTGGTGTAGTGAGTCCCGATCAACGATGACATTCCGTCGAGGACTTCACCGATCAGGGAGTTCGACCATGGAGAAGATCACCACCACTTGAATAAGGAGAATCGCGATGACATTAATGGACGCTGAAAACCGATATGGTGCCGTTTCCCGGGCTGTACACTGGATAATGGCGGTTCTGCTGCTGGCGATGCTTGCCAGCGAAGTGTGGTTTGAAGCTTTGGAACACAGCTTTTCCGGGGCCTCTTTAATGGCCTGGCACCAGAGCCTGGGCCTGGCGATTTTTGGGCTGGTGATATTTCGTGGCCTCTGGCGATGGCTGAATCGCTCGCGTCTGTCACCACCCGTTCACTGGGCGAACATGGCGAGGTTAGGGCATATCGCGCTGTATGCGCTGATGATCCTGATGCCGCTCTCAGGCTTGGCGACGTCGATCGGCGAAGGCGATCCCGTTACCTTTTTCGGCTGGACGGTTTTTGGCCGCGGCCCGGAAGTGGAGTGGCTGGAAGACAACGGGGAAGAGGTGCATGAAGTGCTGGCCAACGTGCTCTGGGTCATGATCGGCGTCCACGTGGCGGCGGCTCTGGCGCACCAGTACCTGCTGGGTGACCGGATCATGAAGCGCATGGCCTGATGGCCAGGGAGCTCATTGCAATCAGCCGGCTTCCCGGCTAGGCCACTGGCAGCGACTCGTCGCTGCCCCAGTCCGCCCAGGAGCCGTCGTACAGCGACAGCTGGTCATAGCCCGCCAACTCCGCCGCCAGCAGGATGATGCAGGCGGTGATCCCGGAACCACAGGAAAACACCAGTTGATGCCCGTTGCCAGGTTGAACGGACGGATCAAGCTCGGCGAACACAGCCGCCAGCTTGCTGGGAGGCTTGAACCGATACCCCTCCAATACCTCGGTGAACGGCAGGTTGAGGGAGTCAGGGATGTGGCCACCGCGCACGCCGGGGCGGGGCTCCGGCGCCTGTGCCAGGAAGCGTGCGCGGGATCGGGCATCAATCACCGTTACCCGCTCGTCTGCCAGATGCTGTAAAACGTAGGCGGAATCCCGAACCCGGCTTCGGTCGAGACTGCCCAGCATGCTGCCGGACGAAGCCGTATTTTTAATCGGAGCCGGGACGCTATCCCGCTCTTCGGCCAACCATTGCGGTAAGCCGCCGTCCACCACAAAAACGTTCTCGAGACCCATGGCCCGAAAAATCCACCAGGCCCGGGGAGCCGAGTAAATACCCTGGTTATCGTAGAGCACCACCAGACTGTCGGGCGTTATGCCCAGCCTGCGGGCTTCCTCCGTGAACTGTTCCTCTGTCGGAAAGGCGTGAAGCTGGGGAGATCCGGTATCGCAGAGCGTTCCTTCAAGGTCAATCTGGCGACTCCCCGGGATCCACACCGGGTGCTCATAAACAATCGGCTCCTTACCAATGACCGTGGCCATACTCGCGTCGATCAGAACCAACCGTTCGTTATCCAGATTTTCCTGCAGCCAATCGGTAGTCACGAGGGGGTAAGGCATGGTGTTCTCCGGTCTGGATAAGCGTATGCACTATCATCATGATTACTGAAATCGAGCTCACGGTCCAAAGGTTGGCTCGTGTGTCATGCCACTGCGCGGTGTCATTGCCTTCCGTATGCCTTGTGCGACCATGTAGGGATCAATGACGTACTTTAGATCGCAGGTAACCACTTGAACGCCGTTTGAGTGTTGACCTTGTAACTCTGGCGTAACGGGCCGCTTTTCGAAACGGCAGCAGAACAAAACGGTCCCATTAACGCACTTGTTAGCAATCTGAAGCCAGGTTCGGCTGCAGATAATCGTCGCTCACTTCCAACTTATAAACTATTGTCGACTGAACTAGGCAATTCCGCATTTCATTACGTGCTTTTTGGTACTTTTCATCGGCTAATTTGTGGTCTTTTTCGTCACTTCAAGCCATGCTTCACGAAACGAAGCCTCGGTACCTTCCTTTATTTCAAACTCATAAACTACGATAAACATCCACTTCTTTCCTGTGCATGCGATTGTTATGCCCATCATTTGATCACCATCACCCCAACCATACCAAGCACAAAACCTAGCACCGCGCCCATCGGAGGCGCCCAATGTTTTGCGAGTTTTACTCTTGGGGCGATATCTTGAAATATGGAATACAGAATACCTCCAGAAGCCACAAGCACAATAACAGCAATGGCAATAACTTGGTTTTGCATCCATAAGTAGCTGGATACCCCAAAAATAGGACCCAGAAATGCCATCAAAAAGAAAATGGCCATAATTTTTTTTGGACCAAATTTATAAGATCTGTTCAACTCACGATATGCGTTAAACCCCTCTGGGATGTTTTGCAATACGATTAGCGCCGCAAGCAACACCGCGTCTGTACTTCCGATTGCAAATGCAGTTCCAAGCGCTATTGATTCAGGTATGAAATCAAGAAGCATCGCCACGAGTTGACTGGCCGGCGTCTCCAGCTTTAGAAGATAAATGTCAAGCATCATGAAAATGAGCCCGCCAACCAGGAGGCAAGTAGATGCTATCAACGGATCAAGCTTGGCCATACCATAAGGAACTAATACGAGAGCCACCGCAGATAATAGAGCGCCGCCACCAAATGCCATGATGCTGTGACTGAATTCTGCCTCAACCCATCGTGATCTGAATTTTCCGAAGCTGGCCAGAAGCGCACCGAAAAGCATCGCCAATCCGGCTGCCAATGTGAGCCCAACAAGGATTACTAAGTTATTCACGATCTTTCCATTTGTAGCGCATAACGCTGAAACGAAGCAGCGCGTCTCACGCGTCCGCCTTCCGTGACTTGTTACACTGCACTAAAACTGCCCCCTAACGATAAAAATCAGAGGCATAGAAAAAAGAAACGTAACCAACAAAGCAGGCTTAACGGCCTTGGCCAACAGCGTTGAGAAACTGGGCTGGGCCGTTAAAACAACGTCTGGCAGTTGGTGTGAGACCCAGACTTCCATCTCCGCGCCAACCACCAATTCTTCGTCAGGGGTATAAGGGGGAGGAGCGATAAAGTGGATAGGCCCCTTCCCTTCAACCCTGATACCCAGTTGAACCAACCTGTCCAAAGCAGCACGATGATTCTGCTCAATCAAAGCCGAGGTTTTTCTCGCCCTGAACAATGGCTTTAGCTGCGAAAAACGCACCAGCATGAGCAGCAAACAGATCGCTGATACCGCTATTGCATAGTAGACGATGAACTCTGTTGTATTCATGAGGTGTAATGCCCTGGCTTTGCGGCGTGCCGGAGCGCCAGCGTAGGCGCGTCCGCCAACAGCCGCTGGCTATGTGATATTAGCTTACTCTGGCAGGCCCTCGAACTCTGGCACGTCACCAATCGCCCCATCCCAAACCGCTCTGCTCGATGTGAAGATGCGCGCAGTTGGCAACACAGAAACTTCAGTGTCCAGACTCCCTGCGGGAACGACGAGCAGATCTGTAAGTTGAGTGCTCGGTAATGCTGAACCACACGCCCTACAAAAGCTTTTGTTGTGGCGAGTACCCAGAAGCGTAAAGGAAGTCACAGCCTCTGCACCCGACAGCCAGGTCAGGTTAGCCGAATGCGAAAATAAATTTGCCGCATGAGCAGATCCCGTATCCTTTTGGCAATACTCACAATGACACAAGTAAAAGCTGTCGAAGTCCCCATGGACCTCAAATCTCACTGTGCCACACAGGCAAGAACCAACATGCCTAGTCATAGGATTCCCTTCTATGGCCTGCAGGTGACGCACACATAACGCCCGGCTCACGCGCCGGTTTGGAGCCGCGAAGCGGCAGAGAACTGGTCGCCGTGCAGCCGATTGTTAACTGAACAGGGTTTCAACGACTTTGTCACCTAAATAGGTCCTCAGTGAATTTTCATCGGTTCCACTTGCTTGGAGTTCGGTCGCTATCAGTTGGCCCACTAACACTTCCCAGGGTTTCGCCGTACCTAGCAATGCAAGAATAACATTTCTGACATCTTTTATTTTTCTGGTTCTTCTTTGATCGAAATTATCTCGGAGGTTGATAAGTGTTTTTGTTGTTTGATGTTCTGGATTTAGATCTACCCATTGACCGATTTTTAAACAGAAATCTTCAGGGTTATATCCATGTTTTAATAAACACTCGTTCGTTAAAAGAATATTCTCTATTGCGTAGCAATTAAGACGTGTTCTACGAACAAACCCAATATCGTTTATGTCTGACTGGCTTGAGTCGTCCAAATCGCGAATCGAAAAAGCTTTTGGATCATCATAGATAGATGGGAGAAATGTGTTTAGCCAGTTCTCCCATTTATTCATTTCGTCTACCGAACCAACAACACAAGGATAATACCGAATCGCGCCCTGACTACTTCTGGCTATTTGCTCAAATACCCTCTTATCATCCTCTCCCTCAACTAAAAGTATTGGTGTCTTATTAAAGTGACTAGAAAGAGGATGCGCACCAAAAACCGGTAAAATTTCATGGCAAACGGGATCATATTTAAAAAATGAAAACTCATTTTGGTTTTTTTCTGTTATAGGAACAATTTGCAAGTCCGCGCCTTCTTTGAAGGCGCCTACAATAGCTGTGCTGTGGGTTGCCAAGACCACTCTAAAATTGAATTCTGTGGCTATCTTCTCTACGAATTCAACAAATTTATGTTGTAGATCAGGATGCAAATGCACATCTGGCTCATCTAACAGCAAAACTTTATTGTCTTGTGTTGATCTTGAAAACACCAAAACTTCGATGCTCAATGCTATAAGCTCTGATTCACCACTCGATATGTTGTTTTCATCTACTGCTTCATCTTGGTCATTAGATATTTCAAACCCTCTATCACTTCTTTTCAGGTTGATGTTAGGAAGCAGCTCATTTATATAATTTATTGTAGTATCAAACGTGTAATTTTCGTCTTTTCTCTTGCTGAGGTCTTTCTCTATTTCTCGAAGTACCATTACCTCAAGATTTCGGAACTGGGCTGTACTTTGTTGACGGAAATTTTCTGTACGATTTTTCCTTCTAGTGTCTCTCAGCCAATTCGGATTGTTTGAGATATTATGTTCAACACCAGGCTCATATTTAAGCGTCCCACCACGCTCAGGAGTTATATATTTCGTACTGAAATTTCCTGATGAGTCAATTTTACGCAGAAGGGTACTTTTACCCGAACCGTTCTTACCTAGAAGCACTGTAAACTTCGCGTTATTAACTAATTCTTGTATTTGCACTTTGTATCCTTACAGTTAACGCCAGAGCGCAACGGCGCACTTTAGTGCGTCCGAGTGGCGCGACTTGTTAAGCATATGATCCATTGATGACCTTCTCGTAGTCGAGAGGAAGTCGCTCAAATATGTTCGGAATGTCGTCAGCAAAAAAGAATCTATTTCTAAAAAACTCAAAGTCATCTTTGGGATTAGCCAAATGCTTTTTTACTTCATTTCTGGCAAATTTTATCCCGAGTTTCTTTACTTTAGCATCCTGCAAAACACGGCTTACTAAAAGCTCTGTTCTTGCCTTCTTAGGCTTGCCGCGACAATACTGCTGAAAATATGCCCTGAATCCTTCCGCAAAAAACCTCCTCGCTCCAAGGAACATAAAGTGTCTGGATTCATCCGAAACGTTCTCATTTATTGAGTCCATGGCCTTGTTCGCGTCGCCAGATTCAAATAGGACTTTATAAAAATTTGAGAACCGCTGTTTCAGCTCTTCAGGATGCAACTCGCACTCCGCCCCGATAACGCCAAAAAACGGAGCTCCATCCATGTGGCTCGCAGTATCGATTAAATAAGCTCCGTTACAGGCACCGACTACCAGTAATAGATTAAAACGCGTCGCACGGTTTAGATTGATGAGTTCGTTCTTAAGCCTATTCCACGGCAAATGGCTACCATCACCCATTTGCAAACCATCCTTGTCGCCATGGCATTCAATGTGGAGCAGCGGAATGGACCGCTCAGATTCAATCCTTAAGCAGAGGCTCCTCAAGCATTCTACAAATTCCTCTGAACTGGTGAGCTGGATAAGTTCAGAGGTGAGAGGCGGATAGATCGAATTAAGGTGCAAGAGCCGATCATCGTAGATCCATTGCCCAGTTTTGGAATCACTTTCTGGCAACGACTCTATTACAGTCACGTGGTTGAATACCGATGATGCTTCCATAAAATCCCAGTAATGCTTAACAGCGTATTCAACGAATGCGTTCGTATAATTCAAATTTTCAAGACGCCCCAGCTTACCTAAAGCTACCAAACAATCAGTAACCTGGAGAGTTTCGAACCGGTTCCCGCCGGAGTTATACGCCCCTTTCTCACCATCTTTGTTTCCTCGCCGAGGGCGTATAACTCAAGGGACTTAAAATCGTAGCCTTCAAAATATCAGAGACTTACAGAAGATTCCCGTCTTTCTCCCGGACTTTTGCGAACGCGTTCGTATAATTCCGGTTAACGCCGTATCCGGAAGCGTAGACGAGCTGTTGGTTCGTTGATTATCCCGAGCGGTGCTGGTACTTTTCCGCTCGGTTTTATTGGGATTCCAGCCAAGGATCGTGCTGGGCGTTCTCGTTATGACATTGCCATACCTTCAAAGGACTGAAGACATGCCCGAGGCAAGCGGATTGCAGTTCACCGTCCGTATTGGTGAACATTCCCCAGATTTATTTGCCCTCGTCAGCTTTGCGCTGACCGAAGGCCTCTCCGAACTCTTTCATGGCCGTTTGCAGTTGGCCAGCACCGACTCGACCGTTCGCGCTCAGGATTTGCTGGAGCAGCCCCTGGACCTGGTGATCTGGCAGGATGGTAACCCCGTTCGCCGGTTCACCGGTGTGGTCAGTGAATTTGCCCGCGGGGATGCGGGCCATCGTCGTACTCACTACGAAGTGGTGTTCCAGCCGCCGCTTTGGCGCATGGAGCTAATGCGCAACAGCCGTATCTTTCAGGCCCGAACCACCGACGCGATTGTCAGAACATTGCTCGCAGAACGGGGTATTGTGAATGCTGTCTTCGACCTCAAGCGCGCACCGGAGAAGCGGGAATACTGCGTTCAGCACCGGGAAAACGATCTGGCGTTTGTTGAGCGCTTGGCGGCGGAAGAGGGCTGGCACTACCGGTATCAGCACGGCAGTGTGGACGGGGGCGAGCAACCGGCGCTGGTCTTCGCAGACCACCACGGCGATGCTCCGAAACTTCAATCATCCCCATACACAGCGATGGCTATTGGTGGCGTACGTCAGCCCGGCGTCTTCCGGTTCGCCAATCAGGAACGGGTCCGGGTGGCCTCCGTTGCCTTGAAGGATTATACGTTCAGGAATCCCGCCTACGCCCTGTTGCACGAACGGGGTGCCACTAACCCTGGCCATCGGGACGACTACCAGCACTTCGACTACCCCGGCCGCTTCAAGGCCGACGCCAGTGCCCGCCCGTATACCGAATCCCGTCTGGATGCCCTGCGGAACGATGCCAGCACCGCGACGGGCGAGAGCAATCGTCCGGACTTCACAGCCGGAGCCCGGTTCGAACTCACCGGCCACCCCCATTCCGATCTGAACAGGGATTGGCTGCTTACGGCGGTCACCCACATGGGTAAACAGCCCCAGGCATTGGAAGAGGCCGCCGGTCCCGCGCCGACCTCCTATCACAACTTCTTCAACGCGGTGCCTGCCGATCATCACTGGCGTCCGCTCTCGTCGAACTGTCCGCTGATGGACGGCCCCCAGATCGCCATGGTGACCGGTCCGGAAGGCGAGGAGATTCACTGCGATGCGCACGGCCGGGTCAAGGTGCGGTTTCCGTGGGATCGCGACAGCGCTAACGACGAGCGCAGCAGCGCCTGGCTGCGGGTGAGTCAGGGTTGGGCCGGTGGTGGATATGGTTTAATGGCACTGCCGAGAATTGGCCACGAAGTGATTGTCTCATTCCTGGATGGCGATCCCGACCAGCCAATAATCACCGGCAGAACATACCATGGGGCCAACACGCCCCCGTACGCCTTGCCGGAACACAAAACCCGCACCACCCTGAAAACCCGGACCCACAAGGGGAAGGGCAGCAATGAACTGCGGTTTGAGGACGAGGCCGACCGGGAGCAGATCTACCTCCACGCCCAGAAGGATCTGGACCTGATTGCCGGGCACAACCGCACCGAAGTCGTTGGCAACGACAGTCACCTTACGGTTGAGCGCAACCGGTTCACTTACGTGCAGGGTAATGCCCATGAAACCGTGGGTGGCGAACGGCGGGAAAAAACGGGCGGTGATCACAGCCTGACAGTCGGGGGCAGTTTTCACGGCATGCAGGGTGCTGGCCAGCTTGTGGAGGCGGGTCGTGAGATTCACCATCGTGCCGGGATGAAGATTGTCATTGAAGCTGGCGCAGAAGTGACTCTCGTGGCCGGAGGCAGCTTTATGAAGGTCGATCCGAGCGGCGTGACGGTCTCGGGACCACTCGTGCGGATGAATTCGGGCGGCGGGCCGGGCCATGGCACCGGGCAGTCTGCACAGTCTCCGGAGCGGCCCCGGGGTATGGAGACGTGACTCGACAGTAACGTCTTTCTGATGCGATCCGGTGTCTGGACGGGTAAAGTGTAGTCACTCAGGTGCCGGGCTGCGGATTGATAAGTGTCTGCCGGTCGGCCGAATCGATACAACCCAGGACAGCTCGCTCATCGTGGACGACCAGCAAACGAATAACGCGCCAGCGGACGGTAGCAAACGGCCTCTCATCTCCTCCGATCTTTCCACCCCGATCTATGGCCTGTTTACCCTCGGTATCCTTTACACGCTGTATGTGGCGCACCAGATTGTCCTGCCCATCATCCTGGCGATTCTGACCAGTCTGTTGCTGTCGCCGATCGTGAAAAAGCTCTACGTTGCCTTCCGCATTCCCCGGATGGTCAGTGCCCTGTTCCTGGTGTTGCTGGTGCTGGCGGGGATTGCCGGGGTGACCTATGCGGTCGCCACGCCGGTGGTAAAGTGGGCCGAAGAGGCGCCCCAGGGGATTTCCCGGTTACTGGTGGGGCAGAGTGAGATCAAGCGGCAGATCAGCAAGGTGACGGAGTCGGCCGAGAAGGTCGAGAAGTCCATGGAGGAGTTGTCCGAGAGTGGCGCCGCCAAACCCACCACCGTGGTCCTGCAAACCGACTCCTGGCGCAGCCAGCTGATGAGCAAGGCACGGAACGGTATCGCCGGGTTTATGCTGGCCATGGCGTTGACCTATTTCCTGCTGGTCGGCGGTGATCGGATTATCAAGAATCTCGTGCGCCAGCTACCAAAAGATCAGCGGAAAACCGTGCTTAGGATTACCCACGATTCCCAGCACGAAATCGCCCAGTATCTCGGCGTTCTGGCCCTGAGCAACACGGCCGTCGGTCTCGCAACGGGGCTGATGTGCTGGGCGGTGGACCTGCCGGACCCTGCCGTGTGGGGCTTGATTGCCGGCCTGGCCCGGTTCATACCCTATCTTGGCGTGATTCTGACCATTTCCCTGCTGGCGGTGGTGTCGGCGATCAGTCTGGACGTGCTCTGGATGATGGCGATTGCGCCGCTGGGCTTCCTGGCACTCACCACCCTGGTTGGCTTTTTCATTGAGCCCTGGGTCCATGGCTTTCGCATGGCCATCAACCCGGTCGTCATCTTTGTTTCGATCTTCTTCTGGGGCTGGCTCTGGGGGCCGGTTGGGGTGCTGCTCGCAGTACCTCTGATGACGGTCATCCAGGTCGTGCTCAAGCAGATCCCCAAGCTTCGACCGGTGTACCGGGTGATTGCCAGATAGGCGCTCAAAGGATACCTGCAACACCCACTGACACCTCTACCGATCTAACCTATCCTGAGTTGATACCCATCACTCAGCAGACAGGGAGGATCGCCCGCCCATGATACCGACCACCATGAAAGCCATGGTTCTCACCGGCCACGGTGGCGTCGACAAACTTGAGTATCAGAATGTGCCGACGCCGAAACCCGGGCCCGGAGAGGTGCTGGTGCAGGTGACGGCGACAGCCAAGAACAACACCGACCGCAAGGCCCGGGAAGGGCTGTACCCGACCAAGAAAGGGGAGATGACGTCGTTCCAGATGGGCGGCAAGCCGACCCTGCTGTTTCCCCGCATTCAGGGTGCCGATATCGCTGGCCGCGTTGTCGCGGTCGGTGACGGTGTGGATGAAGGCCGCATCGGCGAACGGGGGTTGCTGGATTTCAACATTTACGCCAACGACCGCCGCGACATTAACCTGACGCCGGATTACTTTGGCCACGGTGCCGATGGTGGCTACGCCGAGTTCGTCGCGCTGCCTTCCGACCAGTTTCACCACATCCCGAACCCGGAGCTGTCGGACGCCGAATTGGCGTCCATGGGCATGTGTTCCTATCAGACCGCCTACCACATGGTGACGTCCGCCAACCTCAAGGCCGGTGATCGCGTGCTGGTCACGGGCGCCAGTGGCGGTGTCGGTTCCGCACTGATTCAGCTGTGCCGCATTATTGGCGCCATTCCCTATGCCCTGAGCAAACAGGACAAGGCGGATGCCCTTATCAAGCTGGGGGCCGAAGCGGTGCTTGATCGCTCCGACATGGAGACCTTCGTTGACCGGGTCAAGGCGGAAACCGGAGGCCGGCCCATTGACGCGGTGATGGACCTGGTTGGCGGCGAGATGACCGACATCTTTATCGACACCATGATTTTCGACATGAATGCCCGTAGTACCTACCCGCGCCTGAGCATTGCCGGGGCCAGCGGCGGTAACATCAGCGAAATTCTGTGGACCAGGATCTACCTCTACCAGGTACAGATCTTCGGCGTCTCCCACGGCACCCGCGAGGAAGCCGATCAGCTGATGGCCTGGATTCGGGGCGGGCAGCTCAAACCGGTTCTGCACGGCGCGTTCCGGCTTTCGGATCTGCACCACGCCGAGGAGTACTTTGTGAACCGGGGTAGCAACTATCTCGGCAAGATCGTGATTGTTCCCGACGCCCAGTGGGACGATCACGGCAAACCCTGGTCGCTGGAGAACGTTTAATGAAACCGGAATTGACCATTCAGTTGATGGATACCCACGCCGGCGGTGATGTCAGCCGGATTGTCACCGGCGGCATCGATCCGCTCCCGGGCGACACCGTGCGGGCCCAGATGGAATATCTGCGGGACGACGCCGATGGCCTGCGCCGGTTGTTGCTGGAAGAGCCCCACGGCATCCCCGAGATGTCCGTCGATCTGCTGGTGCCGGCCACGGACCCCCGGGCGGCGGCCGGCTACATCATCATGGAGGTGATGGGTTACCCCATCTATTCCGGCTCCAACACCATTTGTACTGCCACCGCCGTGCTGGAAGCGGGTATTGTGCCGAAACAGGAAGGCCGCCAGCAGTTCATGCTGGAGTCCCCGGCCGGGCTGGTCCAGATTGAAGCGCTGGTGCGGGACGGTGTGGTCGAGGCGATTACCTGCGAAGGGCTTCCCAGCTACATTCACACCTACAGGGCGACCATCGACGTGCCGTCCCTGGGCACTGTGACCTACAGTGTGGCCTATAGCGGCGGTTTCTATGCGCTGGTGGATGCCCGGGAGCTGGGCTTCGATCTGACTATCGATGAGGAGCGCAAACTGGCGGAAACGGCCCACGCCATCGTCGAGGCCATCCAGGCCGAGCGAGGGTTTTCCCACTATACCCTGGGTGATGTTGGTCCCCTGCCGTTCCTGCATTTCATGGGCCCGGTGGAGCATGTGGCGGAGGGGTATTACCGTTCCCGGTCAGCCACCTACGTGCACCCCGGCGTGATCTGCCGCAGCACCACCGGAACCGGAACCTCGGCGCGTCTCGCCCTGATGAATTACGAAGGCACCATCAAGCCCGGTGACCGGCTGGAGACCATTTCCCTGCGCCAAACCGGCTTCATTGGCCAGCTCAGCGCGGTTGAGCTGGAAGGTGAGTACCAGGTGGTGAAAAACCACATCACCGGCAAGGGGTACGTCATTGCCCGTTCGGATGTTGTCGTGAACTGTGACGACCCCATGGTGGACTGCGACAGCCTGCACCATATCCTGTCGAGCAGGCCCGTTTTCTCCCCTTAATAAAAGCGGTCGGTTTTCTGCCTTTTTGGTCTAAAGTTTACCTTTACGTAAAGTGAACCCTGTGATAAACCTTGCTCTCGTGGATTCAACGACAACAACAACAGGAGTTGAAAATGAGCCTTCCGGAATACACCTCCGTGTACAACAATTTTGATCCTGCCGCACTGGAAGCGGAGGTCCTGGACGGCCGCCTGGATAGCGGTCTGAACGTATGCCACGAGATCTGTGACAAGTGGGCGAGTGATCCCCAGAAAGTCGCGCTCTACTACGAAAAAGACGATGGTGGTGATGGCACCCTGACCTTCGCCGAACTGAAGGAAGCTTCCGCCCGTTTTGCCAACTACCTGAAATCTAAGGGCATTGGTAAAGGTGACCGGGTTGCCGCCCTCCTGCCGCGTACGCCTGAACTGCTGATTGTTATCGCCGGTACCCTGCGTGCCGGTGCGGTTTACCAGCCCCTGTTTACGGCCTTCGGTTCCGGGGCCATCGAGTACCGGTTTGAGCGCGCCAGCACCAAGCTGGTGGTGACCAATCCGGAAAATTATCCCAAGCTGAACGACGTCAAGGATTGCCCGCCGGTTGTTGCGGTGGATGCCAGCGCCATTGATGCCGAGGTTGCCGATTTCGAGGCCACCCTGGCCAGCCAGTCCAGCGAGTTCGAGCCGGTGATGATCACCGGAGACGACCCGTTCCTGCAGATGTTCACCTCCGGCACCGTCGGCAAGTCCAAGGGCGTTGCCGTTCCTGGCCGGGCGCTGCTGGCGTTCTACGTATACATGAAGTACGCCATCGATCTCCGCGAAGACGACAAATACTGGAACGTGGCCGATCCGGGCTGGGCGTATGGTCTTTACTATGCCGTGGTCGGGCCGCTGCTGATGGGCCACGCCACCCATTTCAATCCCGGTGGTTTCACGCCGGAATCCACCTACGACATGATCCGCAAATACAAGATCACCAACCTGGCGGCGGCGCCGACGGCGTATCGCCTGCTTAAGGCCAACGATCACGTACTGCCCGAAGGTGAAAATCTGGGTCTGAGGGTGGCCAGCAGTGCCGGCGAGCCGCTCAACCCGGAAGTGGTGAACTGGATCAAGAATCGTCACTTCTGCCCGGTCAAGGACCACTACGGTCAGACCGAAACCGGTATGACCTGCTGCAATTTCCATGGCCTTGAGCATCCGGTACGCGAAGGGTCCATGGGCTATGCCTCCCCGGGCCACAAGGTGGTCGCTCTGAACGAGAAGAATGAAGAGGTGGGTGCCGGCGAAGTAGGCCAGCTCGCCGTGGATGTCGCGGCATCGCCACTGTTCCATTTCGATGGCTACACCTGGGGCGAGAAAGACCCGTTCGTGAAGGGCTACTACCTTACCGGTGACATGGTGATCTGCCACGGAGACGGTTGCTTCTCCTTCAGTGGTCGGGATGACGACATTATCACCACCGCAGGCTATCGGGTGGGCCCGGCCGACGTGGAAAGTACTCTGCTGGAGCATGCCGCTGTGGCTGAGTCCGGCGTGGTTGGCAAGCCCGACGAAAAGCGTGGCTCCATCATCAAGGCCTACGTGGTGATCAAGAGCGACCAGGCACCAGGGGATGACCAGGCCCTGAAGGACGAACTCCAGGAGCTGGTACGTCGTCGCCTGTCCACGCACGCCTTCCCGCGTGAGATCGAGTTTGTGGATGAACTGCCGAAGACGCCGAGCGGCAAGATTCAGCGCTTCGTTCTCCGTAACCGTGCGCAGGACGAAAAGGGCGCATGATCATCACGTTTGAAGAGCTGCAGGCGTTTCTCGACGAGCAGTTCCCGCAGGGTGCCGCGTTCGGCACCCTGCAGAAGCTCGGAGACGGCTGGGCGGAAATGAAACTTGAGGTGGACGAGGAGCACCTGAGGCCGGGTGGAACGGTCTCGGGGCCCGCCATGATGGGGCTGGCAGACGTTACCCTCTATGCGGCGCTGCTCAGCAAGATTGGTCTGGTACCGCTGGCGGTAACCACCAACCTCAACATCAACTTCCTGCGCAAGCCGGTGGCCCATAAGCCCATCTGGGCGAGGGCAACGATGCTGAAGGTGGGTCGGACCATGGGCGTCGGTGAAGTCTTCGTCTACTCGGAAGGTGCCGAGGACCCGGTTGCCCATTCCACCATGACGTACTCCATACCTCCCGAACGGCCCCGCCATGCAGACGCGTGACATGATGGTGCCGTTGGGGCAGGGCATGTTCGTGGAGGTTCGTCGAATCCGCCATCAAGGGCAGTGCGAGGGCGGGAAGAAGAGGCCAACATTGGTTTTTCTGCACGAATCCCTTGGCAGTATTGCCCTGTGGCGACGGTTCCCGGAACGCCTGGCAAAGGCCACCGGGTGTGATGCTCTGATCTACAACCGTCTGGGCTACGGCCGTTCCTCCGATGAAACCCTGCCACGTCCCTACGATTACCAGGAAAAGGAAGGCGAGCTCCTGTTGCCGCGCCTGCTGGATGAGCTGGGCATTGAAGAGGTGGTGCTCATCGGCCACAGCGACGGCGGGTCGATCGCCCTGATTGCCGCCGGCGCCCTGGGCGACCGTGCCAAAGCACTGGTCACCATGGCAGCGCACATTTACGCGGACCACCTTACCCTCGACGGAATCCGGGAAATGGCCGTGCGCTATCGGGAAACCGATATTCGCGAAAAGCTGCAGCGCTACCACGGTGATCGCACCGATGATCTCTTCAACGCCTGGCAGACCGTCTGGCTGGATGAAGGCTTCCAGGCCTTCATGGATTTCGGGCGCTGGCTGGCGGCTATCCAATGTCCGTCTATGATAATGCAGGGGCAGGACGACGAATACGGCATGCCTGAGCAGGTAACCGACATCGTTGCAGGCATTGGGGCAAAGGCCGAAGCGGTGTTTTTGCCAGACACCGGGCACTCGCCCCATCTTGAGAAGCCGGAGCAGGTTCTGGATCTGGTCTGCGACTTTTTGCTAAGGGAACTGGCTTTAAATACCGAAAATACCTGTTGACGTTTACGTAGACGTCAATTTAACCTGTAAACTAGTTCAAATGTACAACAATAACAAAGGTAGACTGGCTCATGAGTGAACAGTACGTTCTGGAGACCCGCAACCTTGTCAAAGAGTTCAAGGGGTTTGTCGCGGTCGACGACGTGAATCTGAAGATTCAGAAAGGCCACATCCACGCCCTGATCGGTCCCAACGGGGCAGGCAAGACCACCGTTTTTAACCTGCTCACCAAATTTCTCATTCCGACCCGTGGCCAGATCCTGTTCAACGGCCAGGACATTACCGCGATGAAGTCTGCTGCGATCGCCCGCAAAGGGGTGGTGCGCTCGTTCCAGATTTCGGCGGTATTCCCCCACATGACGGCTCTGGAGAATATCCGGGTGGCCCTGCAAAGCTTCGAGGGTACCTCGTTCAGTTTCTGGAAATCCGGAACCTCGCTGAACAAACTCAACGAGCGTTGCATGGAGCTGCTGGACTCGGTCGGACTGGCCGAATACGCCAACACCGCCACCGTCGAACTGGCCTACGGCCGCAAGCGGGCCCTGGAGCTGGCCACAACCCTGGCCATGGAGCCGGAGCTGTTGCTGCTTGATGAGCCCACCCAGGGCATGGGCGCCGAAGACGTTGACCGTGTTGTGGAGCTGGTGCGCAAGGCTGCCCAGGGCCGCACGGTGTTGATGGTTGAACACAACCTCAGTGTTGTCAGCAAGCTCTGTGACCGGATTACCGTCCTGGCCCAGGGGGCCGTACTTACCGAAGGCGACTACGATACCGTCTCTGCCGATCCGCGTGTTCGCGAGGTCTATATGGGCAGCAGCGACAGCGGTGAACGCGGTTCCCCGAGTCAGGAAAACGAAGCGGAGGCGGCCCAATGAGTCAGCGTCCGGACCGGGAATACGAACAGCTTCGGGTGTCGGGACTGCACGCTTTTTATGGCGAGTCCCACATTCTGCACGGGCTGGATCTGGTGGTTAACCGCGGTGAGCTGGTGACCCTGCTGGGCCGCAACGGCGCTGGCCGCAGTACCACCCTGAAGGCGATCATGAACATGGTAGGTCGCCGCACCGGCTCAATCATGATTAACGGGGAAGAGACGATGTCCTGCGCCCCGCATCATATTGCCAGGTTGGGTGTCGGGTATTGCCCCGAGCATCGGGGCATTTTTTCCGCACTCAGCGTCCAGGAAAACCTCACTCTGCCACCGGTGGTGCGTAGCGGTGGCATGGGCCTGGAAGAGATTTACACCATGTTCCCCAACCTCTATGAGCGTCGCTTCAGCCAGGGCACCAAGCTCTCTGGTGGTGAGCAGCAGATGCTGGCCATGGCCCGCATTCTGCGCACCGGCGCCAACATGCTTCTGCTGGACGAAATCACCGAAGGCCTTGCACCGGTGATCGTCGAGAAGCTGGGCGAGGTTCTGGTCAAGCTGAAGGAGAAAGGCCTGACCATCGTACTGGTGGAACAGAATTTCCACTTCGCAGCGCCCCTGGCCGACCGCCATTACGTGGTTGAGCACGGGCAGATTGTGGAAGAAATCAGTGCCGACGAGTTGAGTGCCAAACAGTCAGTACTGGATCGCTATTTGGGTGTGTGATCCCGGATAGGCAAGAGCGAAAGCAAGAAAAGCAACAATAAACCCGAACCAACGCAACACAGTAGCGGAGATACAACAATGACAATGATGAAAAAGCTTCTGACCACAGCCGTTGCCTCAGCCATGCTGGCCAGCGGTGCCCAGGCCGCCGTTTCAAACGATACCGTCAAGATCGGTTATCTGGCGGACATGTCTGGTACCTACCGGGACCTGGCTGGACCAAACGGCCTGAAAGCAATGGAAATGGCCATTGCCGACTTCGGTGGCAAGGTGAACGGTGCCAAGATTGAAGTCGTCAGCGCCGATGACCGCAACAGCGCAGACGTAGCGTCTTCTACCGTGCGTCGCTGGGTTGAGAACGAAGACGTCGACCTGGTTGCCGGCCTCGTAGCCTCTTCTGTTTCTATCGCCGTGAGCGACATCCTCGAAGAGAACGACAAGCTGGGTATCATTTCCGGCTCTGCGGCCTCCAGCATCACCAACGAACACTGCACCCCGAACCACATCCACTACGTGTATGACACCTATCCGCTGGCCAACGGTACCGCCAGCGCCGTGGTCAAAGAGGGTGGCAAGACCTGGTACATCCTGACCGCTGACTATGCCTTCGGCCATGCCCTTGAGGGCGATGTGTCCCGAGTGGTCAAGGAAAACGGCGGGGAGATCATCGGTACCCTGCGTCATCCGTTCCCGACACCTGATTTCTCCTCGTTCATCCTGCAGGCCCAGGCCTCCGGTGCCGATGTGGTTGCCCTGGCCAACGCCGGTGCTGACACCACCAACGCGATCAACACTGCCAGTGAATTCGGTGTGACCCAGTCCGGCCAGACCCTGGCTGCGCTGCTGCTGTTCCTGACCGACGTCAACGCGCTGGGTGTTGAGGCCGCACAGGGTATCCAGCTGACCACGGGCTGGTACTGGGACATGAACGACGAGGCCCGTGAGTGGTCTGACCGCTTCATGGAAGAGACCGGCGTACGTCCGACCATGGTTCATGCCGGCGTTTACTCCAGCACCATGCAGTACCTGAAAGCGGTAGAAGCGACCGGTTCTGACGACGCTCAAACCGTGCGCAAGCAGATGATGGACACCCCGATCAACGACATGTTTGCGACCAACGGCAAGATCCGCGAAGACGGCCGGATGGTGCACGACATGTACCTGGCCGAGGTGAAAACGCCGGACGAGTCCGAGAACGAGTGGGACCTGTACAAGATTCTGCGCACCATTCCCGCAGATGAAGCCTACCGTCCGCTCTCCGAGAGCAAGTGCCCGCTGGTAACCAGCAAGTAAGAGCGTAACCCCAGGGGACTCTCCGGCCGGCATGGCCGGCGAGTCCCCGGAATCTGCAACGACGGTTTCAGGTAAAACGTCCGCGCTGCTTTTGGAGTTAGCAACATGTCCATGATTTTCGGTGTCCCCCTTGCGGTGCTGTCTGGTCAGCTTCTGATCGGGGTCATTAACGGCGCATTCTACGCGCTGTTGAGTCTCGGGTTGGCGGTCATCTTCGGCCTGCTCAAGATTATTAACTTTGCCCATGGGGCGATGTACATGCTCGGTGCGATGGCCACCGTCATCCTGTTCGACGTTCTGGGCGTCAACTACTGGGTTGCGCTGTTCATGGCGCCACTGCTGGTTGGTGTGGTCGGGGTGATCATCGAGTATTTCCTGCTCCGCCGCATCGCGGGCCAGGATCATATCTACAGTCTGTTGCTGACCTTCGGTATTGCCCTGCTGCTTCAGGGTGTATTAACGAACATCTATGGCGTGTCTGGCATGAGGTATTCCATGCCGGACCTGTTCAAGGGCGGGATCAATCTCGGTTTCATGTTCCTGCCGTACTACCGGGCCTGGGTCATCGCGATTGCCCTGGTTGTCTGCTTTGGCACCTGGTTCATGATTGAAAAGACCAAGCTCGGTGCCTACCTGCGTGCCGGCACGGAAGACGCCCAGCTCATGCAGGGCTTCGGTATCAACGTGCCACTGCTGGTGAGCCTCACGTATGGCTTTGGCGTCATGCTGGCGGCGTTCGCCGGGGTCCTGGCTGCACCGATCTACTCGGTGACGCCGGTTATGGGCTCCCACATTCTGATTACCGTGTTCGCGGTTGTCGTCATCGGCGGTATGGGCTCCATCGGTGGTGCCATTATCACCGGTATCCTGATGGGGGTAATCGAAGGGCTCACGAAAACCTTCTATCCGCCTGCTTCATCCGCGGTGATCTTCCTGGTCATGGTGGTGGTTCTGATGTTCCGGCCTGCAGGCCTGTTTGGTAAGGAGGCGTAACCATGAGCCAGTCATTCAATCCGGCCGACATTCAAAAAGCCATTCTGGAACAGCAGAAGATCGAGGACCGCAAGAAAATGCTGCTCAACGGCGTGCTGGTCCTGCTTCTGGTGGCGGCACCGTTCGTCATGTACCCGGTCTTCCTGATGAAGATCCTGTGCTTTGCACTGTTCGCGGTGGCCTTCAACCTGCTGTTTGGTTTTACCGGACTGCTGTCCTTCGGCCATGCCGCGTTCCTGGCAACCGGTGGTTACACTACAGGGTACCTGCTCAGCAACTACTCGGGCCTGACCACGGAGGTGGGTATTCTCGCGGGTACCGCGCTTGCCACCGTGCTGGGTCTGGCGTTTGCCCTGCTGTCGATCCGTCGCCAGGGCATCTACTTCGCAATGGTCACCCTGGCGCTGGCCCAGCTGGTGTTCTTCTTCTTCGTGCAGTCGGAATTCACCGGCGGCGAGGATGGCATGCACGGCATTCCCCGGGGCCACCTGTTCGGGCTGATCAACCTCGAGAACAACCTGAACATGTACTACTTCGTGCTGGCGGTGTTTCTCGGTTGTTACTTGCTGGTTCAGCGGATTGTCAGCAGTCCTTACGGCCAGGTACTCAAGTCGATCAAGCAGAATGAGCCCCGCGCGATATCTCTTGGCTACAACGTGAACCGTTACAAGGTGCTGGCCTTTGTGATCTCTGCCGCCCTGGCGGGTCTGGCCGGGTCAATGAAGTCGGTGGTGTTCCAATTGGCGTCCCTGAACGATGCCCACTGGCACATGTCGGGCGAGGTTATCCTGATGACACTGGTCGGTGGCATGGGGACGCTGCTCGGGCCTGTGGTTGGTGCCACCTTTGTGGTGAACATTGAGTACCAGCTGTCCCAAGGCGCGTTGAGGGATTGGGTCGACCCGATCCTCGGTGGTATCTTCATTGTGGTGGTGCTGGCCTTCCGCAGCGGTATCGTGGGTGAAATCCAGAAGTTCGTGAAGAAAAACCTGGGCTAGGTTGTTGCCAAAGCAATCCTGAAAGGCCGCTCTCCGGAGTGGCCTTTTTGTTTTTGGCCTGAAGTAATCACTGCCATCGCCAATCACCTTATCGGTTACGCTGTAACTATGGATAGAGTCGGCAGGAGTGAGCGATGGACAGAGTTGTCATAGTGACAGGCTTTTGTCGATGTTTGCGGCGGGAAATAGCAGCTGCCAGGCAAATGCGTTCAAACTTGTAAATCCCTCAAGTCTCCCCGGCGTCGGTTGTTATCGACTGCTGCAAGTCAATGATTGGTTGCTGATTTACGGTGACCAGGCCGCTGCGGGGGCGTTCGAGATCCAGGAGCAGAGTAATCACGGCGCCTAATACCACAATCATTCCGATCGCGGTAAGCGGGCTGCGGCGGCCCGTGAGGCCGGCACTGTAACCCACCATGGCCAGGGTGAGGACCGAACTGGCCAGCAGGAGCAGGAGTACCGTGCCGGGTAAACGCGCGTATATTCCTGCGGTCAGCCTGGATTGATGAATGTCGATCAGTTCATTAAGTGATTCAATGTAAAGTGCCAGAATGTCCGATTCAGGCATCGATTTGGCAAGACGCTCGGCGATGGCCCAGAGTTCATTGTGCAGTTCAAGGGACCGGTTGATTCTATCGGGCACATCTTGCGGGTCGTTTAGCACGATCCTCAATGGGACGTATTCATCAAGAAGGGCTCGAGTCTCTGACGCCTCGTTTTCAGGCAGAAACCCGGCTCGGAGATAGGTGGTTCCGATGACATTTGCTTCGGTTAGGACCATGACGCGGCGGGTATCAAAACGGTCCGAGGCCATGCCCATGGTCACCGCCAGCAGGAATGCCAACAAACCGAGAAGGGAGCCGACGATCATGTTCGTGGGACCTTCTTTGTCACCCGGGGTGCGAAATTGCCACCAGCGACCGATCCGGTACCCGCATTCTGCAACCACCACAGTGATGAGTATAAAGGAGAGAAAAAAAGCCTCAATGGACAGCGAATCCAGCCATTCCTGATAGCGCATTTTTTATTCACCCCCCAATAACTTCACTGAGTATAGCCACCTTTGATCATCTGTCAGGTAAGTGTCAGGGGCTTGGTCTTGCCGTAGACGGTCGTCAGTTGCTGGTCTAATCTTTTCATACCTCTTGTGGGGCCCCAGGGTCGGGGAGGCCGCTCCGTGAAGACGTTATCCGAATCCTTTCGAACGCTGAGCATATTGGTGCTTGCGGCGTCTATTTTCTATTTTGGCTACGCCGTGATCCGAAGCGCCGACCGGATATCCGAGGGCCTTCAAAAGGCATCCGAGATTGTCGAGTCGGTCAAGCCCGCGGTTGAGCTGGCGCCGGAATTTCTGGACGAGGCAGAAAAATTGAGATTCCTGGCCGGAGATGCCCTCAAAGAAACGGAGGCAGTACGATTGCTGATGCCCTCCGTGTTGCAGGAATCCGGGAAAATTCGCGCTGAGGTAGCCTCGGTTCGTTCTCTTGTGCCCCAGGTACTCGCCGAACTCGAAGCCTATAGAACCGTCATTCCGTCCGTGCTGGAGGAAAGCCAGAATATCCGCCAGACCATTCCTCCGACCCTCAATCGGGTCGAAAAAATAGTGGCGAATGCGAACGAGATCGCGTCCAGTGCCGGTGAAAATGCGTTTACCAACGTCATCACCGGGATTATAAAAGCGCCGATCAACCTGCTTGGAAATGCAGCACAAGTGTTGGTGCCTTCAGACGTTAAACTGTCGGACGAAGACCGTGCCAGGCTGGAGAGTCGGCTACAGGCCTTCCTGAATACGGCAGAAGTTGGGGATTCGGAGGAATTTGTGACCTCCGATGGTTCGATCACGGGTCGATTTGAATTGGTTTCGGATTCGTTCGAGGGTGGCGAATCCTGCCGGATGGTCGCGCTCGACAGTTTCAAGAAAGGTAAACTGCTTAGACATGAGGAACTGCAGATTTGCCGGAATGGCGAGGGCAGGTGGTACCTGACAAACATGGAATAAAAGCCGGCAGTGAACCGATCGATTCTTCCTCAGGACAGACAGAACTCCTGTGCTCTCCCGTTATCCACGCTTTTCGAGCCTATCGACTAATCTAGGAAGTAGCTCTCTGAATTCTTGTGGTATGTGAGTGTATCAAAGAGGGAAAGGAATCGATGGCCAGCTCTTTTGCTCGTAAGGAACGCGTTCAGCATCTTCCGGTTTTTGTCCTGACCTTGATCGTGGTTGTGGGGTGCTCAGAGTCCCCCGAGCCACCGCAGGCCGAGCCGCCGTCGGTATCCGTGGTGGTGGTCGAGGATTCGGAAGTGCGACCATCCCGTGAATTCGTGGCGAGGACTGCTGCCTCAGCGAAAGCTGACATCACCGCCCGGATTGAAGCCGAGATACGTGAGATCCTGTTTGAAGAGGGGGCTCGGGTAAGCCAGGGCCAGGTGCTGCTCCGTCTTGAAGACACGACGGCCAGCGCCAGCCTCAAGCAGTCGGAGGCCGAGTTGGCCGCCGCCAGGGCAGAGCTGGAATCGGCCACCAAGAACCTGCGGCGAGGCGAGGAGGTGGCCGGCAAGGGATTTTTGTCCGATGCTGACCTGGACAAGCTGAAGGACCGTTTCAATGCTGCCCAAAGCCAACTGCAATCTGCAGAGGCTGCCGTCGATAAAGCCAGAACCAACCTGAATTACGCAGAAATTCGCGCGCCTTTTGATGGCTGGGTCGGCAAGCTCAACTTTGACGTGGGTGCGGTGGTGAACCCTTCGAGTGGTCCGATTACCGAGGTCTTGGTCACTGACCCCATTTACGTTCAGTTCGAGGTAAATGAGGCGGATTATGTCGCATTCCGTCGGGCTAACTCCGGTTCAACGCGGGACATTGCCAGCCAGCTGACCTTGTCGCTCACCTTGCCCGACGGTGAAAGCTATGACCAGAATGGTGTCCTGGATTTTACCGACGTGCGCACGGAAAGCAGCACCGGCACCGTACCCATTCGGGCCGTCTTCCCGAATCCCCGTTCGATACTGCTGCCTGGGCTCTATGTGACGGTCCTGATCCAGGGGCAGTCTGGTGAAATGCACGCGCTCGTGCCACAAATGGCGATCCAGGAAACCATCGAGGGCACGTTCGTGCTGTTGATAAACGACCGGCAGGAAGTGGTACAGCGCTTTGTAACAACTGGCCCACGCCGCGGTTCGATGATGGTGGTGCAAAGTGGCCTGGAGGCCGGGGAGCGGGTGATCGTGGAGGGATTGCAGAAGGTCCGGTCGGGGACCACTGTGAATCCGGTACGGAAATGGATCGATCCCCAAACCGGCGCGCTCAGGGAGACCGAAGAGGCTGATCAATGATCAGCAGCGTCTTTATCCAGCGGCCAAAGTTCGCGTTTGTCATCTCAATACTCATCACCCTGGCGGGATTGATGGCCTTGCGGCTCCTGCCGGTCAATATGTACCCGGACATGGCGCCACCTCAGATCCAGGTGACCGCCACCTTGCCGGGCGGTAGCGCCCAGGTGGTGGAGGAGGCCGTCACCCGCCCCATCGAGCAGCAGCTCAACGGTGTGGAGGACATGATTTACATCGAGTCCACGGCGTCGAGTGAGGGCACGGCGACCATCACGCTGACCTTCGAGAGTGGCACCGACACGGATATTGCCCAGGTCAACGTTCAAAACCGGGTCGCGCTGGCGGAACCCTTCTTGCCCGATGAGGTCCGGCGACAGGGCGTCGTGGTCAGCAAGCAGTCCGGCAATATGTTGCTGGGGATCAACCTGACGTCCGAGCGGCCGGACCTGGACGGCATTTTCCTCAGCAACTACGCCTCCAATAACCTGGTGGAAACCCTGGGACGAGTCCCTGGCGTGGCGTCAGCGGAGGTCATGGGCGCCAAGGACTACAGCATGCGGATCTGGCTTGATCCGCGGCGCATGGCCTCTCTCGATGTCACTGTTGCGGACGTCGCTGCCGCAATACAGGAACAGAACCAGATCGTGGCGGCGGGCAAGCTGGGGCAGGCGCCGGTGCCCGAGGGACAGCAGTTTGTCTACACCATCCAGAGCAAGGAGCGGCTGTCGGACCCCGAAGAATTCGGCCAGATGATCATTCGGGCCAGGCCGGGTGGGGGTTTTCTGCGGCTTCGGGATGTCGGGCGCATTGAGCTGGGTTCCCGTTCCTACACGTCCACTGCAAAGCTCAACAATCAGGACACCGCATTCGTAGTGATCTACCAGTTACCGGACGCCAATGCCCTGGATGTTGCGGAACAGGTGAAACAGGTGGTGAAAGTGGCTGCCACCACCTTCCCGGACGGCGTCTCCCACTCCATCCTGTACGACACCACGGAATTCATTACCCGCTCCATCGACGAGGTTATCATCACGCTCTTCCAGGCGGTCGGCCTGGTTATCCTGGTGGTGTTCCTGTTTCTGCAGAACTGGCGCGCCACGCTCATACCGTCCATTGCGATTCCGGTCTCCCTGATCGGGACTTTCGCCGTGATGGCAGTTCTCGGATACTCCATCAACACCATCACCCTGTTCGGTCTGGTGCTGGCGATCGGGATTGTGGTGGACGACGCCATCGTGGTCATCGAAAACGTCGAGCGCATCCTTCAGGAAGGTAAGTTGCCGATACGGGACGCGGTCACCAAGGCCATGGCGGAAGTAACCGGGCCGGTGATTGCAACCACCCTGGTGCTGCTGGCGGTGTTCGTGCCCGTGGGCTTCATGCCCGGCATTACTGGCACGCTGTACCAGCAGTTCTCGGTGACCATTTCCGTGGCCGTGATTATCTCGTCCATCAACGCGCTGACATTGAGTCCCGCACTCTGTGTCTCACTGTTGGGCAGAGGTAACCAGTCCATTGGCTGGCTCAAACCGTTCGAGCAGGCCATCACAGTGGGCACGCGGGGCTATTCGGCGGTGGTCAGCCGACTGCTCCGCAAGAGCGCCCTGGTGGCCGTGGTCGTGGTTGCGGTGCTTGCGGGCATGGTGGGCCTGTTCAAGTCCGTTCCAATGGCGTTCGTGCCACCGGAGGACCAGGGCTTCCTGTTTGTGGATGTGCAGTTGCCGGATGCCTCGTCGCTGGAGCGGACCGATGCGGTGTTGGCCAAGGTCACCGACCTGGTGTTGGAGGATCCCGCCGTCACTGATTTCATTTCGGTCTCCGGGTTTTCTTTGCTGGGTGGCAGCGGCTCCAACAACGGCCTCGGCATCGCGATGCTCAAGGACTGGGAAGAGCGAGAAGAGCCGGAGCTGGGGCTTCGAGCCATTTTGCCACGGTTGTATTCCGGACTGTGGGCCATTTCAGAAGCCCAGGTCATGGTATTCAACCCGCCCCCGATCCCCGGCCTGGGAACCTCATCGGGTTTTGACTTCCGGCTACAGGACAACCTTGGGCGAGACGTGTCCGAATTGGCCCAGGTGATGAACGGCCTGATCTTCGAGGCCAACCAGCGCAGTGAACTTTCGAGGGTCTACAGTACCTATCGCGCCAATATTCCCCAGTATCTGTTGGAAGTAGACCGCAACAAGGCCAAGGCGCTGGGCATCCAGTTGTCGGATATATTCTCTACCCTGCAGACCCAGCTCGGTTCGCTGTACGTGAACGACTTTACCCGCTTCGGCAAGAACTACCGAGTGTTGTTGCAGGCGGAAGGTCAGTTCCGGCAGCGGCCTGAAGACCTGTCCCACTATTTCGTTCGCAACCGTGACGGTGGCATGGTGCCTCTGACCACGCTGGCGTCGCTTCGCCCGGTACTCGGGCCGTCAAGCATCCAGCATTTCAACCTGAAGCGGTCGGTGACGATCTCCGGTGAAGCCGCCGCTGGCTTTGCCAGTGGCGATGCCATCGGCACCATGGAGGCGCTGTCGGCGAATCTGCCACAAGGCTACGAGTTCAGCTGGGCCGGCCAGAGCCTGCAGGAAATCCAGGCCGGGAATCTGGCCGTGGTCATCTTCCTGCTGGCCATCGTCTTCGTCTACCTGTTCCTGGTGGCCCAATACGAAAGCTGGAGTCTTCCGGTTGCGGTCATCGGTGCCGTGCCCATGGCCATCTTTGGCGCCATGACGGGGCTCTGGCTGGTGGGGCTTGCCAATAACATCTACGCCCAGGTTGGACTGGTCCTGTTGGTGGGGCTATCGACCAAAACCGCGATCCTGATCGTGGAATTCGCCATGCAGCTGCGGCAGTCGGGGCTGAGTGCCGAAGAAGCCGCCAACAAGGCCGCCGTCCTGCGTTTCCGGGCGGTATTGATGACGGCGTTGTCCTTCGTGCTCGGCGTGCTGCCGCTGGTGCTCGCCAGCGGGGCAGGAGCGGCCAGCCGCATCAGTCTCGGTATCACTGTGCTGAGCGGCATGGTGATGGCCACCATTCTTGGCACGCTGCTGGTGCCGATTTTCTATAAATGGATCCAGTCGCTGCGAGACCGGCGGTCACAAGCCTCCTAGCCGACAAACATTCGCTTGGCCAAGGGCAGCCCTTTCAGACCGCTGACGGCAATCGTCGTGAGCAGGCCGCCGATCATGGCGCCTACCACGCCGCAGGTCATCACATCCTGGCCAGTCAGGTAGAGGCCGGGAATGCGGGTCTTCGGCTTCAGCCAATCCTGCTCGAAGCGGTCCGGGGTGTGGTTCAGGCCGTAGATTTCGCCCTTGCTGTAGCGGCAGAAGTAGTCTGTCGACAGCGGCGTGGAGAGTTCGTAGTAGTCCACCTTGCCCTCCAGATGCGGGAATTTCTCGTACAGCTTTTTCAGCAGACGCTGGGCATAGGCTTCTTTCTCGGCCTCGTAGTCCTCACCGCGCTTACCCCAGGTTTTGTCGGCCCACTGGGCGTACCATTCGTAAGGGCCCGGGGCCACGATCTCGATGGTTGCGCGTCCCGGATAGCGTTCCTCAAAACTCGGGTCCTTGGCGGAGGGAAACGAGATGTAGGTCAGTGGAATGTCAGCGGTCTCGGGTGACGCCATGAAGTTGCTGAGATTCTTTTCGTAGTTCGGGCCGGGATAGATCCAGTAATTGGTCTTTGGTAGTCCCAGATTCTCCGCCGTATCCTTCAGGCCGATGTACAGGCAGTTGCTGGCCATGGAGCGTTCGACCGTTTGCAGCTTCTGCTGGTAGTAATCCTTTTCTGGCGCCCCGTCCGGCAACAGTTTTCCGAAAGTATTGAACACGCCGGCGTTGCTGATCACCATGGGTGCCCGCACCTCCTCGCCGTCCGCCATGCGCACGCCCACAGCCTTGCCTTTGTCGATCAGTATTTCCGTGACATCCGCGTAGGTAAACACTTCTCCGCCACTTTGCTGGATAACCGGAATAATCGTCTTCGCCATCTCCGACGCCCCGCCGATGGGGTAGTAACCGCCATACAGGTAATGCCGGGCGATCAGGGCATGGATGATGAAGCTGGACTCAGCCGGCGGGAGACCATTGTCGCCCCACTGGCCAGCAAGTACGGCAATCAGTTCCTGGTTGCTGGTCAGGCTCTCGAGGACTTCCCGGGTGGTTTTGTTGAGATAATCCGGTGTGGCCTTGGTGACCAGTTTCCGCAAAGGGCCGCTGGCCATATCCGGTAGCACTTTACCCACCACCAGGCCGGGCATGGCCTTGGCAACCTGCTTGAGATAATCCAGGTAGGTGTCGATGGCCTGCTCTTCGCCGGGAAACGCCGTTTTCAGTTCCGCCTTGAAGGCGTCCGGCCCGGCCACCAGATCAACGTGGCGGTCGCCGATGAAGATCCGGTCGTAATGGTCGTCCATCGGAGCCCACGACAGTTGGCCATCGGTGATGTGGTCAAACAGGCGCTTGCTCAGGGTATGGTCTGCGCCCATGTCGCCAATGTAATGCACACCCACGTCCCATTCATAGCCATTGCGATCGTAACTGTGGGTGAAGCCGCCGGCGGTGTAGTGCTGCTCGAACACCACCACTTTCTTTCCGAGTTTGCTCATGCAGGCCGCGGCGGTGAGACCGCCGATGCCGGAGCCAATGACGATGGCGTCGTAGGGGCCCTCCAGGCGATTGGCTCGATAACGGCGACCGACTCGGATGGTGCTGGGTTTGGGGCTGCTCATAGTGCGGGTCCTTGCGTGTTTATTGTTGGGTACTGCTTCTGGAACCGTCCAGCAGAAGGGTGAGGACCCCTTCTGCCAATTGCGGTTCCGCCTCGGCCACCGGTAAATGGCCATCAATGGTGAGTTGGGACAGCCCATGGACCAGCGACCAGGCCGCAGCCGTCATCAGTGCCAGCGGCACAGGTTTCAGGTAACCGACTCGCTGAGCCCGGGCGATGGTGTCTTCCAGTACCTGGAACGCACCTTTGCCGGCTGCGTCCAGGCGAGGATGAGTGCCCCGGGGCAACACCCGCCCGCCAAACATCAGCCGATACAGGTTGGGTTCGTCCTGGGCAAAAGATACGTACACCAGGCCAATATCAATCAGTGCCTGCCGCGGATTGGATGAGCCTACCGTCAGCAATCGCTCACGTAACACCTTAAAACCGCTGACTGCGAGTTCGGCGAGCAGGCTTTCGCGATCAACGAAATGACGGTACAACGCCGGGGGGCTGACCCCGATTTCCTTGGCCAGTGCCCGTAAGCTGATGGCCGCGTCGCCATGTTCGCGCACAATTTCGAGGGCCAGACGATGCGCCTGCTGCGGTAGGTCGCCGTGATGGTAGGGGGCTTGCCGGGTGGTAACAGGTTGAGCCATCAAGTTAACGCCGGTAACAATGTTAACGACGATAACATCACGTTGAACAAACGCCGTCAACGCTTTTTTAGCGGATGTTCAGGCTGGCTTCGGTGGTTCACGCCGATCAGGAAGAAATCCCGAAAATTGCGATGATAACCATCGCCAGGCCGACCGCAAGGATGCCTGCGAATTTGGGCCACTCTTTATGGCGGCCGGCCAGGAGTAGCGCGATGAGGCACTGGAGCGCGAAGAAAACCGCGAAAACGCGGGATGCAGCAGCGACAGCCGAAAGCACGTCGGTAACCAGAACCACTGCGATCGCCCCGGCAGCGAGCAGCGGGAAGGTAACTCGTAGAGGTAGCCGGTTACCGGAGATCTCCTCCAAGACATGAGAACGGGAGGATATCGCATTCACCGAGGCGGAGGCCTGGCTTCCAATCGCCAGGGCCAGAACCAGCCAGGGGAGTACCGGGCTTGCCACTTCTGCAATCTGGAGGACCGCCGCCTCCGTTGGCTCAGGGCGGACCTCCGCAAACAGGAGGAGCGTCGATAACGGGAAGAGAACGAAAACAACAGAGGCGATAATCTGTGCCTTCCGCATGGTGCTGATACGCAGTTCGGCACTGTATTCCGAGGAGAGATAGCGAGAGGCTTCAAACCCCTGGACGAGCGCGAAGAAACCGAGGATCTGGCGTCCGCCTTCGATGGTTAGTTCTGGCCGGTAATCGGGTAACGACCAGTTTCCCGCCAAGGCTACTTCGAGGTTGTACGCCAGGAATGCGACGATGATCGCGCCGACGGCGGCGAGGTTGAAAGCCGTGGTCCGCTGGCCCATCTGGTTAAGCTTGCCCAGGCCATGAAAAAAGCCGATGCCGCCAAGGGCCAAAAGCGAAACAACAGCGATGATCGTCGGAAACGCAGCAACGCCGGCGAAAGGGAACGGGTAGATAATGGCCGCACCCATCAGCTGCAGGTAGTAAGCGACGTTTACAACGCTCGCTAGCACCAGCGCCCACTGGGCAATGTGTTCAATGTTATGCAGGAGGCCCTTCTGGCCGGAAACTGGCTCGAACCGGCGAATGTTGTAGCGGATCACCCAGCCCATCGCGAAGCCGAGCGCGCAGAGTCCCGCCATGGCCAGGCCTGAGGCGAGCCCGGTTATATGCACGATAATCGGGGTCATAGCAACGAACCCGATATCCATGATGTTGGCGAGCGGGACCACTCCGGCCTGGTAAGCCTCGGAATTTTGCACGCGTTTCGAGTAAAGCCGCCAGCACAGGATAACGAGGGTGACGATCGCCAGTAGAGTGACCATAGGAGTGAATCGGCTCTTCCATTGAAGCTCAACATTGAACGCCGGTCCTGGCACTTCGAGCCGGCCCCGATGACGTGACGACCTCCTGCGCAATTTAAAACATAGCAGAGCCGTGCGTGAAAGCGAGACGGCGGAATCAAGAATTCGGCGAAGCGAAGCTCGATTCATGATTCTTGTCTTTGGAGGGGTTTACAGGAATGCCTCCATCCTCTAAGGAGTAATTACCCGTTAATGGAGGGAAACCCTATGTCTGTTGACCTGAACGCCCTGAAAAAGGCCGAACTGCATATTCATCTCGAAGGCAGCCTGGAACCGGAGCTGATGTTCCGGCTGGCCCAACGCAACGGCATTGCGTTGCCATATGACAGCGTTGAGTCGCTGCGCAAGGCCTATGATTTCGGCAACCTGCAGGACTTCCTGGACCTGTATTACAGTGGCGCGCAGGTGCTACTGCGGGAAGAGGACTTCTACGACCTGACCCGTGCCTACCTTGAGAAGTGCCGCGCCCAGAACGTGACCCATGTTGAGCCATTCTTCGATCCCCAGACCCACACGGACAGGGGCGTTGATATGGCAACGGTGGTCAACGGAATCACCCGGGCCCTGAAAGAGGCGAACGCCGAGTGGGGGCTGAGTTACGGGCTGATTCTGTGCTTTCTACGGCACCTCAGCGAGGATGAGGCCGAGCGAACCCTGGATGCGGCGCTGCCATTTCGGGATCACTTTATCGGGGTGGGGCTCGACAGCAGTGAAATGGGCCATCCGCCTTCCAAGTTCAAGAACGTCTTCGCCCGGGCCCGCGGACTGGGCCTGCTTCCCGTGGCCCACGCCGGTGAGGAAGGCCCGCCCGAGTACATCTGGCAGGCGCTGGACGAACTCGGTGTCGTGCGGGTCGACCACGGCGTTCGCGCCACCGAAGACCCGGCCCTGATCGAACGCCTGCGCAAGGACCAGATCCCGCTCACGGTTTGTCCGTTGTCCAACATACGCCTGAAGGTATACGACAGTCTCAAGCAGCACCCGATCCTGGACCTGTTGGAGGGTGGCCTGAAGGTAACCGTCAATTCCGACGACCCTGCCTACTTCGGGGGCTACATGACGGAGAACTTCGAGGCATTGCGGAAGGATTTGGGCATGACGGACGATCAGGCTCAGCGGCTTGCTCAAAACGGTTTTGATGCGGCGCTGGTACACACTTCGTAAATTGCATTCACGGTAAGCCTGACCGGCGGCGGGTGATCGATATATGATGGCACCTGAATGACTTTACGGGTGCTGTTCTTGCTGTCAATGTTTCGAAACCGGCCTCTCGTTCCCATCGCAATCAGTGCCTTGATGGTGCTGGTCTGGCTGTTGCCTGTTGGTCAGTGGCTTCAATACCACCGCGCGCTTCTCGGGCAGGGGCAATTGTGGCGGCTGTTGACTGCCAACCTGACTCACATTGACGGCTCCCACCTGCTGTTTAATCTGGCCGGGCTGTGGCTGATGGCCTGGTGGTTCGGCAGTGCGCTGTCTCAACTCAAGTGGCTGGGGGTGCCGCCCAGCTAGTGTGGCCGAGTTCCATGACCCGGGCGACCTCCTCATCCGGTACTTCATTCACGTCACCGAGTTCCAGCGTGTCGTAATGGAACGCGTACAGTCGCGAGGCAAACTCGGCAATGGGTAAGGAGGCTTCCCCCCGGAATTCGCCGTGGTCGCGGGTGGAACAGGTAATGCCCTGACCCCAGTCCTGGCCACTGTCATTGTTGGGATTAAAAAAGTAGACCCGCGTCTCGTTTTCGGGGCTGAGCCCGACCCTGAGGATGTTGATGGCATGGCGGCCGACAAAACGGGCGGCGCTGTCGGTGACGGCGATGCCAGCGGGCTGAGCATGTATGACGGGCATCTGGCCATTGTAGAACGGGTGGTAGCTGGCGTAAAAATGGCGAACGAAGCCGTCGTAGTCGTGCACCTCTCCGGTATGAATGTCGGCCACCACCCGAAAGCCGTGGCTGACCCACCACCCGTAAAATTCCGGATTTATCCAGCGGTGGGCGTCATCATCCCGGCCTTGGCAGCGCCGCCACATCTCACCATAGATCCGGTCCAGGTGCGGAATCAGAATCAGTGATACCGGATCCACATCCACCGGTGCCTCCTTGACCAATCCCGGTTCCAGATTCCTGGACGAGACTTCTGCACCCTCGAAGCGCCCCAGAACCTCGTTATCCCGGGCGGCCCAGGCCAGAACCTGAAGCAAGTAGTCGGCCTCGTTCGCAGCCCACATCGACAGACCAATGGCCGACTGACAGCTGGGGTTATTGCCCTGGCCGACACCCAGCGGCTGGCCCAGGAGGTTGAGAACGCCAGCCAGCAGGAACACCTTGGCCGGCTGGGCATTTCCAAACGTGCTTTCGAGCGCCGATGTCGTCTCTTCCGACAGCTCAAGTTTGATATGACGCCACAGTGCCTGTGCAACCGACGGAGTGAACAGCGAACCCCGCTCCAGCATCATGGTAAGCCCGAAAACGGCCTGGCAGCTTTCCGGGTAGATGGCCTCGTCGATCAGGGCGTGGACCAGCTCGGTATAGCAGTAAAGGTCGTCCAATCCCGTCATGGTGAGCCCAAGCGTGGTTGGGATCAGGTCGTCCTTGCCAGTTTTGCGCAGGAATCTCAGCATAACCGCGTGGTAGGGCGAGGCAAGACCGGTGTCATGCATGCTCCGGGCGAAATGAGTCGCCTCGGAGTTGAGGCCGGCATCGTCCATCTGAGCCAGCCGTTGGCCATACAGTTCCAAGCCCGGGTCTTCGATGCTGCCTGGGGTGGGCGCGAACAATGAGTGCACAAGGCGGGTGGCGTCGGCGTTGTCTATGGTTATCGTTTCCGGGTCATAGAGGCACTTTGCAATCTGGCCAATCATCTCGCGGATGCTGTCTACCTGGACCGGCCCCTGATCCAGTAATCGCCAGACTTCTGCAACGAGGCTGTCGAGCAGACTTTCGTAACCCAGATGAGAAATCAGGTACTGGTACAGCTGGTGTACGATGACACCGAGTTGCTTGGGGCGTTCCCGGTCTGCTTCCGTCAGTTGACCGGACAGCAAGTCCAGGTTCAGCGCCATCACCTGGGTCAGGAAGTGCCTGGCCTGTTCCGAAGAGATGCCCGGATGGAAGTAATCCCCGCGAGTGACCGCAAGCATCCGGAGCTCGCTGATGGCTTCAACCACCGTTGTCACGGCGCCCGCTTCGCGCAGCGAGCGCTTCGCCAGTGCCGGCTGCAGAATCGCCGGCTTTGACCAATCACTCGTGCCGAATATGCCGGCGGATTCCAGCCCGCGAACTCGTCTGTACAAGGCGTCAAATCCACCCGGCAGTGTCATCAGCATCCGGGTCCGCTCAAGCAGGGCGAGGCTGGATGACTGGGGATCTGAGCGACGGGCGCGGGCGAAATCGGCCAGCGCCGCATCAAACTGCATCACGGCTGGCCCAAGTTCAGGGTCGGCGTATTGGTGCTCCATAGCTTTTACTCCCTGTTTGCCCCGAATGGTCCGGCTCTTGATTCGACCTTCGTTTTGACTGTAGCCCTCTTGGCCCTTTGTGGCTAGGTGTTACCCGTCTTCACCAAAATGCCGAATAAAGGCTTCGGACTCCGCGATTGACTGCTCCATATTGCGGATCAGCCCATCCACGTCCTGGCGGATACCCGCCAGCTCGTTCTCCAGCGAGCGATCGCCTGGGCGGACAGGGTTGGGCATGAAGTAGACTTCGGTAGCGGTGGGTGTGGCTCCTTCGGGGTTGTCCTGGGATTGCTGGCCCCGTTGGCCATCTGGCGGCGGTTGCGTCGGAAGGCCTGATTGGTGCCCGACTCGTAACGCAAAGCAAAAACCCCGGCCTGGACCGGGGTTTTTCTTTCAATCGTCGTTAGTGCTCTTTGCTTCACTCATACCTCTGCAAATCCCGGATCGCGATCCGGTACTCGTCTTTGCCGGCGTCAAAACCGATCTCGTAAGTCCCCGGATACCAGCCCGGATAGCTGTAGCGCTGGGGCTTTTTCACGGGAGTGGTCATCTCCGGCAGTGACTGGAGGTAAGCCAGGGATACCATCGGTTCCACAAACATCAACTCACCCTTGTAGTAACCGTAAATGAAATTGTGGCTGAAGACTTCCCCCTGGAATTCGGCACCGGCCGGATCCAGGCCGTGCATCCCCATTCTCTCGACAGCGGCATCAGGCGGGATCACGTAGCCCTCGGGCACGAGTTGAGGGTCCGGTGCGGCCATCGCCACTTCCCGGCCCTCGCCGTGGAACGTGATCGCCTCCTGCTCGTCCGTTCCGATCAGGTAAAAATGCACATCAAAATGGGGCAGGTCGTAAACACCTTCGGGAAGGTGCCCGGCCGGATTCCAGTCGAGAACGACATGGTCGTATCCGGTCGCCGGGGCGCTATCCGGCATGGGTAATGAGAACTCCCAGACCTCTTGCTCGGCGCTGGCTTCCGGCAGCCCTTCCAGAGCGTCCCTGGTCATTAGCACCGATACGGATTCAGGCTCATTCTCGGCGTTTAGCGCCAAAACCACGCGCGCGGAGCCGTTTCCGACCGCCACGGGTTCCCCCGTAAACACCTGGGGGTCGGCGGCGATCGCTGCGCCCGAAAGAACCAGCAGTGCCGACAAACCGATGGAGCGGGCAGGGCGGAACGGAAAAAGGGCAGGTTTCATGGCATCTCTCCTCAATAATGGTTGCCGTTCGCACACATCGACGGCCGGCATGGTTCGGGAACCATCGCCCATCGGGCTAACGCAAAGGAGATCACAAGTGGCAGGCGGGGCTGACAGCAGGGAACACGCATCCTGTCGGCACGCTTGGTCTCACCACCACCAGAATGGGATTTGGCTGGATTTGATTAATATATCACCAGAATCTGAAGCGGGTAGAGCATTTTTATAGCTCTTAACCTGTCAGGCACTCAGCCATCCACCCCCATTAGATAGTTACCCTCATTTCTCATGCGATTTTGGGGAGTTCTGCGAACGCGTCCGTATGACTCTTGGGTTACCAGCGGGCTGCGGGGCTGTGGCCCGGCACCAAGCCTTCGGGTTTTTACTCTCAGGAGCGGCCCTATTCCATAACGGATGTGGGGCTGGAACACCCTGATTACCTTGAAAACACTGGCCATGCCCCCACTGAGAGGGTAGTTCGATGCCTCTGCCTGAGGGCCAGGCATCATTCTTTTTCATGTATTCACCACCGGGAAAAGCACTATGGGAATCGTTTATAAACCCTTTCAACAATGGACTGTCTGGAAGCTGGCACCGCTGATGGCACTGGTTCTGTTACTGACTGGCTGTGGGATCAACAACATTCCCACTTACGATGAGAAGGTCACCTCTGCCTGGTCCCAGGTGGAAAACCAGTACCAGCGCCGGGCCGATCTGATTCCCAACCTGGTGGAAACCGTCAAGGGCTTCGCGGCCCAGGAGCAGGAAACCCTGACCGCGGTGATTGAGGCGCGCTCCAAGGCCACCTCCATTCAGGTGGACGAAAGCATTCTCGACAACCCCAAGAAGCTACAGCAGTTCCAGCAGGCCCAGGGTGAGCTTAGCAGTGCCCTGAGCCGGCTGATGGCGGTGTCGGAACGGTATCCGGATCTGAAGTCGAATCAGAACTTCCTGGCCTTGCAGTCTCAGCTGGAAGGCACGGAAAACCGTATTGCCGTCGCGCGCCGGGATTTCATTCAGGCAGTGGAGCGCTACAACACCGAACTGCGTACCTTCCCGGGCAAGATCTGGCACACCCTTCTTTACAGCGATCTGGAGCCCCGCGCCAACTTTGAAGCCACCACGGAAAATGCGGACGAAGCGCCCGCGGTGGAATTCTGATGGCTGCCCAGCTCCACAAGAGCCTGCTGTTGGTGTTGCTGGTTTTGCTGCCGGCCACCGTCTGGGCCCAGTCCACGCCGGAATTTCCCGAGCTGACTGGCCGGGTGGTGGACCGCGCGGAGATGCTGTCTCCTGAGGTGGAGTCGCGCCTGAGCCAGATGCTCCAAGCCCACGAGCAGGCCAGCACCGAACAGGTGGTGGTGGTGACCTTGCCGGACCTTCAGGGGTTTCCGATTGAGGATTTCGGATACCAGCTGGGCAGGCACTGGGGTATCGGTCAGGAAGGCGAGGACAACGGCGCCCTGCTGATCGTGGCGAAGGAAGACCGCAAAATCCGCATTGAGGTGGGCTACGGCCTTGAAGGCCGGCTGACGGATGCTGACTCCTCCGTGATCATCAATCGCATTATTACCCCGGCGTTCCGTCAGGGGGATTTTCAGGCCGGTATCTTTAACGGCGCCGCAGCCATGATACAGGTGCTCGGTGGCGAGCCCATGGCCGTTGCCCAGGGCCAGCAGACCGGTGCCGTCCAGGAAAAGCCCAAAGCCGGCATGGTGGCGCTGTTCTTCTTCATCTTGATGGCCGTGATTTTCTTTATCGGCAGTCGCGGTGGCCGTGGTGGGCGCGGTGGCGCAGCCCTGTTAGGTGGTGTTCTGCTGGGTGGTGCCATGGGCGGCCGGGGCGGCGGCTTCGGGGGGGGTGGCTTTGGCGGCGGTGGAGGCGGCTTCGGCGGCGGCGGTGCCTCCGGTGGCTGGTAGCTCCGCACCGATAGCCGAGCGCGCTGAGTCCCTTCACCCGACAATGAGAATGAAAGAATCATGACACTATTAAGCAAAAGCGATCAGGAAGCCGTTACCGCCGCCATCAACGAGGTGGAGCGGGAAACCGACGCCGAACTGGTCACCGTACTGACGGCCCAGTCCGATAACTATAGCTATATTCCACTGCTCTGGGCCGGCATCCTGGCGTTGCTGGTGCCGGGCATTGCCAATTACTTCGGCAACTGGTTCGGTGCCGACATGCTGATGCTGGTGCAGTGGGGCGCGTTCATCCTGCTCAGCCTGCTGTTCCGCGCACCCGGCATCAACACCCGCCTGATTCCCCGGCAGGTGCGTTACTGGCGGGCGTCCAACCTCGCGCGGCGGCAGTTCCTGGAGCAGAACCTGCACCATACCGAAGGCTCCACCGGCATGCTGATCTTCGTCTCGGAAGCGGAACGCTACGTGGAGATTCTGGTGGATCAGGGCATTGCCGATGTGCTGGACAACTCGGTGTGGGAAGGCATCGTCGCGGACTTCACCGCAAAGGTGCATCAGGGCCAGACCCGGCAGGGGTTTCTTGACTGCATTGCCGCCTGTGGCAAATTGTTGAAAGAGCATGTGCCCGCCACCCACGAGCGTAATGAACTGCCCGATCATCTGGTGATTCTGTCCTGATCTACGGCGTGTACCAGATTGGCGAGGTATAGGCGCGCTCCTGGGACTCGCGCAGAGCCTCGTCGGGCGCATCGCGCTTGCCGAAGACTGCCTCGTCATAGGCGATCCATGTGGGCGTGGGAATTTCCAGCACCCGGATGTAGTAGAAGGCTCGCTCCGCAGGGTCGAAGTCAGGATCCTCCCAGAAGGCGCCGAGTACTGCCTCCCCGATCGTGTTGGTATAGCCCGCACCTTTGACCGTGCTGCCGACCGGTGTCGTCGCCCGGCCGTCCGGGCCGATCTCGCGGCCGTCAGACACGGCTATGTCATAGATGCGTTCCTGCAGCTCGCCGCCGGCATCGAGCCAGCCTTTGACGATCTGAACCCGGTCGAGGTTCGCGCCATCGGGATCGCGCAACGCGCGAACCATGAAGCGTGGGCCGCCGGCGCCGTCCGGCGCTGTCGCAAGGTCGCCGCCCATCGGCACGCCGCGCTCGTAGCCCTGGCGGGCAAAGTCGGGGCGGTGCACCTCATCCGGTTTGAAGTCCCAGCCGGCGAAAACGCGAACCAGCATACGCCCGCCCGTTGTTGCATAGACTTCCTTGCGCGCCATCGCGTCCCAGATCGCCTCGCGCGTGTTTTCCCGTGCCCAGACGGCGGCAAGACCGGAGGCGAGCGACTCCCAGTGGTAGACGTCGAGGCTGCCGTCTCCGTTTTCTCGCAGGTCCTGGGTGACGAGGTCCGTGTAGCGCGCCTCGGTCGCGGGTTCGGTGCCGGAGAACTTGCCGAAGAAATTCTCTTCCCGGGTTGTGGAAAGCGAGGTGTGGCTGTCCGTCGAGCCGATCATGCCGAACTTGAACGGATTCGCGCCGATCGCCTCTGCCTGTTTCAGTCCCAGCTTGAGCGCGCTTCGGGCGTATTCGTGTGGCAGCATCTCGGGCTCCTTTGGATTAAGCCCGAAGTCGCCCTTGTCCCATTGGTAGTAGTCCGCAAACTCGTCGTTGGGCGAGAGCATGGGATGAACCTCGCCGTCGCCCTTCATCTGCGTGACCTCGTAGATTGGTTCCCACCGCATCCGGCGCTCGGCGTACTCTGCATCCAAAGGTTCGCCGTTAAGCCGTTCGACGGCAAACATGAGGCCTTGACTCAGGTTGCCGTTATGCGGGATGGCGAGGGCGCTGCCTCCCGTCTTTTCCTCGTACATGGCGAGGTAATTCCAGAGATCCTCGGGGTCGGTTGTGTCGAAGATGCTGAGCGGCACGACCTGCCGCGCTGCCTCAGCATCGTCACGGAAAATCACCACCCTGTGGAGGTTTCGAAGGTCGGGCGTGGAGGTCCATTCGAACCCGTGAAACGCCGTGAATACGCCGGGCTGGTTGTGCTGGTCGACCGCGTCGATGATTCGGTTCCACATTTGTGCCTGAAGCTTCGGGTTTGGCATCGAGTCCTTCAGGGTGGCCCCGGATTGCTTCCAGATCTGGTAGGCCTCCCAGCCCTTTCCGGCCTTCACCAGGTCATGATATTCCCTGCCTTGCGGATCGCGCAGTAGCTCGGGATTCGACTCCTCGATCATCGGCGCGAGGCCGAGGTTCTCGCCATGGTCGGCGACGACAAGAAAATCGAGTGGCCGGATCAGACGAGCCGGAAGACCCGTTGACGAGATAACCTGTTCGCCCTTGGCAAAACGAAGGGCGTCGTTGGGTCCGAGCCGGTTGCCAACCATCCCCGCATCGGTCGAATAGCTGGTGTGGAGATGCGTGTCGCCAAAGAACACCCGGTCGGGGTAGCGCTGATAAAGATAGGGCGAGTACTTCTGTCCGCCAATGTCGATGTCTTCTTCATTGACGGCGATATCCTGCGCGAAGGCCGGTATCGAGACGAGTGTTACGAGGGCAGCGGTGGGCGTGAACAGGCGCATTTCGGATTCCCTTCCGGTAGCGGAGATTGCTTTGAGTCTTGCACTCGGAACCCCTACGGTCAAAGTTTTTGTCCAGCGTTCAAGAGTTCTTTGGCAGGTGGCGAGTAGACGCACAGTCCGGAAACGAAAAACCCCGACAACGAGCCGGGCTTTGTTGGTTTTCGCTAGGAAGGGGAGGGCTTATTTCTTCAGCCCCATCTCCTCAATCGAGATCTCCCGCATCTTGAACTTCTGGATCTTCCCGGTGACGGTCATCGGGAGGCCGGTCACCTGTAGCTTCTCGACGTAGGGATGGGGGCTGCAGGAACGCCATGACGCTTTCGGGTAGCTGTTCTCAACGTCCTTTGAGCTGCCTCTTCTTGCGGATCTATGGTTTCGTTTCAGTGGGTTATGGCGGTTGTGAGTTGGTCATCGTTCGTTCGCATTAAATTGTGTTAAGGTGCCGCCTCAATATGGAAATGCTGTTGTTGTAGATTAAAGGACTGATCATGCCCATACGATTATCTCTGAAGTTTTTCGTACTGTTCGCCGTATTCTTGACCCTCCTTGGCTGTCGCGATAATTCATCAGGAGGCCCAGATACGCCTTCCGGAACCAGCCACGCTTACTTTCTGAAGAACGTTGGCGGTGATGTAACGATTACCGACCTCTCCCGTACTGCAATTTATGGCGAAACAACGGTAAGTGACGGATCTGGGAGCTTGGGTGCGAGTGAATGGACAGTCGACCTCAGTGCACTGTCGTCCGAGGAGTTGGTTGTCGTGAGGGTAAGTGGTGGCACCGATATTAGCGGCCAGTCACTGTCGGTTTCTGAAAACGCAAAAGTCTTCGCTGTAGCCTCTGCCGAAGAGGTCCGCAACGGCATCCATGTCAGCCCCTTGACCGACTTGGTATGGCGCATCTCGAAACGGTATGTGCAACGATCCGAACGGACGGACTCGCTCCGGTATCTGGACAACCTTGCCGGCCTGTTCCTCTCTGAGGACCTCAATGGTGACGGTTCGGTAAACTACCGGGATGTGCTCGACTTCAATCCAAATGACCCGCAGCACATCGACAGTCTGGCGTTAGATTTCTCGATCCTCTGTTGCGACTCGCAATCCTACGTGGCTCAGGTGCTCTCTGGCACGCCCGCGGATGAGATTGACACTAAAATCAAAAACCTCTTTGGTGGCAGCGTTTCTCTGGCGCAGGATGAATCAATCTCCCAATATGCCGGCATAACGCTGGTCGGTTTCGGCGCCGGGTATGTGCTGGATGAAAATGGCGAACGGGTTTACGACCCGTCGCAGATTAAAACCCGCTTTCACGTCGCCAAGAGTCGCTCGAACAGTTATTACCTGACCGCCTACCCGGACTCGGACAGTCAGATACTGGGATGGGATGGCTGCGATAAAGTCAGCGCCGATGGGACTCGCTGTGAACTGAGCAGTTTTAAGCGTGACCGCGTCGTGGAAATTAACTTCGGCTACACCGAAGTCTCGATTGCAGCGAATTTTGTTGGTCTGGGTGAGGGGCTTACCGGCGAGGTCACAGCTGACCGAATTACCGTGGATCTGCCTTCCGATCCTACCTTGAAAAGCCGCTTGATGAACCTTTCGGCAGGCGACAAGGCCTCGCTCATTGTCGATGGAAAAGCGCTCCTCGTCAGCATTCTGGACGTTATCAATTACCCTGACTCAGTGGAGTTCGGCTATGCGCAAGCCAAGCTCACGGATGTGATTGAAAAAGGGACGGGAACGTTCAGCAAGGTGTTTTCGGCGGATGACATCGAGTCGATTGAGTATCCCAGCTCTCAGGTTTCCAAAGCGTCCCAGTCACTCAGGATCAAACCCTATAAGCTATTGGTGCAGCCAAGCAACGATCCCTCTGTGATCAGTTTGGCGGTAGAGCCCAACGATACCGATAGTAAATCGCTTGACCCTTTCAACAATGTTTGGGAGGTCAATGAAAAGCTGATTGAACTATCGGGAAGCATCGATGTGACTTTTGAGCTGGATGTGAGTGCGTCCTTCGAGTTCTATGAGGGGCTACAGTTCTTCAAGGTTTCTCCATCCATCAGCAATGAAGCGAACATTGCGCTCAAAGTCGAGGGATCCGTTAAGACACCAAAAGATGCGAACGGCAATGATGTTATACGGGAGTTCCTTGGTCGTATAAATTTCGCGCGAACAACCTTTTTGATTGGATTCGTGCCCGTATATCTGAACCCTTACGTCGATGTATATATGGGCGGCAACGGAGAGGTCATCGGGCAGATGGGTCTGCAGTCCTCTGTGAGCTCCTCGGTGTTTGCCGGCGTTTATTATTCGAAAGGTGCAGGCTGGGAGTACTCGAGCGGTTACGGCAGTGATTGGAGCCCCGCAAAGCCGTTTCTTGAAGGTGAGGCCCGGTTTCGGATGTATGCTGCGGCGGAGCCCACGGTACAGATCTACGATCTGATGGGGCCTGCGATCAATTTCGAGGCCTATTCCGAAATGCGCGCGTCATACGATATTGAGTCGGCGTGCAGCGACTCGCTCGTCTATGGCATTTACGCAGGGTTGGACAGTGTCCTTGAGTGGAAGGCCACGGGCGGCAAGAAGTTTTTTGACGTTGTCGGAATCTCACCGGCAGATCTGCGAGTCAACATCGGTTTAAAAGAAGCCAAGATCTTTGAAAACAAGCTCAATTCCTGCGGTCCGGCGCCCGCATCCATGCTGGTAAACGGGACCGGCATATCGGAGATCATCGAAGAGGGTGACAGTTCAACTATTGCCCGCACAGTGTCCATCGAAAATGTCGGTGGGCAGTCACTAACTTGGCGAGCAGGCTATCAGAACGACAGCTACCTGACGGTCTACCCCGATGGTGGTGAGATTCAGCCGGGGGAAACCCAAACGCTATCAATGAGCTTCAACAATCAGGGATCCAGTGAAATCCGAACTTATAGGAATCTTGTCCAGATTTCACAAGTGGGAAGCGCTTCTGATGCGGCAACGCCCTTTCGACGGGTCGACGTGGAGGTGGTACCCAAAAAGATCTCACCTCCGGAAATAGTGGAGGCATTTCGCGATTCCGAAGATCCTACAGTCGCTGAAATCGAGTGGTCGGTTGAGTCGGCCGATGAGCCATATATTGCGCGATTCGATGCTTATCTCACCCATGACCCAGTGGTGGCGCAACAGAAAGAGAATAATCATGAGAATCCTGCGTGGGAGAAATTGGCGGAGTTCGGGCGCACTCAGCGAAAGGTAACGATATCTGGTTTGTCCGATGAGCGGGTTTTCCTCTCGATTCAAGCCATAGGCACCAAAGGCCAAGTTGTTCAGGCTAAGACCTATGAGCTTGAGGAAAAGGCTGATCATGGATTGGTTGCTCGGACTTCATCTGGTGCAACGTCTTTGACTCATGATGGCAGTTGGAATGCAACAGCAACTGAGGATGCAGCCTTCGGAAACATTGATTGGAAGGGCCATTACGTGGGTGATACTCCCACCAAAATTTTAAGCTGGAGTGGGCCTTCCTCCAGATATTTTGGGGAGGCGGGATTCTCCAGCGAGATCTATCAGGGCGGCAAGTTGTTTTCTGTTGCCCCGGGGAATGTGCATGGCGCTGCGATAGTGGCCGACGGAGTTGGTGATGAATGGTTGGTGGCGGTAGTAAATGATTCAGTCACCGATACGCTTTACGCTCGCCCAAATACCCCCTCAACTTCGTCTGCATTGTACGACTTCGTTACCCATCCCGATGGATGGCGTGAAATTGCAAGCCGGCCTATAAATGGAGAAATCAGCGGGGGCTGGTTCTTTGATGGGGCAGGCAAAATAGCGAAGTCGGTTCGGTGGGTAAAAACAACGATCACAAGTTGGGGTAATGATTTTGAGGTGTATATCAGCGATGTTAATAGGCTGTCTCTGGACGTAGGGGCTGCCACGCCAGGGGTTTTAGGGGCAGAATTTAGTACTGATACCTCTGCAAGTTCAATGGGATCAGCTCTGTTGGCCGTTGACTTCAATAAGACTGGAGAGGTGGAACTGAGACTCTCCGCCGACAAATGGTTGGAAGTAAATGGACAGTCGGTGATTCCCAATTCCGAGCTAAACATTATTTGCTATAGCAGTTCTTATACAAATTGTGAGGGATCTCCGAAATTTGCCCATATGACAAGGTTTGGAGAGTTTGGTATCGAGGCAGGCGACTATGCCCAAGATGGTGGGAATAGAATCGCAACCATTCACTACCTTGATCTACGTTCGGGTCTTTTTGCTTATGGGGTGTCCCACCAGCAATCCCAAAACATAGAAGGGAATTATAGGGTTCGCCATGGGAATGAGGTTGTTGCAACTTCTAACCAAACGGAGGTGATTGGGTGGGCAGCGTCAACCTGTATGAGTAGTCGAGGGTTTTTGGAGCGAGTTGATGCTTTCGACTTCCACTGCAGTTCAGCGGCCTTTGGAATGGAGCCCCCTGATGGATCATGGGCGACGGGACCAAGTGGAGAGATTCTTCTCTCTCAGAAATCCATCTCTTCGAGTGGAGGCCAAACACTCAATTATATCAACAATGGAGGCAATCTCGCTGGGCTTTTAGGGGTTCTAGCTGATCAGGGTGCTTTCACAGTGGGGGTAAAATAAGAACCTCATGAGCAATTTGAAGTCATTTTTTCTGGCGCTATGAAAAGGATTGTAGCGCCCGGGGATACCGGGCGCTTTTTTTGATTACTTCTTCAGCCCCATCTCCTCAATCGAAATCTCCCGCATCTTGAACTTCTGGATCTTCCCGGTAACGGTCATCGGGAATTCCTCCACGAACTTGTAGTTCTTCGGGATCTTGAAGTGGGCGATCTGGCCCTTGCAGAAGGCGATCAGATCGTCGGCATCGACCGGATCGGCGTCCGGACGCAGTTTCACCCAGGCGATCAGTTCCTCACCGTACTTCTCGTCGGGAATGCCAGTCACCTGGACTTCCTCGATGGCCGGGTGGGTGTACAGGAACTCTTCGATCTCTTTCGGGTAGATGTTCTCACCGCCCCGGATCACCATGTCCTTGATGCGGCCAACGATCTGGATGTAGCCGTCCTCGTCCATGGTGGCCAAGTCGCCGGTGTGCATCCAGCCGGCGTCGTCGATGGCTTCGCGGGTTTTCTCTTCGTTGTTCCAGTACTTCAGCATCACGCTGTAGCCGCGGGTGCACAGCTCGCCGATCTCGCCGCGCGGGACCACGTTGCCGGTGCCCGGCTCGACGATCTTGGTTTCCAGGTGCGGCTGTGTGCGGCCCACGGTGGTCACCTGCTTCTCGAACGGGTCGAGGGAGCTGGTCTGGGTGGACACCGGGCTGGTCTCGGTCATGCCGTAGGCAATCTGGACCTCTTTCATGTTCATCTTTCCATTGACCTGCTTCATTACCTCGGCCGGGCAGATGGAGCCGGCCATGATGCCGGTGCGCAGCGTGGAGAGGTCGTAGGTCTCGAAGTCCGGGTCTGCCAGTTCGGCAATGAACATGGTGGGCACACCGTACAGCGCCGTCGCCTTCTCCTGGTGCACGGCCTGCAGCACAGACTTGGGCTCAAACCCTTCATCCGGATAGATCATGGTGGAGCCGTGGGTGATGCAGCCGAGGTTGCCCATCACCATACCGAAGCAGTGGTACAGCGGCACCGGGATCACCAGGCGATCTTTTTCGGTGAAAAGCTGGCTCTCCGCCACGAAATACCCGTTGTTCAGGATGTTGTGGTGGGTGAGGGTGGCACCCTTGGGGTTGCCGGTGGTGCCGGAGGTGAACTGGATGTTGATCGGGTCATCGAACTGCAGTTTGGCCTGAATCTTGTCCAGTTCGTCCTGGCTGACGTCGCTGCCGAATTTGACGAATTCGTTCCAGGTCCACATGCCGTCGTGCTTTTCGGTATCCAGGTTGATCACCGCGCGCAGGTCCTGCAGGCGTCGGGCCTTGAGCTCGCCGGGCTGGCTGGCTTTCAGTTCCGGCGCCAGGTCATAGAGGGTCTGGCGGTAATCAGACGCCTTGAAGCTGTCCGCGGTCACCAGCACGCTGATGCCCGCCAGGTTCATGGCGTATTCGAGTTCGTGCATGCCGTAGGCCGGGTTGATGTTCACCAGGATGGCGCCGACTTTGGCGGTGGCGAACTGGGTCACCGTCCACTCATAGCGGTTCGGGGACCAGATGCCCACCCGGTCGCCACGCTTCACGCCAATGGCCATGAAGGCACGGGCAGCTTCGTTCACTTTCTCGACGAATTCCTTGTACGTCCAGCGAATGTCCTGGTGCAGGCACACCAGGGCTTCGGTGTCCGGGTACTTCTCGGCGGTGCGGTCCAGCATCTCGCCGATGGTCATGCCCAGCAGCGGTGTCTCTGAAGTGCCGCTGGTGTAGCTTGGGAGAGTCATGCTCATTGTCTCTGCCTCCATTGTTGTTGTAGTCGAGGGCAAGCAGGGCTAACCCCGCTAGCGACTCTGGCTGTGATATTCAGGGTTGGGTTGCATATCGCTGGCAATCGCGACGCGATTGGACATGTTGTAGAAACCGACCAGGTTGCTCAGATCCCAGATCGCGCGGTCACTGAGACCGGCGTCGCGCAGGGCCTGGATGTCCTCTTCCGTGACCGTTGCCGGTGAGCGGGTGAGGTGGGATGCGAAGTCCAGCATCGCGCGCTGGCGCTTGTCCAGTTTGGCGCTGCGGTAGTTCATCACCATGTGCTCGCCCAGGGTCGGATCGCCACTGAGTACCCGCACGGCGGCACCGTGCGCCACCAGGCAGTAGAAGCACTTGTTCTCGGACGAGACCACCACGGCGACCATTTCCCGCTCCAGCTTGCTGAGCTCGCCTTCGCCCAGCATCAGCTCGTTGTACAGGCGGGTGAAGCCTTCGAGTTGTTTCAGGTTCTGGCTGTAAGCCGTGAGCACGTTCGGGATCATGCCCAGTTTTTCCTGGCAGATCTCGAAGTACTTCCGGGTGTCCTCCGGCATATCGGAAATCTCGGGGATCGGAAGATCCAGGGCTACGACGTTTTTATTCTGGTTCATGTCAGATCCTTATGGTTTCAGCAGTTGCCGCCGAGGGCCTGGCCCACTTTCGAGCCGTTGTGACGTCTTAGCTGGCCGCTGATCCAGTCGCCGGTGGCGACCAGTTTGTTCAGGTCCACGCCGGTGTCGATGCCGAGTCCGTTAAGCAGGTATAGCACGTCTTCGGTGGCGACGTTGCCGGAAGCACCTTTGGCGTAGGGGCAGCCCCCGAGGCCGGCGACGGAGGCGTCGATCACCGCGACACCTTCCTCCAGCACCGCGTAGAGGTTGGCCAGGGCCTGGCCATAGGTGTCGTGGAAGTGCGCCGCCAGGCGCTCGACCGGAACGTGCTTGGCGACCGCTTCGAGCATGCGCTTGGCTTTCAGCGGGGTGCCGACGCCGATGGTGTCGCCCAGGGAAATTTCGTAGCAGCCCATATCGGCCAGATCCTTGGCAACTTTGGCCACTTGCTCCGGGGCGATGTCGCCTTCATAGGGGCAACCCAGAACCGTCGAGACGTAGCCGCGCACGGGAATGTTGTGCTTGTTGGCGGCTTCCATCACCGGCAGGAAGCGCTCAAGGCTTTCGGCGATGGAGCAGTTGATGTTCTTCTGGCTGAACGACTCGGAGGCCGCGCCGAACACGGCGACTTCATCCACCCCGGCTTCCAGGGCATTTTCAAAGCCGCGAAGGTTCGGCGTCAGCACCGAATAGCGGACGCCAGGCTTGCGATTGATACCGGCCATGACCTTGGCGGCGTCGCCCATCTGCGGCACCCACTTCGGGGATACGAAGCTGGCGGACTCGATGTGGGTCAGGCCGCAGTCGGCCAAGCGGTCGATCAGTCCGGTCTTGATCCGGGTGGCGATGACCGGGCCGGGCTCGTTCTGTAAACCATCCCGGGGGCTCATCTCCACCAGGCGAACCTGTTTGGGGAAGGCCATTACTCTGCTCCCTCTTCGCTGACTTCAATGGCGATCAATTCGGCACCTTCAGAGACCTGGTCGCCTTCGGCGAAGAAAATCTCGCTGACGGTGCCGTCGGCCGGGGCCTTGATGGCATGCTCCATCTTCATGGCCTCCATGATGACCAGGGTCTGACCGGCGGTTACCTGGTCGCCGACCTTGGCCTGCACGGCAACGATGGCACCGTTCATTGGTGCCTCCAGGCTGCCTTCGCCGGCCATGTCCTCGAACCCGTAGGTCTCACGATAGATACTGCATTGGAAGGTATCGCCCTCGTAGAACAGCACCAGCTGGTCCTTGTGAAGGTTGCCGTGCACGCTGATCCGGTGGCCGTTGATGACGGCCTGGAGGTAATCGTCGTCCAGTCGGGCAGTCAGGTTGTAGACACTGTCGCCGACGAACACCTGGTAACGGTCGTCCCGCTCGAGAATCTTGAGGTCGTGAATCTCCTCGCCGACCTGCAGTTGCAGCGGCTGGGCGTATTCCGAGTTCATGCGCCAGCTGTTGCGGCGGCCAAACGGAGACCACGGATCGGTGGACGCCGGCTCGCTGGATTTGCGCTCTTCCAGAACAAAGCCTGCGGCCAGTACCAGGGCCTTGTGGGTGTCGAGCTTGGACTTCGGGAACAGCAGATCCCGATGGCTATCGATAAAGCCGGTGGTCAGGTCCTCCTCCCGGAACGGCTGGGCATCGGCCAGCGCATGCAGGAAGCGGATGTTGGTCTTCACTCCGGCGATGCGGTAGTTCTCCAGTGCCTGGACCATGCGGTTGATGGCCTGGTCCCGGGTCTCGTCCCACACGATCAGCTTTGCAATCATGGGGTCGTAATGAATGCTGATGTCGTCGCCTTCGGTCACGCCGGTATCGACGCGCACATGGGCGCTTTCATCGGGGGTGCTCAGGTAACGCAGATGCCCGGTGGCCGGCAGGAAGTCGTGGTCCGGGTCCTCGGCATAGATACGGGCTTCCAGGGCATGGCCGCGGGTTTTTACCTCGGACTGGGCCAGCGGCAACGATTCGCCCCAGGCGATTTTCAGCTGCCATTCCACCAGATCCTGGCCGGTCACCATTTCGGTGACCGGGTGCTCGACCTGCAGGCGAGTGTTCATCTCCATGAAGAAGAACGATCCGTCCACGTCGTAGAGGAATTCGACGGTACCGGCACCCACGTAGTTGATGGCCTGGGCTGCGCGCACGGCAGCTTCACCCATGGCCTTGCGGGTTTTCTCGCTCAGGCCCGGGGCTGGTGCTTCTTCCAGCACCTTCTGGTGCCGGCGCTGCACGGAGCAGTCCCGCTCGGCCAGGTACACACCCTCGCCATCCTGATCACAGAATACCTGGATTTCCACGTGGCGTGGCTGGGTCAGGTAGCGTTCGATCAACATGTCCGGGTTGCCGAAGGCGTTCTGGGCTTCCCGTTTTGCGGCAGCCAGGGCGTCGTCAAACTCGCCCATGTTTTCGACCACGCGCATGCCTTTACCGCCCCCACCGGCCACGGCCTTCAGCAGCAGAGGGAAGCCGCATTTTTCAGCTTCGGTGCGCAGGGTTTCCGGCGACTGGTCGTCGCCGTGGTAGCCCGGCACCAGTGGTACGCCGGCCTTTTCCATGATGGCCTTGGCGGCGGACTTGGAACCCATGGCCGCGATGGCGGAAGAGGGCGGGCCGATAAACACCAGGTCGTTGGCTTCGCAGGCCTCCGCAAATTCGGTGTTCTCCGACAGGAAGCCATAGCCCGGGTGGATGGCCTGGGCACCGCTCTCCTTGGCGATCTCGATGATTTTCTCGGCCCGCAGGTAGCTCTCGGAGCTTGGGGCGGGGCCAATGTGGAACGCTTCGTCGGCCATGGCAACATGGCGAGCGTTGGCGTCCGCGTCTGAATACACGGCAACGCAACGGATACCCATACGGTGGGCGGTCTGTATGATCCGGCAGGCGATTTCGCCCCGGTTGGCGATCAGTATTTTGCTGAACATGTCACTTGTTCTCCGGAATCCAGTTGGCGCGGCGCTTGTTCAGGAAGGCACTCAAACCTTCCTGCCCTTCTTCGCCCACGCGAGTGTCGGCGATGCGGTGTGCTGTGTCGTCAATCACGGTGTCATTGATTGGCTTATGGCTGACGGCGAACACCAGATCCTTGGCAGCTTTCATGGCTTCCGGACCGTTCAGAGCGAGCTGCTCCAGCATCCCGTTACAGCGCGCCTCCATGGCCTCGACATCGTCGCAAACGATGTGGACCAGGCCATATTCTTCGGCCTGCCGAGCAGTGAACACCTCGGCAGAGATGAAATACCGGCGGGCCTGGCGTTCGCCGATGGCACGCACCACGTAAGGGCTGATCACCGCCGGAATGAGGCCCAGTTTCACTTCGCTCAGGCAGAAGCTGGATTTTTCGGTGGCGATGACAATGTCGCAGCAGGCGGCGAGGCCCACCGCGCCGCCAAACGCGGCACCCTGCACCAGGCCAATGACCGGCTTGGACAGGTGGTTCAGCACGTTCATCAGCCGGGCCAATTCCCGGGAATCGTCCAGGTTTTCCTGCCGGGTGTTGTCGGCCATGCGGCGCATCCAGCCAAGGTCTGCGCCGGCGGAGAAGTGCTTGCCCTCGGAGCGCAGGATGACCACTTTGGTGTCCGCGTCGTCGTTGACTTCGGTCAGCGCATTGATCAACTGCTGGATGATCACGTCGTCAAACGCATTGCGTTTGTCCGGGCGGTTCAGCACCACTTCGGTGATACCTTCGGCGCGGCGCTTGAGCAGAACCGCAGTTTCTTGTTCTGTCATGGCAGGTCTCCCGATTACATCCGGAACACGCCGAAGCGCGTAGGCTTCGCGGGTCGGTTAAGGGTGGCGGAGAGGCTGAGGGCAACCACTTCCCGGGTCTGAGCCGGGTCGATCACGCCGTCGTCCCAGAGTCGGGCGCTGGCGTAGTAGGGGTGGCCCTGCTCTTCGTACTTGTCGATTACCGGTTGCTTGAACTTGGTCTCTTCCTCGGTACTCCACTCCTCGCCCTTGCGCTCCATGCCTTCGCGTTTGACCTGGGCCAGTACGCCGGCGGCCTGTTCGCCACCCATGACCGAAATACGCGCGTTCGGCCACATCCACAGGAAGTCCGGGCTGTACGCGCGGCCACACATGCCGTAGTTGCCGGCGCCGAAGCTGCCGCCAATCAGCACGGTGATCTTGGGCACGTTGGCGCAGGCCACGGCCATGACCATCTTGGCGCCGTGCTTGGCGATGCCTTCGGCCTCGTACTTCTGGCCGACCATGAAGCCGGTGATGTTCTGCAGGAACAGCAGCGGGATGTTGCGCTGGCAGCACAGTTCGATGAAGTGGGCGCCTTTCTGGGCGGCTTCGCTGAACAGGATGCCATTGTTGGCGATGATCCCGACCGGGTAGCCGTGGATGTGGGCGAAGCCGGTTACCAGGGTCTGGCCGTAATAGCGTTTGAATTCGTCGAACTCGGAACCGTCGACGATGCGGGCGATCACGTCACGCACGTCGAACTGTTTGCGCAGGTCGGTGCCGACGATGCCGTAGATCTCTTCGGCGTCGTACAGCGGTGCCCTGGGCTTGCGGATCTCCACATCGGCCGGCTTGCGGCGGTTCAGGTTGGAGATGCTGCGGCGGGCGATTTCCAGGGCGTGGGCGTCGTTTTCCGCGTAGTGGTCGGCAACACCGGAGATTTTGCAGTGCACGTCAGCGCCACCGAGGTCTTCGGCGCTGACCACTTCACCGGTGGCCGCTTTCACCAGCGGCGGGCCGGCCAGGAAGATGGTGCCCTGGTTGCGCACGATGATGGATTCGTCGGCCATGGCCGGCACGTAGGCGCCACCGGCGGTGCACAGGCCCATGACCACGGCGATCTGCGGGATGTCGTCGGCAGACATGCGCGCCTGGTTGTAGAAGATGCGGCCGAAGTGGTCCCGGTCCGGGAAGACTTCGTCCTGGCGGGGCAGGTTGGCGCCGCCGGAGTCCACCAGGTAGATGCACGGGAGGCGGTTTTCCAGGGCAATTTCCTGGGCCCGCAGGTGCTTCTTGACGGTCAGTGGGTAGTAACTACCGCCCTTAACGGTGGCGTCGTTGGCGATGATCATGCACTCGGTGCCGGAGACCCGGCCAACGCCGGCAATCACGCCCGCCGCCGGTACTTCTTCGCCGTAGACGTTGTACGCGGCGAACTGGCCGATTTCCAGGAACGGGGAGCCGTCGTCCAGTAGGCGGTTGATGCGCTCTCTGGGCAGCAGTTTGCCGCGGGCGATGTGGCGTTCCTGGTAGGAGGGGCCGCCGCCCTGCTGGATGGTGGATACCTTGTCCCGCAGGTCCGCAACGGCTTGCGCCATGGCTTCCTGGTTGGCCTGGAATTCTTCCGACCTTGGATTGATTTTACTTTGGAGTGTTGTCATAGGGCATCTAGTCCGTGTGTCGGGCCTGCCGGGGCGGCACTTCGGGAACCGCTACGAGCACGTCCATGTGCGCTTGTTTCCGGCCATCCTTGGCCTCCAACATTCCCGAAGTGCCACCCCGTCAGACCCTCGTCATACTTGGGTACTGGCTTCCTGGTGCTTTGTTCTTACTTGTTCAGGAACAGCTCACGACCGATCAGCATGCGGCGGATCTCGGAAGTACCCGCGCCGATTTCATAGAGTTTGGCGTCACGCAGCAGGCGACCTGTCGGGTACTCGTTGATGTAGCCGTTACCGCCGAGCAGCTGGATGGCGTCCAGGGCAAGCTTGGTCGCCATTTCGGCGGAGTAGAGGATGGCGCCGGCGGCGTCTTTGCGAGTGGTTTCGCCGCGATCAGCGGACATGGCCACCATGTAGACGTAGGACTTGGCTGTGTTCATCCAGGTGTACATGTCCGCCACTTTGCCCTGCACCAGTTCGAACTCGCCGATGGCCTGGCCGAACTGCTTGCGCTCGCGGATGTATGGGACGGTTACGTCGAGGGCCGCCTGCATAATGCCCAGAGGGCCGCCGGACAGAACCAGGCGCTCGTAGTCCAGGCCGCTCATCAGTACCTTGGCGCCATTGCCTTCGCCGCCCAGGATGTTTTCGCGGGGCACCTTGCAGTCTTCAAAGACCAGTTCGCAGGTGTTGGAGCCGCGCATGCCGAGTTTGTCGAGCTTCTGGTGGCGGCTGAAGCCCGGGTAGTCGCGTTCGACGATAAAGGCGGTCACGCCTCTGGAGCCGGCCTGGGTGTCGGTTTTGGCGTAGATCACGTAGGTATGGGCGTCTGGGCCGTTGGTGATCCACATCTTGTTGCCGTTCAGTACGAAGTGATCGCCTTCGTCTCGGGCCGACAGTTTCATGGAGATGACGTCGGAGCCGGCGTTGGGCTCGGACATGGCCAGGGCACCAACGTGTTCACCGCTGACCAGCTTGGGCAGGTATTTCTGCTTCTGCTCTTCGGTACCGTTACGGTGAATCTGGTTCACGCACAGGTTGGAGTGTGCACCGTAAGACAGGCCAACCGAGGCCGAGGCACGGCTGATTTCTTCCATGGCAATCACATGGGCGAGGTACCCCATATCGGAGCCGCCGTATTCCTCGGCTACGGTAATGCCCAACAGGCCCATGTCACCCATCTTGCGCCAGAGGTCCATGGGAAACTCGTTGTTGCGGTCGATTTCTTCGGCGCGCGGGGCGATTTCGGAGGCGGCGAAGCCATTGATCTGCTCGCGCAGCATATCGAGGGTTTCACCAAGGCCGAAGTTGAGCTCTGAGTACTGTGATTTCATGTCGGTTACCTTTTATTTGGATCTCTGGCTTACGAGGATTCATAACCGGACAGCCATGGCGCAGGGCAGGGTAGATGCCTTGCGGGTTCATCGCTGTTCGGCGGTTGTCGTCTCTTCTTCGTTGGCTGACACCTGCTGTTCTTTTTTTCTTGTCTGCAGGTCTGCCAGCGCTTCCCGGCACCGCGCCTCGGCGGTGTCCATTTCCATTTCTGCCTGCGCAATGTCGTTCTTCTGCTGTTCCAGCTGGGCGCGTTTTCGGCTCAGGGTTTCCAGCATCAGCAGCAGCTGCTTTTCGTTACCGCTGAGGGTTTCGTCCCACAGGTCAAAGAGTTCTTTGGTTTCCGCCAGTGAGAACCCCATGCGTTTACCCCGAAGGATCAGCTTCAGCCGAACGCGATCCTTGGAGCTGAATATCCGCGTTTGCCCGCGCCGGGTGGGCTTGAGCAGTTCCTGATCCTCGTAGAAACGGATGCTCCGGGTCGTCACGTCGAACTCCTTGGCGAGTTCGCTGATGCTGTAGGTTTCTTTTTTCATCATGGAGAATTCCTTTTTCGACTTAGGTTAGATAAAGTTTACGTAAACGTAAAGTGCTTTTACGGTCAGATTTCGAACAAAAAGTGTCTTTAGAGCAGGAGTAAACGATGGAATTCAAAAATGTGGCGGCCATTGTAACAGGCGGAGCATCAGGACTTGGCGAAGGCGCGGCCCGTGCGCTGGCGGCGGCTGGCTGCAAGGTGGCGATCCTGGATGTGCAGAAAGAGCAGGGTGAGAAGGTGGCTGCAGAGATCGGCGGCATTTTCCTGCACTGCGATGTGACTTCTGCGGACAGTGCCGAAGCGGCGATCACTGCGGCGCGGGAAGCCCATGGCCCCTGCGGCGTGGCGGTAAGCTGCGCGGGCATTGCCCCGGCCTCGAAAATTCTGGGTCGCGAAGGTGTGATGCCGCTGGAGAACTTCAGCAAGGTTATTCAGGTCAACCTGATTGGGACCTTCAACATCCTGAGGCTGGCGGCGGCCGATATGGCCCAGCGTGAACCCAACGCAGAAGGTGAGCGTGGTGTCATCATCAACACCGCGTCGGTGGCGGCCTACGAAGGCCAGATCGGCCAGGCGGCCTACAGTGCGTCCAAGGGCGGGGTGGTCTCACTGACCCTGCAGTCCGCCCGTGAGCTGGCTCGTGAGGGCATCCGTGTAAATACGATTGCGCCGGGCCTGTTCATGACCCCCATGATGGCGGGTATGCCCGAAGAGGTTCAGGAAAGCCTGGCGGCCACGCTGCCTTTCCCGAAGCGTCTCGGCAAGCCGGAGGAGTTCGGCATGATGGTGGACCAGATGGTCCGCAATCCGATTCTCAACGGTGAAGTGGTTCGTCTGGACTGTGCCCTGCGCATGGCGCCGAAGTGAAGCATTCAATTGCAGGAGACATACATGACCGTGTCTGTTGATAAAGAAGAACTGGCGATGTTCCGGGAGTCGGTGATCAAGGTCCTGGAAAAGGAAGTGGCGCCGCATTACGAAGCCTGGGAAAAAACCGGGCTGGTGCCCCGCGAACTCTGGAACACCCTGGGTGATGCCGGGATGCTTTGCGTCGATGTGCCCGAGGACTGTGGCGGCATTGGCGCACCTTTCCAGTTCTCTGTGGTGGTGGGCGAAGAGCTGGCACGACTGGGCTTCGGTGCGCTGTCCACCAACGTGATGGTGCATTCGGACATCGTTGCGCCTTATCTGAGCCACATGGGCAATGATGAGCAGCGTCAGCAGTGGTTGCCAAAGCTGGTCTCCGGTGAAGCCGTGGGCGCCATTGCCATGACCGAGCCCGGCGCGGGCAGCGACCTGCAGGCGATCCGCACCAGCGCGGTGAAAGACGGCGACGATTACATCCTCAACGGCTCCAAGACCTTCATCACCAACGGTCAGCATGCCGATATGGTGATTGTCGCGGCCAAGACCGACCCGAAAGCCGGAGCGCGGGGCATCAGCCTCTTCCTGGTGGACACCTCGTTGCCGGGGTACAGCAAGGGTCGGAATCTGGACAAGATAGGCCAACATTCCGGAGACACCTCCGAGCTGTTCTTCTCCGACATGCGCATTCCCTCGTCCGCGCTGCTCGGTGAGGAAGGACAGGGTTTCATGTACCTGATGCGCGAATTGCCCCGTGAACGCCTGGTGATTGGCGCCCTTGGTGTTGCCGCTGCCCGGGGCTCCCTGGACCTGACCATTGCTTACGCTCAGGAGCGGGAACTGTTCGGTCAGAAGCTGGCCCAGTTGCAGAATACCCGCTTCGAAATTGCCCGAATGGAAACCGACTACCGGGTGAACAAGGCGTTCGTGGACCAGTGCATCGACCAGTACGACCTTGGCGAGCTGGATGCACCGACCGCCTCCATGGCCAAGTACAGCGCCACGGAGATGCAGTGTCGGGTGGCCGATGGCTGCCTGCAGCTGTTTGGCGGCTATGGCTACACCACCGAATACCCGATTTCCCGGAACTTCATCGATGCCAGGGTGCAGCGCATTTATGGCGGCACCTCGGAAGTGATGAAAGAAATTATTGCCCGGTCCGTTTTGGGCAAGGGCTGATTGGTTAGAGAGGAAAAATCATGAGTGACAACAGTGTAGTGATTGCTGGTTCGGCCCGGACTCCCATGGGCGGCATGATGGGCTCGCTCAGCTCGGTCCGTTCCCCGCAACTGGGTGCGGAATCCATCAAGGCCGCCATTGAGCGCTCGGGCCTGCAACCCGCAGACATCCAGGAAGTGATCATGGGCTGCGTTTTGCCCGCGGGCCTCGGGCAGGCGCCTGCCCGTCAAGCCTCTCGCGCCTCCGGCATTCCGGACAGTTCCGGCTGCACCACCATCAACAAAATGTGCGGCTCCGGCATGCAGGCGGTGATCATGGCGCACGACCAGATCAAGGCCGGGACCAACAACATCATGATTGCCGGCGGTATGGAGAACATGAGCCAGGCGCCGTACCTGCTGCCCAAAGCGCGCGCCGGCATGCGCATGGGCCATGGCCAGGTGCTCGACAGCATGTTTCTGGATGGCCTTGAGGATGCCTACGAAGGTGGCCTGATGGGTGTCTTTGCCCAGCGCACGGCCGACAAGTACGACATCAGCCGGCAGGCCATGGACGAGTTTGCCATCGGTTCACTGCAGAAGTCCCTGGCCGCCATTGAGAATGGCTGGTTCAAGGACGAGATTGTCCCCGTGAGTGTCGCTGGCCGCGGTGGCGACACCCTGGTGGACATCGACGAGCAGCCGGGTAATGCCAGGCCGGAAAAGATTCCCAACCTGAAGCCGGCGTTTGCCAAAGACGGCTCGGTGACGGCGGCCAATTCCAGCTCCATCAGCGACGGTGCCTCGGCCCTGGTGCTGACTTCGGCCGCTGAGGCCGATGCCCGCGGTCTCGTTCCGCAGGCGCGGATTGTGGCCCATGCTACCCACGCGCGCCTGCCGTCCGAATTCACTCTGGCTCCTATTGGCGCCATCGAGAAGGTCCTGAAGAAGGCCGAGTGGTCGGTGGACGACGTGGACTTGTTCGAGATCAATGAGGCCTTTGCGGTGGTAACCCTCGCTGCGATCAACGAACTTGGCCTGCCCGCAGAAAAGGTCAACGTGCACGGTGGCGCTTGTGCCCTGGGTCATCCGATTGGTTCCTCAGGCTCACGGATCATCGTGACCCTGATCAATGCGCTTAAACAGCGTGGCCTGAAGCGTGGTGTGGCGTCTCTCTGCATTGGCGGGGGCGAAGGCACTGCCGTGGCCATTGAACTGATCTGATTTGGGAGATCGCTGCTCAATGTAGCCTGCCTTGCTGTGGGGCGGGCTTGCGGGGTGGCCGGTGGATTTATCATGACGGGTTTACAGAGTTAATGATTCTTTGACCGGAATCGAAGCGGTTCGATCTTTAGCTTTTTCAGTCTTGAGGCCAGGGTGGTCGGTTTGACGCCCAGCAAGGTCGCCGCGCCGTCATCGCCGAATACCCTGCCATTGCTCATGGTCAGGGCCTGCGTCAGGTTCTTTTTCTCCAGGTCCCTCAATTCCTGCTCGGTCATCAGCTCGCCGTTGAAGTGCCTGGGCGGCGGTGTTGATGCCGCTGGTGCTCTGGCCGGGGAATCCTGTCCCGGCAGGTCCAGATCAAGGCAGCCGTTTGCGGTGATTACCTGTCGCTCGATCACGTTTTCCAGCTCCCGCACATTGCCCGGCCAGGGGTAGGCCTTCAGGGTTTCCACGTCTCGTTCTCGCAATACAAGGGTGGGCCGGTTGAACTTCTGGCAGGCCCGGCTAAGGAATTCCTGGGCGAGGATGGGGATATCCTCCAGACGCCGGCGTAGGGGCACCGATTCGATGGGGAAGACATTCAGGCGGAAGTATAGGTCCTCCCGAAATGTCTTGGCTTGGATTTCCGATTTCAGGTCCCGGTTGGTGGCGGCAATCACCCGGACATTGACCGCTCGGGTGCGGTTTTCGCCCACCCGCTCAAACTGCTGGTCCTGCAAGACTCGCAGCAGTTTGCCCTGGAGCTCCAGTGGAATCTCACCGACTTCGTCCAGAAACAGAGTGCCTCCATCGGCCAGTTCGAAGCGGCCTGTACGGTCGCTCACCGCTCCGGTGAAGGCGCCCTTGATGTGGCCGAAGAACTCGCTTTCAAACAGATCTTTCGGGATCGCCGCGCAGTTCACCCGAATCATTGGCCGGTCCCGGCGATCGCTGGCCTGGTGGATGGCCCGTGCAATCAGTTCTTTGCCGGTGCCTGACTCCCCGGTCACCAGCACGTTGGCATCGGTGGGTGCGACCAGCCCGATGCGTCGGGCGATGCCCTTGATTGCTTCACTCTGCCCCACCAGCTCGTGAAAATGGTGTTCGGCGCTAAGTTCTTCCTGCAGGTAGGCGTTTTCCATTTCCAGGCGGTGCTTCAGGCTCTTCACTTCCTCCAGCGCGTTCTGCAGTTCTTTCCGGGCTTCCTGGCGGGCCGAGATGTCGCGGAACACCACCACAGCACCTACCGGATGTCCGTTATCGAGAATGGGCGTGCTGGTGTACTCCACGGCAAAGCCGCTGCCGTCCTTCCGCCAGAACCAGTCTTCGCCGACGCGCTTTACGCTGGCATCCCGGAAGGCTGCGTAAATTGGGCAGTCCTTCAGAGGGTAAAGGCTCCCGTCCGCGTGGGAGTGGTGTACAACCCGATGTAGAACCCGGCCCATGAGTTCGTCCATTCGCCAGCCCAGCATTCGTTCGGCAGCGGGATTTGCGAAGGTGCCTCGCCCTTCCGCATCCACGCCGTAGATGCCTTCTCCCACCGCATGCAGGATAAGCTGGTTCTCACGCTCCATGTCTTTGAACAGCTCTTCGACTCGCCGCCATTCCAGCAGACCGCCCCGGTGGTAGTGGTTGGCATCGTGCCGTTCGCGCAGGGTACGAAGTTGTTGCCGGTCTCGAAGCAGCAGCAATATGCTCTGGGATTCCGCTTCCCCGACCCGGGAAGAAGAGATTTCCAGCTCAACCGTGTGGCCATCCCGGTGCTGGAGAATAAAGTCCCGGCTCCAGCCGTGGCTTCGGAACAGTGTCTCTTCCGTAAAGGCAATCAGTTGTGGGCGTTGATCGGTGAACAGGCGGGTGCAGGGTGTGCCTTTAAGTGACTGCCTATCCGTGCCGATCATCCGGCCCATAGAACTGTTGGCCGCCAGAATCAGGTCCCGGCTGGCGTCTACCAGCAGGGCGGCCTCCGGCAAATGATCAATCCAGTTGGCGGTATCGAAGGCATCTATGGCGTCGGGATTCATGGCAATGTCCTGAGTAGTTCAAAAAGAACACAACAAATCTTATGCCAACGACGAAAAATCGTAGTCTGAGATACGAAAAATCGTGAAACACGAAATATCGTAGCAAAGGCGACACTCACTACTTTAGAAAAAGGCGTTATAAAATAAAGCCTTAGATGTTTTTCAAGACTTGGCACGAACCCTGCGATAGCTCTATAAGAAGCCCCTGCCCGTTCTCTGATGTTTCAGTGCCGGACTTGAGATGCTCCTTTTTTGCACCGTGAGAGTGCATAAACAATTTGAGAGTAGGGAGAGTGCCCCATGACCACGAAAAGCCTTGGCAATCCGTTTAACGGTGACCAGTCTCTGATTCACGCAAAAACCTGCGGATGCCCGGAATGCAAACTCGGGCAGGAAACGCCGTCGGTGTCCCTGAATCTTCAGCAATCACAGAGCCGGGACGCAATTGCCTCAGAAGCCGCCATGGATTCCGAGGCCATGATGGACCGGGCCATTGAAAGCGCCGTCGTCCGCTCGGTGTTCGGCCATAATGACCATAGCCGCCGAAGCTTCATGAAGATGATGGGGGCAGGCAGTGCAGCGGCCTTGTTGGGAAGCGTCTTTCCTCTGGATAAGGCCAAGGCGGCCGTGAAGGAATCGCTCGGTAAGCTCGAAAAAACCAAGTTGAACGTCGGATTTGTTCCGATCACCTGCGCGACGCCAATCATTATGGCGCACCCCATGGGTTTCTATGAGCGTTACGGCCTGGATGTCACCGTGACCAAGACCGCAGGTTGGGCCGTAGCCCGGGACAAGTCCCTTGCTGGAGAGTATGACGCTTCCCACATGCTCACTCCCATGCCCCTGGCCATGTCTATGGGCGCCGGCTCCACACCGGAGCCGTTCATTATGCCGGCGGTTGAGAACATCAATGGGCAGGCCATTGTCCTGCACGTGGATCATAAGGACAAACGGGATCCTAAGCAGTGGAAAGGCTTCAAGTTCGGTGTGCCGTTCGAATACTCCATGCATAACTTCCTGTTGCGTTATTACTTGGCCGAAAACGGTATCGACCCGGACAAAGACGTGCAGATTCGAGTGGTTCCGCCACCCGAGATGGTCGCTAACCTGCGTGCCGGCAACCTGGACGGTTACCTTTCACCAGATCCGTTTAACCAGCGTGCGGTATGGGAAAAGGTCGGGTTCATTCATATGCTTACCAAGGATATCTGGGAAGGGCACCCGTGCTGTGCCTTTGCTTGTAGCCAGAAGTTTGCCACCCAGAATCCGAACACCTACGGTGCCTTGCTGCGCGCGATCATCGACGCAACCCAGTACTCCAATAACCCGGACAACCGCAAGGAAATTTCCGAGGTTATTGCACCCAAGAACTACCTGAATCAGCCGGCACCGGTAATTCAGCAAGTGCTTACCGGCTATTACGCAGACGGCCTGGGCGAAGTGAAGAATGTTCCGGACCGTATCGATTTCGATCCATTCCCGTGGCACTCCATGGGCGTGTGGATCCTCACCCAGATGAAACGCTGGGGCTACATTGAAGGTGATGTGGACTACAAAGGCATCGCCGAGCAGGTCTACCTGGCGGGCGAGACCGGCAAGATTATGGAAGAGTTGGGTTATACCGCCCCTGACAGGACTTACAAGACCCACACCATCATGGGCAAGACGTTCGATTCGGATCGTGCGGAAGAGTATGCACGCAGCTTCGATATCGGGAGGGTGTAAACATGGCCTCCTTGAACGTTCGGGCAGCGCTGCTGTCGGTTTCGTTCCTGGTTTTGGCTCTGGGGCTCTGGGAAATGGCAACCCAGCCCCCAGAGGCTGAGACCGGAATGAGCGAGTACGAAATGTTGATGGGTGGTGCCGACCAGGAATCCCGAGTGCCGCCCCCTTCCGCGGTCCTCAAGCTGGCGTGGGAAGAGCTGTCTAACCCGTTCTATGATGCCGGCGCGAATGACAAGGGTATTGGTATCCAGCTGGCCTATTCGGTTTACCGGGTGCTGACCGGTTACCTTGCGGCAATGGCTATCGCATTGCCAATCGGCTTCCTGATCGGTATGTCGCCACTGATGTACAAAGCTCTGAACCCGTACATTCAGCTGCTGCGCCCCATCTCGCCACTGGCTTGGATGCCGCTGGCCCTGTTCATCATTCAGGATTCTGACGCGTCCGCCATTTTCGTGATCTTTATCTGTTCGATCTGGCCGATGTTACTGAATACCGCGTTCGGCGTTGCGAATGTGAGACAGGACTGGGTGAACGTTGCTCGCACCCACGAACTCGGGCCACTTCGTACCGCCATAACGGTGATTCTGCCAGCGGCCGCGCCGACGATCCTCACCGGTATGCGCATCTCTATCGGCATTGCCTGGCTGGTCATTGTTGCCGCGGAAATGCTCGTGGGTGGTACTGGCATCGGCTACTACGTGTGGAACGAATGGAACAACCTGGATCTGGCGAGTGTGATCTTCTCCATTCTGATGATCGGGGTGGTGGGCATGCTGCTCGACCTGGCCTTGGGCAAGGCCCAGAAGCTGGTGGAATACAAAGAATGAGTGGTCCGGCTACCGGCCAACCGGTGCCGGTCCCAACCCTCCGAATGGAGACCTGTTATGAGTAAGTCATTCCTCGAAGTAGATGGCCTGTCCAAAGTCTATTCAGACGGGCAGGGCGGTGAGCTGACCGTCTTCGAAGATATCCGCTTTGCCCTGGAGAAAGGCGAATTCGTCTGCATCATCGGCCACTCTGGTTGCGGCAAATCCACCATTCTAAACGTGCTGGCAGGCCTGGACGAAGCCAGCGCCGGCAACGTGGTAATGAACGGTAAAGAAATACAGGGGCCAGGGCTTGAGCGAGGTGTAGTGTTCCAGAATTACAGCCTGCTGCCCTGGAAAACCACGGTGAACAACATCGTTTTCGCAGTGCGTGCCCGCTGGCCAAAGTGGTCCAAGGAGGAAGTTAAAGAGCACAGCGAACGCTACCTGAAAATGGTGGGTCTGGACCACGCGCTCGACCGCAAACCGTCACAGCTCTCTGGTGGTATGCGTCAGCGGGTCAGTATCGCCCGGGCTTTTGCCACTCAGCCGGAACTTCTTCTGCTGGACGAACCGTTTGGCGCGCTGGACGCGCTCACCCGGGGCGTAATCCAGGACGAGCTGGTAAAGATCTGGGAAGAAACCCGCCAGACCGTATTTATGATCACCCACGATGTGGACGAGGCGATCCTGCTCTCCGATCGAATCTTCCTGATGTCCAATGGCCCCAATGCCCGCATCGCTGAAAGCGTGAAGGTAGACATTCCGCACCCTCGGGCACGGGCCACGATATTCCAGAATCCCGCTTACCACAAAACCCGGGACTACCTGGTGGACTTCCTGGTCAATAGAAGTGGAGGGGCCCTGCCTGAAAAAGACGGCACTCCGAAAGTTGTTGAACCTGCCAAGGGCGTTGCCCAGGCAAATCCGGCGTCTGCCGGATCCGAATCCGAAACTGCCGTTCGCGCGGCGAATGTCTGACGTTAAAAGCCAAGAGAGGAAACCGCCATGATGCACAAAGAACTGATGACCGCAAAAATCCTGGAAGCGAAATTCTCCAAGGGAGTGACCTGGGAAGCCATCGCCGAGACCATCGGCCTGTCCCCGGTGTTTACCACTTCGGCGGCTCTGGGTATGAACAGCCTCAGCGAAGATAAAGCCTTCGCTCTGTGTGAGTTTCTCGGCTTGGATAAGCCGGTGGCAGAAGCTCTGCAGGTTTGTCCAAAGAAAGCCTGGGACGGAGCCGTTCCACAGGATCCACTGATCTATCGCTTGTACGAGGTGGTGGGTGTTTACGGTGACACCATGAAAGAGCTCATCCACGAGAAATTCGGCGACGGCATCATGAGTGCCATCGATTTCACCATGGACGTCGAGAAGGAGGAGAATCCGAAGGGCGATCGCGTTGTCGTCACCATGAACGGGAAGTTCCTGCCCTACAAATCCTGGTAACCTTCTTTATCTGATGGTGCCTGGGCGCGGGGAGGGATGTTTTTCTTGTGGGAAAAGAACTCGCTGCGCTCAGACAGCTTTTCCCGGCAGAAAAGCATCCCTCCCCACGCCCGATCGACGGCGCAGATAGGTCTGTTGTACCGCTGCTAGGCGGTTTTTGACTGTGGTATCTCCTGCACTCCGAGCATGACTTCCCCCACCGTGTGCAGCTTTTCCAGCTGGGATTTGAGCATGGCGATGGGTCTTGAGCCCTCCAGAGTGAGTGCGATTTCCAGCTCATCGCCTATTGATTCCACCGCCATCTTCGCAATCCGGAAGCCGCGAATCCGGATGACCTGACACAAACGTTCCATGGCCGCCGCTTCGTGATTCATCTGGCAGGTGAGGGTATAGCTGGGCGTGCCGGTGTAAGGTTGAGGGTTCATGCAACGTGCTCCTTGTTCGGTTTGGCGGTGCGCTGGGATTCGTCGATCATGTCGCGGTTGCTGGCACCGGGTTTGACGATGGGCCAGACATTCTCTTCCCGGGCGATGGCGACGTGCAGCAGCATCGGGCCGTCGTACGCAAGGATGGTTTCGATGCCACGGCGGATCTGGTCGGTGCGTTCGATGTGCAGGGCGGGAATGTCGAAGGCCCGTGCCATGGCTACGAAGTCCGGGTTGTCATCCAGATCGATCTGGCTTTCCCGGTTGTTGTAGAACAGTTCCTGCTGCTGGCGGACCATGCCCAGGCACTGGTTGTCGAGGATGATCATTTTTACGGGCAGGTCATAGCGGCGGATGGTCGCGAGTTCCTGAGCGTTCATCATGAAGGAGCCGTCGCCCGCGACGTTGATGACCGTGCCTTTGCGATCGGCAAACTGGGCACCAATGGCGGCGGGCAAGCCGAAGCCCATGGTGCCGAGGCCGCCGCTCGACAGGTGGTGGCGAGGGTGATCAAACTGGTAGTGCTGGGCCACCCACATTTGATGCTGGCCGACGTCGCAGGCGATAACGGTGTTGTCCGGTGTGATCCGGGATAATTGACGGACAAACGCTGGCCCGGTGATGGGGGCGAGTGGCTCCTCGTTGTCGGCAGTGCTGAAGCCGCCTGTAGTGTTCCAGGTTCGACATTGATGCTGCCAGTCGGAAATCGCCAGTGGCGTTGTTGCCAGTTCCTCGGTGAGTGAAGCAAGGATGTTGGTCAGGTCGCCACGAATGGCCAGGTCTGCGGTGCGCAGTTTGTTGATCTCCGCGGCATCGGCGTCAATGTGGATGATCCGGGCGTTGGGGGCAAAGGCGTCGAGTTTGCCGGTGGCGCGGTCGTCGAGACGGGCGCCGATGATCAGCAACAGGTCGCATTCGTCCACCGCGCGGTTGGCCGCCCGGGAGCCGTGCATGCCCAGCATGCCGAGGTGATGGGCACTGTGCTTGCCGTTATTGCCGATCCCTTTGAGGGTGACAACGCTGGGCAGGGCGGATACCTCGGCAAAGGCCCGGAAACTGGTCTCGGCGTGGGCCAGGCTCACCCCGCCGCCGCTATAGAGGAGGGGTTTGCGGGCGGCACGCAGCATGGCCAGGGCTTCAGCCAGGTCGGGATCGTCCGTCTGGTCGGGCGTTGCCTGTGATGCGGCCTCAGCGAGGGTCTCGGTGAGCAGGATGTCTTTGGGAATATCGACCCAGACCGGCCCTGGCCGGCCACTCCGGGCCAGTTGTATGGCTTCTTCCATGATCGTGGGCAGGTCATCGGCGCTGTCCACCAGATAACTGTGTTTGACGATGCCCAGGGTCATGCCCAGAACATCGGTTTCCTGGAAGGCATCCGTCCCGATCAGGCCGGAAGGAACCTGGCCGGTAATCACCAGCATGGGTATGGAATCCCGGTGGGCGTTGGCGACTCCGGTAATCAGATTGGTGGCGCCGGGGCCGGAGGTGGCGATGCATACTCCGAGCTGGCCGCTGGCGCGGGCAAAGCCGTCGGCGGCCAGGGCGCAGCCTTGCTCGTGGCGGCACAGCACGTGCTCGGTGCCGACATCGTCCACCAGTGCGTCGTATAGCGGCATGATGCAGCCGCCCGGGTAGCCGAATACAGTGCGGATGTCATGGCGATGGAACGCGTCGAGAATGTGCTGTGCGCCGTTCATGGTCGTCTTTTCCCTTTTTATTGCTGCAAAAAAAAGCCCCCGGGACCTTTCGGTGCCGGGGGCTTTTTGGTGTTTTGTCAGGTTGTTGCTATCTCACCCGCTTGTCCACGCAAAAGCCCCCGGACGGTACCACGACCACCAGGACAAGCTTCACAAGGACAATTACTGCGTTGAGATTCATAAAATGAACAATCTGCTCTGAATTCGTAAAATATTTCTGTGTAGAATCTACCCCACGCGTTTAACCGGTTGCAACCGTTTCTTGCCGGTTTTTTTCTCGGGTCCTGAATTCTCCGGACCCAATCACGGTTTTCAGGCACGGCGAACGTTTCATGAGTAAAGGAAAGTGGGGTTCCCTGGGGTTGTCGCTTCTGGTCGTTATCGCGCTGGTGGTGTGGATGGCGACCGGCGACGTCAAGGTGGCGAGCGAGGCGGCTCCGGAGATGAAGGAGCAGGGCGACCGGGAGTTGACCAGTGTTCAGGTTGAGTCGCTAATTGCCCGTCTTCACGAACCGGGACTGCTGCTTCAGGGGCAACTGGAGCCCTGGCACACGGTCATGATCAGTGCCCGGGTAGCGGGCACGGTGGAGAAAATTGAGGTCGACCTGGGCCAACATGTGACGTCAGGAGACACCCTGCTGACATTGTCCGATGATGGCCGCCGGACTGTTGTCGAACGCTGGCAGGCGCGGGTGCGAAGCCTGGAGGCGGAGCTTGCTGCTGCCCGCAAGCTTCGTTCGAACAACCTGGCCTCTCAGTCCGAGCTGCTCAATCTCGAGAGTGAGCTGGCGGCGGCGAACGCCGAGCTGACGGCGGCCAGACTGGATGTCGCCCACCTGACGCCCAAGGCACCCTTTGATGGCATTATCAATGCGCGGGATGTCGACCAGGGCGCTCTGGTCGAAGTCGGTTCCCCGCTGTTCGAATTGGTCCGCATTGACCGTCTCAAGGCCACCGGGCAAATCCCTCAGCAGTCCGCGGGCAAGGTGTCGCCGGGGCAGCGGGTGAGGGTGGATCTGCTGAACGGCAAACAGCTTGATGGCATTGTCACTTTTGTGGCGAGCGCGGCCAATCCGGAGACCCGGAGCTTTGCGGTGGAGATTGCCGTCGAGAATCCTGATCTTCGCCGGGTAGCGGGCGGTAGCGCGAGTTTCCGGATTGCCCTGCCCGAGGTGAAGGCCATGTTCATCTCACCGGCCTATCTGTCGCTCGGGGACGACGGCCGACCCGGAGTGAAATACGTGAACCGGGAAAACCGGGTGGTGTTCAGCACCGTCGAGTTACTCAGCGTTGCCACCAATGGCGCGTGGGTGACCGGCCTGCCGGATGAAATCCGCCTGATCACCCGCGGCGGTGGGTTTGTCAACGTGGGTGAGCAGGTTCGCCCGGTTGACGCCGCTGAAGACCGGGGCTGAGCCGAATGCGAACGCTGATTTTTGCCGCCATGGATCGCAGCCGAACCACGCTGCTGACGCTGCTGTTTCTGATTCTGGGCGGCATTGCCGCGTTTCAGACCATCCCCAAGGAAGCCAACCCGGACATCACCATCCCCATCATCTATGTGTCCATGACCCTCGACGGCATCAGCCCGGAGGATGCTGAGCGTCTGCTGGTCCGGCCCATGGAGCAGGAACTTCGCTCCCTTGAGGGGGTGAAGGAAATGCGTGGCCGGGCCTCGGAGGGATCGGCCTCGGTGATGCTGGAATTCGATGCCGGCTTCGATTCCGACAAGGCCCTGCAAGATGTCCGGGAAAAGGTGGACACCGCGCGCAGCAAGCTGCCGGAAGAAGCGGATGAACCCCGGGTCAATGAAATCAATGTGTCGCTTTTTCCGGTTCTGTCCGTTGGCCTCTCCGGCCCCTTGTCCGAGCGGGAGCTGATTACCGTTGCACGGGCGCTTCAGGACGCCATCGAGGCCATCCCGGAAGTGCTCGAAGTTGAAATAGGCGGTGACCGGGAAGATCTCCTCGAAGTGGTGGTTGATCCCCAGGTGCTGGAAAGCTATGGCATCGACTTTGATCAGTTGGCGGCTCTGGTGACCCGCAACAACCAGCTGGTGGCGGCAGGCTCCCTGGATACCGGCAACGGCCGCATGGCGCTGAAAGTGCCGGGCGTGATCGAGACCATCGAGGACGTTATGTCCATGCCGGTGAAGGTGGACGGGGATACCGTGGTGACCTTCGGCGATGTGGCCATGTTGCAGCGTACCTTCAAGGACCCCACCGGCTTTGCCCGTATCAACGGCGAGCCGGCCCTGGTGCTGGAAGTCTCGAAACGGACTGGCGCCAACATCATCGAAACCGTGGCCCAGGTTCGGGAACTGGTCGAACAGGCCCGCCCCCAGCTTCCGGATACCCTGGAGGTGCGTTACATCATGGATCAGTCGGACGAGGTTCGGGACATCCTCAGCGATCTGCTGAATAACGTGCTGACGGCCATCGTACTGGTCATCATTGTGGTGATTGCTGCCATGGGACCCCGCTCTGCCATACTGGTCGGGCTGACCATTCCCGGTGCCTTCCTGACCGGCATCCTGGTGATCTGGGGCCTGGGACTGACCCTCAATATCGTAGTCCTGTTCAGTCTGATACTGGTGGCGGGGATGCTGGTGGACGGCGCCATCGTGGTTTCGGAACTGGCGGATCGTAACCTGTCTGAAGGGCAGACGGTCCGGTCGGCTTGGGCGGAGGCGGCCAGCCGGATGGCGTGGCCGATCATCGCCTCGACCGCCACCACATTGGCGGTTTTTGTGCCGTTGCTATTCTGGCCCGGCGTGGTCGGGGAGTTCATGAAATTCCTGCCGCTGACAGTGATCATCTGTCTGGCCGCGTCCCTGGCCATGGCACTGGTATTCCTGCCGGTGCTGGGTGGTGCCAGCGGTGGTCGTCGCGCTCGAGAGCGCCACGATACCGGGGCAATGATGAAGCACTACCGGCACCTCTTGTCGGTGCTACTGAAAAAGCCGGGCACGACCTTGCTGGGCGTTCTTGGCGTCATCGTGGTGATCTACGTCGCTTACGCCAAATTCAATTTTGGGGTGGAGTTTTTCCCCAGCGTCGAGCCCGATTCGGCCCAGGTTCAGATCCGGGCCCGGGGCGACCTGTCCATTCGGGAGCGGGATTTGATCGTCCGTGAGGTGGAGCAGCGGCTTCAGGGCATGCCTGAGGTGAATGCGCTGTACGCCCGGTCCATGATCAGTGCCGGCAACCGGATGGCGCCGGATGTCATCGGGGTTCTGCAGTTCCAGTTTACCGACTGGTATAGCCGCCGCCCTGCAAGCGCCATTCTGGAGGAGTTTCGCAAGCGAACGGATGATATTGCGGGGGTACAACTGGAGTTCCGTGAGCAGGAAGGTGGGCCGGCGGAAGGCAAGCCCATTGAGCTGCAGGTCAGCAGTCGAGACAGCAGCGAGCTGAATGCGTACGTGGATCAGATCGAGGACCGCATGAACACCATGGGCGGCTTTGTTGATATCGAGGATGACCGGAGTTTGCCCGGCATCGAATGGCGACTGGAGGTTGATCGCGAGGCGGCGGCCCGCTTCTCGACCGATGTGCTGAGTGTGGGCAGTGCCGTTCGCCTGGTGACCAATGGCCTGGTTCTGGCTACCTACCGGCCGGAGGATGTACGGGACGAGGTGGATATTGCCGTAAGGGTGCCCAACAATTGGCGCGAACTGGACCACCTGCAACGCCAGACCATCAATACCGGCCGTGGCCAGGTGCCGCTGTCCCAGTTTGTGGATCTGGAGCCAGGCGATAAAACCAACAGCATCGTCCGTGTTGATGGTCAGCGGACGGTGACCATCAAATCCGAGCTTGCGCCGGGCCGCCGGGTTGACGAAATGCTGAGCAGTCTTCAGGCCGATATGCCGGAGCCGCCGGAAGGGGTATCGGTGAAGTTCGCTGGTGAGAACGAGGACCAGCAGCAGGCCTCAAACTTCCTCGCCAGCGCCTTCATGGTTGCGGTGGCGATGATGCTGCTGATCCTGGTAACCCAATTCAATTCCCTGTACCAGACCTTCCTGATTTTGTCCGCCATTCTTCTGTCCACCGCCGGCGTTTTGCTTGGGCTGCTGCTGAACGGCCAGTCTTTCGGCATCGTCATGGTGGGGATGGGCATCATTGCGTTGGCGGGGATTGTGGTGAATAACAACATCATCCTGATCGATACCTACAACCAGATGCGCAAAGACGGACTTGAGGCGTTCGAGGCTGCGCTGGAAACCGGTTGCCTGCGTCTGCGGCCGGTACTGCTGACCGCAATCACGACGATACTGGGGCTGACGCCCATGGTGCTGGGCGTCAACGTGGATCTGCTGACGCCGGCCCTGGGTCTGGGCGCTCCGTCTACCCAGTGGTGGACCCAGCTGTCCAGCGCCATTGCCGGCGGACTGGCGTTTGCGACGCTCCTGACCCTGCTGCTGACTCCGGCACTGCTGGTATTGGGGGAGAACGCCGGGGCCCGCGTCCGCAACGTTCGGGGCTGGATCAGGCAGCGGGTAATTCGGGACGGTTCATGAACCCGCTGGATGTTCTATATCGAGATGAGGCTTTGTTGGTGGTGCACAAACCCGCGGGCCTGCTGGTGCATCGAAGCCCCATCGACCGGCACGAGACCGAGTTTGCCCTCCAGTACGCCCGGGCGCTCAATAACGGAGACCATGTGTACCCGGTGCACAGGCTGGATCGCCCCACCTCCGGCATACTGGTTTTTGCCAGGGATCCAGACACCGCCCGCAAGATGGGGCAGGCCATGATGGCGGGGGAGGTGAGCAAAACCTATCGCGCGCTGGTGCGCGGTTGGCCCGCCGCCCGTGGCGAGATTGATCACCCGCTCCGGGAAGAGCCTGAAGATCGCCGCCAGAAGGGTGTGGAGCAGCCGGTCAGAGCGGCTCGTACGCACTTCCGGACGCTGGCGACGACCGAAATTCCAGTGGCCATCGAGCGATACCCCACCAGTCGCTATGCCCTTGTCGAGCTGTATCCGGAAACTGGCCGGAAACACCAGTTGCGCCGGCACATGAAACACATCAGCCACCCGATCATTGGCGACGCCAATCACGGTCGTGGCCGGCACAACCGGTATTTCGCCGAGCGTTTCGGGGAGGCGAGGTTGATGCTTGCGGCCACCCAAATCGAGTTTGCGCACCCGGCCACGGGCGCATCCATCCTAATCCGGTCGGAACCTGAGCAGAGCTTTCAGCAGGTTATGTCTATCTTTCAGTGCCTTTGATGGCTCAGGATGAGGGGCTCGGTTGAGTAGAAGCGCCGGGTGAGCTCTTCAATGGGAAGCGGCTTGCTGTAGCGAAATCCCTGAAGGTAATCGCAATGGTTTTCGAATAGCCAGCGTTCGTGGGCTTGCGTCTCGACACCTTCCGCGACGATGGAGAGGCCAAGGCCCCGGGCCAGGCCGATCGTGGATAGGGTTATGGCCCTGTCGTTGTCATCGTCCGGCAGGTGCCTGATGAACGAGCGGTCAATCTTGATGCGGGAAAATGGCAGGCATTTCAGCCGGGCCAGGGATGAATATCCGGTGCCAAAGTCATCAATTGCCAGCATGGCGCCGGAATCCACCAGATCTTCCAGAACCCTGCTCAGTACCCGGAGCTCACCCTGAAGGGCGTCTTCGGTCACTTCGAACTGAAGCGCACTGACGGGCATAGCGTAGCTGCCGCAGACGTCGCGGATTAATCCCGGTAAACCGCTCACCATGACCTGTTCCGGCGCCAGATTTACCGAGATGGTGGCCAGGTTGATGCCTTTGGCGCGGCATGCCCGCCAGTCGCGGCACACCCTCTCCACGACGCATTCGCCGAGCCGGTACATAAGGCCGGCGCTGCGGGCCACATCCAGGAATTCGATAGGAGAAAGCCAGCCCCGGTCGGGGTGATGCCAGCGAACCAGGGCTTCCGCGCTTTCTATCCGGGTTCCGGTGCTGTCCATGATGGGTTGATAGAACACATCAAGGCCATCGTTTTCCATGGCCAACCTCAATTCGCTTTCGACGGCGAATCGGGAGCGGGCCGTCATCTGAATTTCCGAGTCGTACTGGGTGGACTGGCCCCGACCACGGTACTTGGAGTGATACATCGCGGCTTCCGCGCTGCGAAGCAGCTCTTCGCCATCGTCGCAGTCTCCGGGAAAGTGGCTGATGCCCAAACTTGCACTGATGATCAGATCCTGTTCATTGACCCGAATAGGCGACCGGATTCGTTGCTGAATGAGCTCCGCGGCACTGACCAGGAGCTCGGGCAGGGTCTTGTTTCGGATAATCACGGCAAATTCATCCCCGCCAATCCTCGCCAGGAAATCCTTGCCCGTGAGTTGCAGGTCATTGAGCCGCCGGCCCACTTCGGCGATGACCTGGTCGCCTGCCTGGGGACCGAGCCCATCGTTGATGATCTTGAGTCGATCGATATCAATCCAGATCAGTCCAAGTCCGCCACGATCGCGCTTCCTGACCTTTCTGATCAGGTGGTTGATCCGATCCCTGAGCGAATCCATGTTGGCGAGCCCGGTCAGGGAGTCGAAACGGGTTACGTAGTCCAGTGCCTGTTTGGAGCGGATCCAGGCTTCGTGGGTGTTCATCAGGCTCACGGTGTCGGCCACGGCCACCGCCAGTGAAATGTCAGGCGGGCTCCAGAGCCTGTGATTACGCGACTCCAGGCAGATCACACCGCTCATCCGGGCACCGTCGAAAATGGGCGCGTCCAGCATGGCGTTGATGTTGTGAATGGCGAGATAGTTGCTTGCGAATGAACGGGTTCTCGAGTCTTCCTGCGCATTGTCCACGGCAACCACCCTTTCCGTACTGATGGTGGCAAAGTAGGCGGGGTGTTCGGACTGGTAGAGACTGAGAGGCCCGCCGGTATTGGCCCTGTCGGGCGGGGCCGCGGAGGCATCGTAGAGCCACTCGCAGTTGATACGGTCGCCCTTGGGGGGGAATGACCAGATGCTTACCCGTTCCACGTTGAGACGCCGGGCGCACAATTCGGTCAGGGCTGCCAGTTTGTGATGTCTTGGCTGCTCAATAAAGTCGGCATCGTGGCTGAGTTCCATCAATGCCTTGTGATGGGTAACCAGTATCTCGCTGTCACGCATAGTGGAGCACAGTTCTTCTGGTGTTTTGCGATTGAACGAACAACCACGGAAAAGCGTGTTAACGCGTCGGAAAGCCCTGAATCATCCTCAAAATATGACAGGGTCGCCAATGCCTGTCTACTTGCGGGCATGTCGCCCTGAAATCGGCTCGAGTTGGTTTTTGTATCAGTTTATTGTCGATTTGCGTCGATTGGTAGCGAGAAGGGACGAAGTCTGCCCTTTTAGCTCATAATCCGACCAACGACAATAACAAAATGTAATCCGTGGTTCATTGAGGCCCATTGTGCAAAGAGTCGTCGGTTTTTTGTGCCTCTTCCTGCTTGCCTGGCCCGCTGCTGCAGTTTCAGCGCAGGCGTTGGCGACGTGGGAATCGGGCTCCACTCGCGTAGAACTTTCCCGGTTTGTCGATTACTGGCAGGAGCCTGCTGCCCCGGCGGACATCAAGACGGTGACAGCGCTTGATGAGGCAAACTGGACTCGCAACGGTAGCGACAGTGTCAGCCTGGGGTATGGGAGCGGCATCTTCTGGTTCCGGGTCACGCTCAAAAACACAACGGCGAACCAGGCGCAGACCTTTCTCGAGATCGGCTATCCCGTGTTGGACCGTATCGAAATCTACATTGATCCGGAGACCTCAGGCGCCGAGTCTCTTGTGCTTGGCGACAAGCAACCCTTTTCCGAGCGGCCCATCGAACACCGCAATTTCGTCGTGCCTCTTACGCTGGCCGCTGATGAACCGACCCGGGTCTACCTGAGGGTGAATACCACCAGCTCCATGCAAGTTCCCCTCATCCTCTGGAATCAGGACAGTTTCTACGCGGCCGAGCAGTCCCGAACCATGTTTGAAGGGATCTACTACGGCATTGTCCTGGTGATGATCCTGTACAACCTGTTCGTGTTCATGGCGGTCGGCGAACGGAGCTTTCTGCACTATGTTGGCTACATCACCGCCATGCCGTTGTTTCTTGCCAGTCTCCATGGAGTGGCGTTCCAGTACCTTTGGCCGGAGTCGACCTGGTGGAACGACCAGTCGATCATCGTGTTCCTGAACCTGGCGGTGCTGTTCGGCGGCACGTTCAGTATCCGTTTCATCAACGTGACCCGCGAGAATCATCCCGGTTTTAACCGGTGGACCGTTGCCGTGATCATGGCAGCGGGTTTGCTGGCGGCGGGGGGACTACTGGTGCCCTACAGGCTCCTGATCCTTCCTACCATTCTGGTGGCCTTCGTGGGCTGTTCGACCATGCTTACACTCAGCATCATCCGCTGGCGCAGACGAGATCCGGCCGCGCGTTATTACACTCTGGCGTGGGTCTTTATGCTCTTTGGCGGCATTGTTCTGGCCCTGAGCAAGTTTACGGTGTTGCCCCGTAACCTTCTGACTGAGAATGCCACCCAGGTTGGGTCGGCGCTGGGTGTGATTCTGTTGTCTCTTGCCCTGGCGGACCGCCTGGACAGGGAAAAGAAACGGGCGTTCAGGGCTCAGCAACGGCTTTTGAGGGAAGAGCGTAAGGCGAGAATGGCGCAGGAGAAATCGCTGCAGGTGCAACGCGAGGCCAACACTCTGCTCGAAGAACGAGTGCATGCGCGAACCCGGGATCTTGAGAGTCTCAACGAGCAGTTGCTGGAACTGAGCGCCACCGACGCGCTGACCGGCCTGAAAAACCGGGGGCATTTCGACCGGACTTTCCAGTCTGCCGTTGTTCGGGCTTTCCGTTACCAGGAGCCATTGTCGCTGCTGGTTCTGGACATTGACCACTTCAAGAAATTCAACGACACCTATGGCCACCTGGTGGGGGATGATTGCCTGAAAATGGTGGCCCAGTGTATTCGCCGACATGTAACGCGTCCCCAGGATCTTGCCGCGCGCTATGGTGGCGAGGAGTTTGTTGTCCTGCTGCCGGACACCCCGGTCAACGGAGCTATCCGGGTTGCGGAACGAATCCGCTCTGACATTGAGGCGACGGCGTTCCGGGTTTCCGGTGACGTGTTGCACCTCACGGTCAGTGCCGGAGTTTGCAGTGTTTCACCCGAAAAGGCCGATGCCACCAAGGACATCTTCAATTGGGCGGATGAGGCCCTTTATGAAGCCAAGGGCCAGGGGCGTAACCGGGTTGTTGCCCGGAAGGGCAACGGTCAGAGCATGGTTTCGGCAGTCATTCCGGTCTGAGAATCACCGCTGGTCTCATGCAGTGCCGGCCAGGGCATCTCTGATTCCAGTGTATAGGCAATGTCGAGCAGGGTTCGCTCGCCTCCGTGCTGGCCCATGAACTGGACGGAAACAGGCAGGTTGTCCCGGTTCAACCCCATAGGCAGGGAAATCGCGGGTGCGCCGGTTGCGTTGGCCAGCGGCGTGAAACCGACGTAACGGGTGAGGCGTTCAAAGAGGGTGGAGAAGGGTACGTTTGGGCTGAGGTGGCCAATCGCCGGTGTGGTGTGGCCCAAAACCGGCGTCAGGACCGCGTCGAAACCGGCCATTGCCCGAGCGTAGTGATGGTAGGAGCGGTGCAGCCGCCAGAGTGCGGCCGGCAATCGGTAAAACTGTTTCTTAAATTTGCCCGCGAGGCCCTCGGTCAGGCCATCAACGTGATCTTTATCGAAGCCCGGGTGGATAAGCTTGCGGCCGTTGGCCTTGACCCCAAACGCGAGGAACGCCCAGTACAGGGCAAAGTCCTCCGGGAACGAGGCAGCAACCGGCACGTCCATGGGGACGATCCGGTGCCCGAGTCTCTCCAGCCTGTGCGCGGTGTTTTCCACGGTGCGACGAGTGTCATCGTCGGTTGCATGTCCGTTAACTGAGTCCAGAACCAGACCGATGGTCAGGGCTTCACCGGAAGGTCCCTCGTTGCGACCAATGGCCGGCAGGCCGGGCCGGTGGAAATACTTTTCGGCCTGTTCCATGAAGTGGGCGGTATCGCGAACAGACCGACTGACGATTCCGTCGGTAATGATGTTGACGGGGAGGGTTCGTGCAGCGTCATTGTCGATCAGGCGACCACGACTTGGTTTCAGGCCAACCAGGCCGCAGCAGGCTGCCGGGATACGAATGGACCCCCCGCCATCATTGGCATGTGCCACCGGGACTACGCCGGCTGCGACCAAGGCTGCGGCGCCGCCTGAGGATGCACCTGTCGAGAAAGCCAGATTCCATGGATTCCGCGACGGCGGCCGGTGAGCCGGCTCGGTGGTCGCATTGAATCCGAACTCGGGCAGGGCACTTTTGCCCAGGCAGACGTAGCCTTGATCGAGCATTTGCAGGGCGAACGGACTGGTCCTGTCCGAGACGGATGCCGGCACTGCGGCAGAGCCATGGCCAGAAGGCAGTCCCTGGATATCCGTGTTGTCCTTGATGACTGTAGGCACCCCGGCGAAAAAGCCGGCGGCGGTACGGTCTGCTTGCGTGTCGATGCGGCGGGCAGCCTCCAGTGCCTTGTCATAGTCGGATGCGACCAGACCGCCAATCAGCAGATCCACTGCCTGTGCGCGGGATATGGCCGCCTCGGCAAGTTCTACCGCCGAGACGTCGCGACGACGGATCCGGTCGGCCAGGGCCGTCGCATCGTCCGTTCCGAGAGCATCATTGGTAAAGGCATGAACCGATCGTGGTACCGTGGAAGCGGCCATGGCGAAGCACTCCATTCAGATCAACGTTTCCTGACTGTACGGAATTTCCAAAGAGGGAGACATGTCATTTGGGGAAAGTGTGACGGGGTCCGGAGCGGTTTTCTTTTGCATCGCCCCTCAATGTGCTTTTCACAGGACTTTTCAAGTAATAAGCTTGCGGTGTAATCAAGCACCAAGCGAGCCCGATGGACATTATTGAACCCCTAGTACGAAACTTCCTCGGTATTTTCTTCCTGATGATTGGTTTGCAGTTTGCTGGCCGGGCCTTGGGCCTTTATCAGCGCATGCATTTCTCCCACATCAATTACGGCGACCGTGGATCTGCCCCCTGGTGGCACCGGCACATCTTTAACGTGTTCCGGGCGCTGATTCTGTCGGTTTGCGTGGTTCGCATCTTCGCGGATATCGACGGCTGGCTGGGTGTGTTCAGCGCGTTGTACCAGTGGCCGGTATTGTTGCTGGGCATGTTGCTGCTGCTGGCGTCGTTCGTTTCGGTGAACTATCTGCAGGCGTACATGCATGAAGACTGGCGTTCCGGCATTGATCGCCGGGACGACCACCGCACGTTGCTGACCAGCGGACCATTTTCCCGTTCTCGGAATCCGCTGTTCATCAGTGTGATAACTGGCCAGTTCGGGTTCTTCCTGGCCTTGCCGAGCGTCTTTTCTCTGGTTTGCCTGGTTGCCGGTGTTCTGGTGATTACCCGTCAGGCCCGGGAGGAGGAAAAGGCCCTGTCGAGCAAATTCGGCGCGCCCTACGATGATTATCGGGCGCGCGTGCCTCGCTGGTTTTAAACCCGTTCAACCCGCTTTCTTGCGGGCTTCCTTGATGACGTCGTAAGCGTGGCTGATTTCCCTTGTCCGCTCTTCCGCCATTTCCCGCATGCTTTCGGGTAATCCCTTGCCAGCCAGCTTGTCGGGGTGGTTCTCGCTCATCAGTTTGCGATAGGTCTTTTTGAGCTCATCGTCGCTGGCCGAGGGGGAAACGCCCAGAACCTTGTAGGCATCGTCAATCTGCTGGCCCGTGGAACGCTGCCCGGCGCCGGCACCTGCCTGGCCACTGTGGGCGCCACGCAGCATGGCCTCAAGCTGATCCACCTGACTCTCGGGCAGACCCAGACCGCGGGCAATCCGGACCAGCATGGCGTGTTCCGCCGGATGGATAACGCCGTCCGCAGCAACCGCAGAAACCTGTACCTGCAGGAACATCTGAAGAAAGGCAGGCTGGCGCCCGGTCATCTGCAGGAAGCGGGCAAGTTCGGCGTCCAGATCAAAGTCCGGAGCCTTGCCCCGGTTGAAGGCGGCCTTGGCTTTTGCTCTCTGGGTGTCGTTGAGGCGAAAGCGCACGAACATGGCTTCCGCCACCTTGATCTCATCTTGAGAGACCACGCCGTCGGCCTTGCACAGTGCGCCCATCACGGCAAAAACCGATTCAACAAAACCGGACTGAATATTGTGGAGTTTGCCGATCAGGCGGCTTTTCAGGCGGTTGAAAATGAATGCGCCGATGGCGGCACCGATCAGAAAACCGGGAAACTTGCCAAACGCATAACCGATCAAACCACCGAAAATCAGAGCCAAGAGCATCAATAGGTCCTTAATCCGTAAGAAAACAGTCTTTAGAATATACGGGTTTTTCAGTCCGGGTTCATGAACAGGCTTTCATTCGGTGAGATCCCTCGATTCGACTGCATGGGTGATCCTCGCTGATGTACAGTGGCAGCTGGGACCCTGAAACACTGTTTCCTGCGCGAGGTAGCGAACAATGACTGCTGATCTTTTTGATGATCTGCCCGTTCAGCCGAGCTCTGAGACCATCGATGATGGTGCGGTGGTGCTACGGCAGTTCGCGAAGGAGAGGGAAAACGCCGTGATGGCCGCGATTCAATGGGTGACAGAATCTGCCCCTTTAAGGCACATGCAGACGCCCGGTGGCCACACCATGTCGGTGGCCATGAGCTGTTGTGGTGAGTTGGGGTGGGTGACGGACGCCCGGGGCTATCGCTATCAGTCAGCAGATCCCTGTACCGGGAAGCCCTGGCCGTCAATGCCCGACGTCTTTGAGCGGCTCGCCCGGGAAGCGGCAGACGCCGCCGGCTACCGGGATTTTTGCCCCGACGCCTGCCTGATCAACCGCTATGAACCCGGGGCCAAAATGGGGCTCCATCAGGACAAGAATGAGTCTGATTTTGAGCAGCCCATCGTGTCGGTTTCCCTGGGCTTGCCCCAGGTGTTCCAGTTTGGCGGGCTGAAACGAAACGAACGCCCGGTCAATATTACACTGGCCCATGGCGACGTGGTGGTCTGGGGTGGCCCGTCGCGATTGCGCTATCACGGTGTCCTGCGCCTGAAAACCGGCAGTCACCCTTTGACCGGCGCCTGCCGCTACAATCTCACTTTCCGCCGGGCCCGCTGATTACTGGAACCAGGCGACGGCAAGTCCCGCCACCAGCGACAAGACCATCGGAATGCCCACTAACAGGCCCGCCTGCCGGGTACCAATGGCCAGAGCCATGCCCGCTTTGACCAGATTATTGGTGGCTGCGGCGATGACGATGCCGACGATGGCGACGTGCATGTCCAGGTTGGTCGTCGACATCCGGGTGAGGGAAAGTGTGATGGCATCAACATCGGCAATGCCGGAACTGGCGGCCAGCATGTAGATGCCGGCATTGCCCAGCCAGCCGGTCAGAAATTCGCCCAGCAGCAGGATGGCCATGAGCAGCAGGCCGAACAGCAGGGCTGAGGTCAGGTCCAGGGGGTTCTGGTTCAGGGGGGGCTGATTGACTTCCGGCCGATCCGAGTGGCGCCGCCAGATCAGGAACGCCGGGCCATAGAGCAGGGCCGTCATGGTCGCCACCGGCCAGATCAGGCTGGGGAGCAGATCCCGGTTGATGACAAAACAGTACACCAGAATCCGGGGGAACATGGTGCCGCAGGCGATCAGAATACCGGTGGCGAATTGGGCACTGAGCTGAGGGAATTGCGCGGATTGACGGGCAAAGTGAAGCGTCAGGGCGGTTGAGGAACTTAAGCCGGCAAAAACACCGGTGAAAAGGATGCCCCGCCGAGTGCCCGCCACCCGGATGGCAAAGTAGCCGACAAAGGAGATGGAGGCGATCATCACCACCATCCACCAGATTTCCCGTGGATTGAGGACTCCGCCCGGCCCCATTTCCTGATTGGGCAGCAACGGCAGCATCACGACCGAGATCAGCAGGAGTTTTAGAGCCGCATCGAGTTCGTGGTCCTTGAGCTTGTAGACCCAACCGTGAATGTCTTCCTTGTTATCCAGGATGATGGCCGTGACAACGGCCGCAGCCGTCGCCATAACCGGATCCACCGCTACGGCCACCGCACCGAAGCAGAAGGTCAGCACCATGCCCACCATCCCGGTGATGCTGAAATTACGGATGTGGGCCAGGCGTTCGCTGTACCCCACCAGGCCCATCGCAACCACGCTGATCAGCAGGACCGGAAATGCCCAGGGCGTAATGGCGTCGGCGAGTACGGCTGACAACCCGCCCAGCAGTCCCACCAGGGCAAAGGTTCGGATACCGGCAATGCGCTCCCCTGATTTCTGGTCGCGGGCGTCCCAACCCCGTTCCAGGCCTATGATTGCCCCAAGCAAAAGCGCAACGGCGAGGTGGAGAGTGGTCTGATTGTTCGTGATGAACTGCGCAGCAACATCATCCATGAGACACGGTAGTTCCTAAGTCGGTGTAAGTCTGGGTAAATTGTAGCTCGGCAAGAAGCTTGCGGGAAATGCACTGGGCATCCCTTACCTTACTTGTCGGGGGCGAATCTGATAAGCTTCGCGGCCCTTGTTTGCAACCCTTTTTGATTGAAGCTCGCCGGAACCCTGTGAAAACCAGTCCACCCTAGCGCCAGTCCTTGTTTTACCTCTTACATTCGGGATTTTTCGCAATCACCCCGGGTGACGGCCCGATAGCTTTGTCCCTGTTTTACCAATAACGGAACTCAACATGGTTAATACCCTGAAAAACCAATGGTTATCCAACATCCGCGGTGATCTTCTCGCCGGTATCGTGGTGGCGCTGGCATTGATTCCCGAGGCCATCGCCTTCTCGATCATCGCCGGTGTAGATCCCAAGGTCGGCCTGTATGCGTCCTTCTGTATCGCAGTTATCATTGCGTTTGTGGGCGGCCGTCCGGGCATGATCTCGGCCGCGACGGCGGCCATGGCGGTCCTCATGGTGACGCTGGTGAAGGAGCACGGCCTCCAGTACCTGCTCGCGGCAACGTTGCTGACCGGTGTGATTCAGGTTGTCGCAGGTTACCTGAAACTGGGCAGCCTGATGCGGTTTGTTTCCCGTTCGGTGGTCACCGGTTTTGTCAACGCGCTGGCGATCCTGATCTTCATGGCCCAGTTGCCGGAGCTGACCAATGTCACCTGGCACGTATACGCCATGACGGCGGCAGGGCTTGGTATCATCTATCTGTTTCCGCTTATACCGGTGGTGGGCCGGATTCTGCCCTCACCGCTGGTGTGTATTGTGGTCCTGACGGCGGTCGCCGTTGCCCTGGGGCTGGATATCCGGACGGTGGGTGACATGGGTGAGCTGCCCGATACCCTGCCGATTTTCCTATGGCCGGATGTGCCGCTGAATCTTGAAACCCTGATGATCATCCTGCCGTACTCGCTGCCGCTGGCGGTGGTGGGTCTGCTGGAATCCATGATGACAGCGACTATCGTCGACGATCTCACCGACACCGAGAGCGACCGCAACCGTGAGTGCAAGGGGCAGGGTATTGCCAATATCGGCTCGGGCCTGATTGGCGGCATGGCTGGTTGTGCCATGATTGGCCAGTCCATCATCAACGTAAAATCCGGCGGCCGCACCCGCTTGTCGACACTGACTGCTGGCGTCTTCCTGCTGATCATGGTGCTGGTCCTCGACAGCCTGCTGGTGCAGATTCCCATGGCGGCGCTGGTGGCGGTGATGATCATGGTATCGATCGGTACCTTCTCCTGGGAATCGATCCGCAATCTCAAGGACCATCCGCTGTCCACCAACATCGTCATGCTGGTGACGGTGATCGTCGTGGTGGCGACCCACAACCTGGCCTTTGGCGTACTGGCTGGCGTGTTGCTGGCGGCGCTGTTCTTTGCCAACAAGATCGGCCACTACATGATGGTCAGCTCCGACCTGAATGAGCAGACGGATACCCGCACCTACACGGTTGTCGGCCAGGTGTTCTTCAGCTCTTCGGAAAAACTCCTACAGGCCTTTGATTTCAAGGAAGCAGTCGATAATGTAGTGATTGATCTGAGCCGGGCCCATTTCTGGGACATCACCGCCGTTGGCGCACTGGACAAGGCGGTGATCAAGTTCCGCCGTGAAGGTGCCGATGTTGAAGTGATCGGTCTCAACGAGGCCAGCGCCACCATCGTTGATCGCTTTGGCGTTCACGACAAGCCGGAAGCGGTCGATCAATTGATGGGGCACTGAACATGACGCATTCCAAAGAAACCGGTGACGATCGCAGTCAGAATAACAACCACAACGATCAGCAAGGCGAGGTTGAGATGTTACGAGTAGTGGCCTGTATTGACGGTTCCCGCGCTGCACCGGCAGTGTGTGACTACGCCAGCTGGGCGAGCCAGCACATGCAAACCCCCGTCACACTGCTTCATGTTCTGGACGAGGAACGGTATCCGGCAGAACCGGACCTGGCCGGAAGCATTGGTCTGGGCAGTCGCGAACAGTTGCTGGATGAGCTGGCAGAGCTGGATCGTAAACGCTCGAAACTCGCTCTGGAGCACGGCCACCACATGCTGGACGAGGCCGAGCGACGGGTGAAAGCGTCGGGTATTGAGGACGTTGCCAAGCGTCAGCGCCATGGCGATCTGACCGAGTCACTGCTGGCACTTGAGAGCCAGACCCGCCTGCTGGTCATGGGTCTGCACGGAGAAAGCAGCTCCGATCGTGATATCCACATCGGTAGCCAGCTTGAAACCGTCATCCGCAGCATGCACCGCCCGATTCTGCTGGTTCCGGACGAGTTCACGGCGCCGAAGAGCGCGATGCTGGCGTTCGACGGTAGCGCCACCGCTTTCAAGGGCGTGGAACTGCTGGCGGGCAGCCCGGTGCTCAAAGGCATGCCGCTGCACCTTGTGATGATCGGCGCCGACACCAACGACCGCTGGGAGCAGTTGAAGAAAGCAGAGAAGATGCTGGCGGGCCTGGAATCCGACATCACCCTGGCGATCCGGGCGGGAGATGTGGAACCGGCATTGCACGCCTACCAGGAAGAACACGATATCGATCTTCTGGTCATGGGCGCTTACGGTCACTCCAGAATCCGTCAGTTCCTGGTGGGCAGTACCACCACGACCATGCTGAAAACGGCTGAAAAGCCACTGGTGATTCTTCGCTAGTCTGTCCGTAACCGCGCGGTTTCAGGAGGGGATGGATTGGGAGGAGTGAATTGTAACCCGGGTCGCCGGTTCCCGGCATCCATCACCCTGATTCTGGTGTTGGCGATGGCCGGCTGCCAGTCCGTACCGCAACCTCCGTCGCAGCCCCGCTCGGAGCAGGCCGCGGGCGGCGAGCGCACCGTTGATCCGGACTATTCCCGCCATATCCGCCGGATTACGCAGGCGCTGGGGGAACTACCCTCCGGCTCAGTGCCGGCGAACGCAGACGCCTTTGGCCTTCGAGCCATCCAACTACGGGCGGTGGGGGATGATTTTCTGGTTCTGGCCCAGTCGGGTCCGGCTACCGGTCAGGAATACCCGTTGTGGGGAGACTACTTTAACCGTCTGGCAGATACCGCCGAGGCGGTGGTTAGCGGCGATGCGGACCTGGGTGAGGCGGAAAAGCTCTACGAGCTCGCCGCCCGGTTGTATCCTGTTTTTCTTGAACGCTCCAACCTGCCGGAGCGCCCCCTCATCGCCGTGGATGGAGAAACCAGCGCCTACTACGCCGGTAACTATTTTCTGTGCACCATGCCCGAGCTCATCGCAGACGGCTACGGGCGTCGCAGGAACGGGCGGATGGACGATCATCTGAGCCGAGCCATGGAGCGCTACCTTGGCGGACCCTGTGAGCCGGATTTGATGTTCTCAGCCGCCGAGATGCTCTATGACTACGCCCTGGTCTCCGGCGCCGATCAAGACGCCTACCTTGACCGCATCGAACAGGCCGGCCCCGGCAAATCGACTCCCTGGCTGATGCTTCTGGACAACCTGTCGCTGGCGGATAATCGCGGACAGGCGTTGGCAAACCTTGATCGCGCCCAGGCTCGGGCACGCGCCGATCTGGACGACGGCGACGAGATCAGCGTGGAGTTTGTCGGCGAGGTAGAACGCCAGCGCGCGGTGTTAATCCGAGAATCCGGAGCACTCCAGGCACTCCCGTATCGGCCGTAAACGGCCGGGTTGATGGGGCCGGAAGTCAGGCAGCGTTGCCTGCCGCCACGCCCGACGCCCACGCCCACTGGAAATTGTGGCCGCCAAGATGGCCCGTTACGTCGACAACTTCACCGATAAAGTACAGGTTCGGACGCTCCAGCACCGCCATGGTCTTCGAGGACAGTTGCCGCGTGTCCACGCCACCGAGGGTCACCTCTGCCGTGCGGTAGCCTTCGGTACCCGCGGGCTTGATTCGCCACTGGCCAAGGGCACGGGCAACCTGCTCCAGATCACTGTTCTTGTAGCCCTGCAGGGGGCCTGTCCAGCCGTGCAAGTCGTTGTAAGCCAATGCAAAGCGCTTTGGCAGGTGTTGGCCAAGGTAGTGGACGACGGTGGACTGAGGCTTGTGTTTGCGCAGTGCGAGCAAGTCTTCAAGAATCCGGTTGACGGGCAACAGGTTCACTGTCAATTCGTCACCCGGTTGCCAGTAACTGGAAATCTGCAGCATTGAAGGCCCACTCAGGCCGCGATGGGTCACCAGCATGGGCTCGCGAAAATGCTGGTCATGACAGGAGACATCCACCGGACAGCTCACGCCGGACAGGGGCGATAGCTGCTCCTTCAGTTCCGGCTGCAAGGTAAACGGCACCAGGCCGGCCCGTGTAGGCAGGACTTTGAGCCCGAACTGTTTGGCAAGTTCGTAACCGAATCCGGTGGCACCCATGGTGGGAATGGACAACCCGCCACAGGCAACAATCAGGGATTCGCAGGTGAGGGTGCCGGCGCTGGTGGCCAGTGTGTATCCGGAATCGGTGCCTTGCACGCGGGATACCGAGGTTTTCAGCCGGATGTCGGCCCCGGCCCATTCGCATTCGGTCAGCAGGACATTCAGGATGTCCTTTGCACTGTCTTTGCAGAACAATTGTCCTGCCGCTTTTTCCTCGTGCTCCACGCCATGCCGCTCCACCAGTTCCAGGAAATCCTGGGGCGTGTACCGCTTGAGCGCGGAAATACAGTAGTGCGGGTTGTCGGACAGGAAATTGGCCGGGGTGCTGTTCAGGTTGGTGAAGTTGCAACGGCCCCCACCGGACATCAGGATTTTCTTGCCCGGTTTGTTGGCATGGTCGATCACCAGTACCTTGCGGCCTCGGTAGCCTGCCGTGGCTGCGCACATCAGGCCAGCCGCCCCCGCGCCAATAATGATTACGTCGTAGTCCGAACCCATGAGTACCCGCACACTGATAAATGTGCGGGCATTATACGCGATGGCGCTAGCTGTTTTTCAGTGTTGCCATATCAATAACGAACCGGTACTTCACATCGCCCTTTTTCATCCGTTCGTAGGCGTCGTTGATGTTGTGGATGTCGAGCATCTCCACGTCGCAGCTGATGTCATGCTCGGCACAGAAATCCAGGACTTCCTGGGTTTCCGGCATGCCGCCGATGAGCGAGCCGGCCAGAACCCGGCGTTTGAACACCAACGCGCCTGCCTCCAGGGCCGGCTCGATGGGCTCAAGCAGTCCGACGATGATGTGGGTGCCATCGTAGGTCAGGCAGTTCAGGTAGGGGTTCAGGTCGTGCTGAACCGGCACGGTGTCCAGCATGAAGTCGAAGGTTTCTGCGACTTCGGCCATCTGGTCCTCATCGGTGGAGATCACCACGTGATCCGCTCCCTGCTTTTTGGCCTCGGCGACTTTGCTTTCGGAACGGGTGAAGATGGTGACTTCGGCGCCCAGTGCCTTGGCAAACTTCACACCCATGTGGCCAAGACCGCCCATCCCGATCACGCCGACCTTGTGTCCGGCTTTGACGCCATAGTGCCGCAACGGCGAGTAGGTGGTGATGCCGGCACAGAGCAGGGGCGCGGCAGTCTGGATGTCCAGCTTGTCCGGGATCCGGACCACGAAACGTTCACTGACAACGACCCGTTCGGAGTAGCCGCCGAAGGTAATGGAATGATCGTACCGGTCTTCGCCATTGTAGGTGCCCGTCATGCCTTCGCTGCAATACTGTTCCAGGCCGGCTTTACAGGCGGAGCAGGTGCGGCAGGAATCGACCATGCAACCTACGCCGACGACATCGCCTTCCCGGTAGTTTTTGACGCCCGGACCGACTGCGGTAACCCGACCCACGATTTCATGGCCGGGGACGACCGGGTACTGGGTCACGCCCCAGTCGTTCTGAGCAAAATGGATGTCCGTGTGGCAGACGCCACAATAGTCGATTTCAATGGCGACATCGTCCTTGCGCAACGACCTTCTGGTTATGTCGTGCGGGGCCATGCCGGAGGTGGGAGATTGTGCCGCGAATGCCTTGGTTGCTGTCATGGTTCAGGCTCCTTTTCCGGAAGTAAGCCCATATATACTCTGATTGGTGCCACATCTCTCACCGCTGGACATTGCCATTGTGTAATCGGGCCCTGTATCTATAGCTGAACCCAACCCTCCATGAAGAAGGCCGCCTGGCCGGCAATCGCGACACGCTCTCCTTTCAGTTCGCAGCGAAGGACGCCGCCCCGTTCTGAAACCTGTCGGGCGTCCAGTCTGCTTTTGCCCAGCACCTCGGCCCAGTAGGGCGCCAGCACGCTGTGGATAGAGCCGGTGACCGGGTCCTCGTCAATGCCCGCCCCCGGGGCAAAGTACCGGCTGACGAAGTCGCATTCATCTCCCCTTGCCGTCACGATCAGGCCCTGATTGCCCAGTGCCTTCAGCTTGCGAAGATCCGGTCGGGCCGTGCGCACTGCGGCTTCGCTGTCCAGGACGATCATGTAGTTGGTGTCGTTGGGGACAAAAAAAGCGGTTTCCGGCACACCGGGGAGGGCTTCTCGCACCAGCATCGGGGTTTCCCGTTCCTCAAAGGCGAGGTTCGGGAAGTCGAGTGTCAGCCAGCCGCCGGCATCCTGCTGAACACCCAGGGGGCCGCTTTTGGAGTGGAAGCGGATTGTTCCGCCGGTCCAGCCCAATTTGTTGAAGATCACCCAGGCACTGGCCAGGGTGGCATGGCCACAAAGCGGCACCTCGACACCCGGCGTAAACCAGCGAATGTGGAAATCGGCTTCATCATGTGCCGGTAGCCGGACCAGAAACGCGGTTTCCGACAAGTTGTTCTCGTTGGCCAGTGCCAGCAATGTCTCGTCTGGCAGCCACTGCTCGAGCGGCATCACGGCGGCGGGGTTCCCGCCGAAGACCCGGTCGGTGAAGGCGTCTACCTGGTAGATGGAATGGGGCATAGTCTCTTCTCCCTGTGCGTGAAATCAGCATAACGCCATTGCGGCGTTGGTTCATGGGGCTATTGTGCGGAACTGCAGACAGGCGTAACAGATTCAGATAATCTGATTTTGAACCGGTACAGGGGTGTGGAAAATCAAACTGTACTGATCACATTCCCGGCGAACTGTACCGCTCCGTTTGGTTCTGAATCTGGTGCAATGGGTGTCCGGAGCTTGAGAATGAGGTGGCTGACATGGGCGTTCTATACAATCAGGTGGCTGATCAGTTGCAGGCGCTGATTCAGGATGGTGTCTATCGGGACGGGGATCGACTGCCGGGTGTGCGGGTGCTGAGCCGGCAGTTCGGCGTGAGTATTTCCACGGTCTTGCAGGCCCATCAGACTCTGGAGGGGCGGGGATATCTGGATGCCCGTGAGCGCAGCGGCTATTTTGTTCGCCTGCCGGCTCTGGATGCGCCCGAGCCGGTGATGCAGAAGCACCGCGCGAAGCCCGTGCCGGTGACTGCCCGGGAAATGGCGCTCGATCTGTGCGTGGACGAGCAGAAGCGCATGGTGCCGTTGGCCACAGCCATCCCGCACCCCGATTTCCTGCCCCTGCGCCAGATTCAGCAAAGCACCCTGTGGGCGGCACGTCGGGGTCTGGAAACCCTGGATTATGCCTTTCCGGGCAAGGAATCGTTTCGACGCCAGATTGCCCAGCGCATGGCAACGTTGGGCGTGCCCATCACGCCGGACGATGTGCTGGCGACCAACGGCGCCCAGGAAGCCATCATTCTGGCACTTCGGGCCGTGACTCAGCCGGGCGACATCGTTGCCGTTGAGACGCCCTCATTTCCGGGAATCCTCCAGGCGCTGGAGGTGGTCGGTCTGCGGGTGATTGAGATCCCGACCCACCCGTCAGACGGGCTGAGTCTGGAAGGGTTGCAACTGGCGCTCGACCAATGGCCGCTCAAGGCCTGCGTGGTGGTCACCAACCACAGCAATCCGATGGGGGCGAGAATGCCGGACGAACGCAAAAAGCAGCTGGTTTCGATGCTGGCCGCGGCGGCGGTGCCCCTGATTGAGGACGATATCTACGGCGATCTGTACCACGCCGGAGACCGGCCCCGGCCCGCCAAGGCCTTTGATCGCACTGACAATGTGATCTATTGCAGCTCCTTCTCGAAAACCATTTCCCCGGGGCTTCGGCTAGGCTGGATGGTGCCCGGCCGCTACATGGCCAGTGCCCGGCAGCATAAGTATTTTGTGAACCTGGCAACCTCGTCCATTCCGCAGCTGGCGGTCGCGCATTTCCTGGAGCAGGGCAGTTACGATCGATACCTGCGTTCAGCCCGGCAGCATTACCGGGAATCGTCCGAGCGAATGCGGGCGGCGATCACCCGTTCATTTCCGGAGGGCACGGCCGTCAGCCGGCCCCAGGGTGGGTTTGTGCTGTGGGTCCAGTTGCCGGATGGTATTTCCGGAACCGAGGTGTATCAGAAGGCACGGGCGGAGAACATCAATGTGTCGCCGGGGCTGATGTTTTCAACCACCAATAAATACGACAACTGCCTGCGCCTGAACAGCGCCAATCCCTGGACCGAGCGCATTGAACAAGCCGTGGCCCGACTCGGGACGCTGGCGCGGGAGTCCGCCGGCTAGAGTCTGGCCCGAAGGTCCAGCGGGTCAATCAGACCGGCGGCGATGGCAAGGCCGGTGACATCGGGCAATCGCTCGGCGCCCAGTCGTTTCATGACCCGGGCGCGGTACAGGTCGATGGTTTTGACCCCGACATCCAGCTGCTCGGCGATCTCGCGGCTGGTATAGCCCTGGGCCAGCGGCAGGAATACATCCCGCTCCCGGCGGGTGAGGGTCTCAAGCAGGTTTTCGGTGGATTCGTCACCCTGTTGCCGATGGCTGGTCTGACGGTGCTCCTGCAGTGCCTGCTGGACACTGTCCAGCAGCAGCTGTTCGTTGAACGGCTTCTCGATGAAGTCGAACGCGCCCGATTTGAAGGCCCGGACCACGATGGGCACATCGGCGTGACCGGACACAAAAATGATGGGCAGGTCCAACCCCCGTTTCTGCAATTCCTCCTGCACATTCAAACCACCGAGGCCGGGCATGCGGACATCCAGAACCACGCATCCGGCACCCTTGCTGCTCACCGCATCGAGGAACTTTCGGCCATCACTGTAGGCTTCCACCCGCAGGCCGACCGACTCCAGCAGCCACTGGGTGGATTCCAGCATGCCGGCGTCGTCATCAACCACGTAAACGGTTGTGGAATCAGCAGCTGAGGTGTCAGTCATCTGGATGAGTCTCCGTGCGTCGTGCAGTAGTGGGTTTGGTGCAGGTGGCAGGCGGGAACCGGCAAATCAGGGACAGACCGCCGGATCTTGCCGGGATAGCGTCCAGAAACCCCCCAAAGCCCTCGATAATGGAGCGGCTCATGGAAAGCCCCAGCCCAAGTCCCTGAGGCTTGCTGGTGTAAAAAGGCTGGAACATCTGCCGGATCCCCTGATCGTCCAACCCCGGGCCCTGGTCAGTCACTTGAATCAGGGTCTCGCCCGCGTCATTCACGCAGCTGCTGATAACCACCGAAGAGACGGCGTCACCGGCTAACTGGTCACAGGCCTCGACATTGGCCTCAATACCGTTGCGGATCAGGTTGATCAATACTTGCTCCAGAAGCACCGGGTCAGCGGTGATGACCGGCGCGCATCGGGCGAGTCGCTGGGTAATCCGGACCCCGTTTTTTTCCGCTTCCCACTGGCACAGCCGGGTAACGTTGGCGACAACGTCGTTCAGGGAAACCGGCCCGGTGCGTTTCTGCCCCTTGCGCAGGAACGCCCGTAGTCGTTTGATGACTTCCGATGCCCGATTGGCGTGATGAACAATCTTCTGCAGGCCGTCGTCCACACGGTTCAGACATTCCGGGTTGGTCTGGGCATTTTTCAGGTAGCGCTGGCTGGCACCGGCAAAATTCACGATGGTGGCCAGAGGCTGGTTCATCTCATGGGCTATGCTGGAAGCGAGTTCCCCGAGGGTCGCCAGCCGCGCGGCGTGAGCCAGTTCGTCTGCGAGGCGGCGGTTGCTTTCCTCCGATTCGACCCGGCCAGTGATGTCCCGGGAGACACTGACGACCTCAATCACGGCACCGGTGTAGGTTTCCCGAATGGCCCGGCTCGCAATCTCGAACCAGCGCCGGGTGCCATCCCGGTGGAGGATATCCACGGTCATAGTGGCGTAGCCATCGTCCCGAAGACGGTTGCGGGTCTCCGTCAGTTTCTGGGCGACGGAGTGACCCTTGAAGATTCCCTCCAAGGATTTGCCCCGGAGTTCCTCCGGCCAGTAGCCGAGCAGTCGCCAGGAAGCCGGTGTGGCATCGATGAAGCGTCCGTCCGGCGCATGTCGGGAAATCAGGTCGGTGGTGTTTTCGGTAATCAGCCGATACAGCCGGCTGGAGCGGGTGGCCTCATCGTGAATGCGGACCTCCTCGGTAGCGTCACGGCCCCGAATGAGAATCTGTCCGGCTTCCGGGTCGGGGATGAAGGTCCAGAGCAGAATGGTCCCGCCGATCCTGGCTTCCACATTTTCGATGGCCCTATTCTGATTAAGGGCCGACATCACGAGCGCACAGGTATTGACCGGCAGCAGGTCCAGGGTGTCGGTGAGGCTGTTGCGATGCGTCAATTCTCCGGCTGCACGATTGACCAGCAGCAGCTCGCAATCGGTATTCAGGACCAGTCCGGGTTGCGGGTCGGCGTCCGGCAAACTAAATACGGTTACGGGTGGAGAGTTTATCATCGCGGTTTTTATGGTATTTATACTATAATACGTTGGTGTAATTTCTAGTATTTGGTCTATCAAATACTATTTTGGCCAGCTCGAAGTATAGCGGCTTTAGCGATTCTCCTGAATACGCCATAAGAACAACAGTGCTCACAGAGGACCCCACAATGACCTCGATTTTTGATCAGGGCCTTGCGCCCGTCGATGCCAACTACGCCGTTCAATCGCCGATTGATTTTATCGAACGTACCGCCAGTGTTTACCCGGAATTCCCATCGGTCATACACGGTGCCATCCGGTACACCTGGGCCCAGACCTACGAGCGTTGCGTTCGTCTCGCCTCCGCTCTGAAAGGGCGAGGTATCGGCCGGGGCGATACCGTCGCGGTCATGCTGCCGAACATCCCCGCCATGGTGGAGAGCCATTTCGGTGTCCCCATGGTCGGCGCGGTACTGAACACCCTGAACGTGCGACTGGACGCCGAAGCCATTGCCTTTATGCTCGAACACGGCGAGGCGAAAGTGGTGATCGCCGATCGCGAGTTTGGCGATGTCATCAATGACGCCGTCAGCCGCCTCAAGGACAAGCCGCTGGTCATTGACGTCGATGACCCCGAATACGGTGAAGGCGTTCGGGTCAGCGATCTGGATTACGAGGCCTTTCTGCAGGAAGGCGACCCCGGGTTCCAGTGGAATTTTCCGGCGGATGAGTGGGATGCCATTTCACTGAACTACACCTCCGGCACCACCGGTAACCCGAAAGGGGTGGTCTACCATCATCGTGGCGCCTACATCAACGCACTGGGCAACCAGGCGGTGTGGTCGATGGATATGCATCCGGTCTACCTCTGGACGCTGCCGATGTTTCACTGCAACGGCTGGTGTTTTCCCTGGACGATTACTGCCATGGCGGGAACCCACGTGTGCCTGCGCCGGGTCGATCCCGAGAAGATTCTGCAACTGATCCGTGATCATCAGGTTACCCATATGTGTGGCGCCCCGATTGTACTGAATGCGCTGCTGAACGTGCCGGAGTCTGCCAAGGCCGGCATTGATCACGACGTGAAGTCCATGACCGCCGGTGCGGCGCCGCCTGCGCAGGTAATCGGAGCCATTGAGGAAATGGGCATTCAGGTTACCCACGTCTACGGTCTGACTGAGGTCTATGGCCCGGTGACCGTGTGTGCCTGGAAATCGGAATGGGACCAGCTGCCGCTGCACGACCGGGCCAGAAAGAAGGCCCGCCAGGGCGTTCGTTATCACACCCTGGCAGGCACCATGGTGGGTGACCCGAACACCATGGAACCGGTGCCCAGAGACGGCAAAACCATCGGTGAGATCTTCCTGCGCGGTAACACCGTGATGAAAGGCTACCTGAAGAATCCGAAGGCCACCGAAGAGGCGTTCCGGGGCGGGTGGTTCCACACCGGTGACCTGGCCGTCTGGCACGAGGATGGCTACATGGAGATCAAGGATCGCCTGAAGGACATCATCATTTCCGGTGGTGAGAACATTTCCACTATCGAGGTTGAGGACACCCTCTACCGCCATCCTGCCGTTCTTGAAGCCGCCGTCGTGGCCCGACCGGACGAGAAGTGGGGAGAAACGCCGTGCGCGTTCGTCACCCTCAAGCCGGAATCGGGAGAGGTCAGTGAGGACGACATCATCACCTTCTGTCGTGAGCACCTGGCTCGCTTCAAGGTGCCCAAGACCGTCGTCTTCTCGGAGTTGCCCAAGACGTCCACGGGCAAGATCCAGAAGTTCGTACTGAGGGATCAGGCCAAAGACCTGGACTGATTGCCTGAACGGCTGTGCCGGTCCCGGCACAGCCTCTTCACCCCGAAAAAACAACGCTATCTGGTTCACGCTCCGCGTGCGCCCGGAGACCCTATTATGCAAATGTTCCACCGCAATAACGGCGACGAGCAGCCCTACTGGCCCGCCGGTCCGTTCAAGATTCGCCTGCCGTTCGTTCATTACCGCTGGGAGTTTGCGGAGATGGTTCAGGCGCTGATCATGTTCGTGGTCAGTCTGGCCATGATTCCGCTGCTGGAGAAGTACCTGGGCGTACCTTACGACGTGGCGTTGGCCTACGTGGTGATCTGTGGTATCGGTTTCATGCTGCCGGCGTTGCTGGGCGTTCCGCTGGTGCCGGGCTGGATTACCCCGGGTATTCCTGTGGTGCTGCTGTTCCTGAGTGATTATGAGCCGGGCCCTGAGGCGATTCAGGCCCTGTTTGCCCTGCAGTTCCTGGTGTTCATTATTTTCCTGGTTCTCGGGGTTACCCGTCTGGGAAGCAAGCTGGTGGAGCTGATTCCCCGATCCATGAAAGGGGGCATCATCATTGGTGCCGGTATAGCGGCCCTGATGGGTGAGATCGAGGCCGGCGGACGGTTGGCCAACACCCCGATCTCACTGATTATCGGCGGCCTGGTGTGCCTGTACCTGATGTTTTCGGTCTCATTCAAAGGCTTTGTGGAGACCAGCAGCATTGCCCGCAAGATCGCCAACTACGGCATGGTGCCCGGTATGGTTGTAGCGATTCTGGTTGGATTTGCGACCGGTGAGTACGCCGTGCCGAACGTGGAGTGGGGCATCACCCGACCTGCTTTTGGCGAGCTCTGGAATTACCTGCCCTTCGCCGTCGGCTTTCCGGACGCCAGTGTCTTCCTGTATGCCATTCCGACGGCCGTCATCGCCTACGTCATTGCCTTCGGTGACATTGTCGTCGGCCAGTCCCTGATGAGCCGCGTCGATCATCTTCGAAAGGACGAGAACATCGATAGCAGCGTTGACCGGGTTCACCTGGTAACGGCAATTCGTAATGGCATGCACGCGTTCCTGGCCCCGTATCCCGGCCTTGCCGGCCCGATCTGGACGGCGGTTACCGCGACCATGGCCGAGCGCTACAAGTACGGTCGCAATGCCATGGACTCGATCTACAGCGGCGGTGGCACTTTCTGGATTACCGGATTCATTGCCCTGTTCGTGCTGCCACTGGTGAGTTTCTTTCAGCCGGTCCTGCCCATCGCCCTGTCCCTGACCCTGTTGTTGACCGGTTACATCTGTCTGATGGTCGGTCTCGAGCAGCTGGAGAACAACACCGAGCGTGGTATCGCCGGCACGATGGGCGTTGTGCTGGCGGTCTATGGCGCGGGCTGGGGCCTTGCTACGGGCGCTGTGCTTTACCTGCTGATTGAACGAACCAAGCTCCTGGGCTTTACCGCTGATCCGGAAGCGCCGGGCGCCGACCTCGCTGACGAACACTGACCCAACTGCCTCTGATGTCGGACCGGAGGCAGTCCACCCCCTGTGTGTCCTTTGGGAGGCGTAATGCCTCCCTTTTTTTGCTCATTCCCTGATGGATGACAGAATGTCATTTCGTGACAATTTGTCGAATTCTGACCCTCGACGCCTTCCTTCTGCCTTGTTTTCAGGTTTAAACTGGCCTGGCTGGTGAATGTTTAACCGCTGTTCGTAACCGATAACAACACGACAAAACGTGATAACAACAGGAGGCAGCCATGACCATCAGTTCCACGCCTGAAGGGGTGTCGGTCCAGCCCCGGCATATCCGGTTTGACGTCAGCGAAGACCTGAAGTCTTTCTGGCACGGCAACAATGCCTTCAGAACCGCCTTCTTCAATGCCCTGTCCCTGCAGTTTCCGGATGGCGAGCAGCAGTTCATCAACGCCGTTCGGCTGTACCGTGATCGTATTGATGATCCCAAGCTCCAGGCTGAAATCCGGGGCTTTATTGGCCAGGAAGCGCTGCACAGCCGTGAACACAAGAGTTACAACGAGGCCCTGAAAGCAAGGGGCTACGACATTGACGCCATTGACGAGCGATTTGCGCGGCATATGAAGTGGGTGGCCAATCTCCCGCCCAGCCGCCAGCTCGCGGGCACCTGTGGCGCTGAGCACTACACAGCGGTTCTGGCGAACGCCATACTCCGGCATCCGGAATGGATGGAGGGCGCGACCCCGGCAATGGCGCGCCTCTGGCGCTGGCATGCGATTGAGGAGACCGAGCACAAATCGGTGGCGTTCGATGTCTACCAGCAATGTGTGGGCGATGAGCGCTTGCGGCGGATTGTGTTCCTGTTTGTTACCTGGAACTTCTTCAAATACACCTTCCTCAATACCTGCAGTCTGCTGAAGACGGATGGCAAACTCTGGAGCCTGGGCACCTGGCTCGGCGGCTTGAACTTCTTGTGGGGCAAACCTGGCGTTATCCGCAAGTGCCTGCCGGAGTTTCTGGCCTACTTCCGTAAGGGCTTTCATCCCTGGCAGCAGGACAACCGTCGGCTTCTGGCGAAGAACCTGAAGGAATTGGAGGCGGCGCCATCCGCACAGTGATGGCGCAATGCTGAAATTCTGAACGGGTTGTGTAAAACTGGTTGCCTTCAAAAATAACGACAAAAAAGGGCGCTCCCAACGAGGAAAGCCCGAAGCTGGAGGCCTCACCATGCGAGTTGGTTTGATCGTCGATTCCGCGTGCGATCTACCTTACGAGTTCAGTCGTAAGCACGATCTGTTTATTCTTCCCGTCACCGCCGTGATTGATGGCCAGACCTACATCGACGAGCATGATCCGGTCAGGACCCAGGAGTTCTACCAGAGCGGGCTGCTGCAGAAAGGGCATCAGGCCGAGACCCAGGCCTATTCGCCAAAGCAGATTCACGACCTGTTCATGGAAAAAATTGTCACTCAGTTTGATGTGGCGTTTTGCGAAACCGTCACCCGCAGTCGCAGCCTGATATTCGAGAATGCCACCGAGGCAATGAACAGCGTGCTGGCCAATTACGATGGCGCTCGCCGGGCCGCTGGCCGCGAGGGAAAATTCTCGATGCGGGTGATCGACAGCAAGCAGATTTTCGCCGGCCAGGGCCTGCTGGCCGCCCATACCCTGAAGCTGATTGACCAGAAACTGTCGAAAAACGCCCTCCGGCATGAGGTCGAGACGTTCTCGGACAAGATATACACCTGTGTCATCCCCCGTGACCTGCACTACATCCGGGAACGGGCCCGGCGGCGCGGCGACAAGAGCGTTTCGGCACTGGTGGCCTTCCTGGGCAAGACGCTCAATATAACGCCGGTGATTTTTGGCAAGGGTGCGGAAGGTCAGCCTGTGGCCAAGACCCGCAGTTTCGATGTGGCCGTGGAGAAGGTGATGAACTACGCCGCCGCCAGGGTTGAGGCGGGGTTGGCCACGCCGTATGTCAGTCTGTCCTGTGGTCTGACCTGGACCGAAATAGAGGATTTGCCGGGACTCAACCGCCTACGGGACGCCTGTGAACGCAATGGTGTTGAGCTGTTGCTGTCCCAGATGGGAATCACCAGCAGTATTTATGTGGGTCCGGGAAGCCTGTGCCTGGCTCTGGCAGCTGAACCGCATACCTTTAACGATTTCCAGTAATCCGTCCTCTACGGTGCGACGCGGTGACCGGCATTTGCCGCACCGCGGTCGTCACCCGGTAGTTTTGGCGAACTCCACCTGCACGCTGCCGTGTTAGCCTCGTACTCCTACCTCAAACCTTTCATGAACAGGACAGTCGAATCCATGGGCAACAGCAATGCGGATCTCGCCAACAGGCTGCTTGAGCAGCACGTAAAGCATGAACTGGCGTCGCTCAAGGGGGCAAAGCTGCGCAAGTTCCTTGAGCGCGAAGTGACGGAACTTCTTGGGCAGGCGGATGTAATCACCCTGAACCGGCTGAGCTCTGTGGATCAGGTGATGGGTGTGATCCAGCGGATCGTTGTGAACATGGAGCTGGATGCCGGCATTCCCGAACTGGCGGCGGAAATGGCCACGGAGGTAATGAACGCACCGGTGCAGGAGCGGACCACGCTGGGAGAAATCATCAGCCGGGACCAGGCAACCGGTTTCGTGGAGGAGGCCCTGGAGTTGCGCCAGCAGCGGGAGCGGATCATCAGTGAGATCATGGCTCATCCGGTCTATCAGGAGCTGGTGTCGAACGTGGTATACGCCGGCCTCGTGAACTACCTCTACGAGGACAATCTCATTACCAAGTCGGTGCCGGGTGTCGGCTCGATGATGAAATTCGGTAAGAAGATGGCGAACCGGGCAGTGCCCGGCCTGGATGAAACCTTTGAACGGCGGATCAAGATCTGGTTGTCCGATAGTCTGCCGGGTCTGATCGCCCGCAGCGAGCAGTTCCTGAACAGGGCGTTGTCTGATGATGAGCTCCGGGACAGCGTCATGGCGGGCTGGGTCTCGGTGGAGGGCAGGACCATTGCCGATCTGCGCGAGGGTCTCGGAGATGTCGAGTTACAGGAGTTTGTGGTGCTGGGTTACGAGTTCTGGCTGCAGTTCCGCAAAACCGCCTATTTTGAAGGCTGTTCCCGCGCCGTGGTGGAGCATCTGTTTGCCAAATACGGTGATCGCCCCATCACCGATCTGCTCAACGACGTGGGCGTTACCCGGGAGGTGATCATGGCTGAAATCGATGCCTACGCACTTCCGGTTATGGACGTGTTGCGGGAACAGGGCTATGTTGAGGCCCTGGTGCGCCGCAGATTGAGTCGCTTTTACAATTCGGCGGCGGCACGGAAGATACTTGAGCCGCAGGCTTGATCAAGTCCGGCGCCGGCCACTTCTCGGAGGCATGCAGTGTTTACAGAGTTGTTCTGGGCTTACCTTATCGCCATTACTCTGCTCACGATAACACCCGGTGTTGACACGCTACTGGTGATGCGTAATACCGGACGCGGGGGCTTGAGGGATGGCTGTATAACCAGCGTCGGCATCTGCAGCGGGTTGTTCATCCATGCGACGCTGTCTGCGCTGGGTATTTCCATTCTGCTGGTCGAGACCGCCTGGGCCTTCTCTGCGCTGAAATGGGCCGGCGCCTGCTATCTGGTCTGGCTGGGGATTGCATCGCTCCGTCAGGCATGGGCAAGGGACGGCAGGCAGCAGGCTGAGCAGCCCGCGGTCGTGAAACAGCGGGTGGCCACCGGCATTTCGTTCCGGGAAGGGCTGCTGTCGAACGTGCTTAATCCCAAGACGGCGCTGTTCTACATGGCGTTATTGCCACAATTTGTGGACCCTGCCGGCAACGCCTTTCAGCAGTCGTTGATTCTCGCGGGTGTGCACTTCCTGCTGGCCATGCTCTGGCAGTGCGGGCTAGCCTTTGTGGTCGTCCGGTTCAAAGGGCTGGGGGCCAGCGCGCGGGTGAAACGTGCCCTGAATGCCACCACCGGCGGATTTTTTGTCGCCATGGGGGCGAAATTGGCGAGCAGCTGAGCAGCTTTGAAGGTCGTATCAATCGAACCGGCAAAGAAAAAGGGAAGCCCTGGGGCTTCCCTTTTTGCATTCAGGCGGCGCCTTATTTCTCGAGGTACTGCAGCTTGTCCGGCTTGCCGTCCCATTCTTCAGCATCCGGAAGCGGGTCCTTCTTCTCGGTAATGTTCGGCCACTTACCGGCGAGATCGGCGTTGAGCTCTACAAACTGGACCTGATCGGCGGGCAGCTCGTCCTCGGAGAAAATGGCTTCTGCCGGGCACTCGGGCTCACACAGGGCGCAGTCGATGCACTCGTCCGGATCAATTACCAGAAAGTTCGGGCCTTCGTAGAAACAGTCTACCGGGCAGACTTCCACGCAGTCCGTGTATTTACACTTGATGCAGTTATCAGTAACGATAAACGCCATAGTCAGATCCCTGGTCCAGTGGTCAATCTCATCGGGAGCTTTCAGTCAGCCCCATGGTTATGTTTTAGTGCGCGATATTGTAGGGAGCGCCCTTCAGACCCGCAAGCATTGGACCGCTATATTCTTATTACCTCGGCCCATATTCTGGAATATTCCCGTTATTTGACCAGTAATTCCTTCAGTTCGTAAAGCCGGTTAAGGGCTTCCCTCGGAGTGAGGTCATCCAGTTCGAGGGACTTCAGCGTTTCCTCCACCGCACTGGGTTCCAGGCTGGCAAACATGTCCCCTTGCATGATCGGATCACTGGTTCGTCCGGATGAAGCGGGTAGGCTTTCTGGAGCCTTGTTTGCCGGGGCCTGGCTGGCCGGTGCCGTCGGCGTTGCGCTGCCTTCCAGGTGCGCCAGCTGGCCTTTGGCGTTGCGGATGACGTCCTGGGGCACACCTGCCAGCTTGGCCACTTGCAAGCCATAGCTCTGGCTGGCCGGGCCATCATGGACGTTGTGCAGGAAGACGATACTGTCGTCGTGTTCAGTGGCGGTCAGGTGCACGTTCACGGCGTGCGTGAGGTCATCCGCAAGCTGGGTCAGCTCGAAGTAGTGGGTCGCAAACAGGGTGTAGCAGCGAATGTTTTTCGCCAGGTGCTCGGCGGTGGCCCAGGCCAGCGACAAGCCATCAAAGGTGCTGGTACCGCGGCCGACTTCGTCCATCAGCACCAGGCTGTATTCCGTGGCGTTGTGGAGAATGTTGGCGGTTTCGGTCATTTCCACCATGAAGGTCGACCGGCCGCCGGCAATGTCGTCCGAGGAGCCCATGCGGGTGAAGATGCGATCCACCGGCCCCAGCACCGCCCGATTCGCAGGGACGAAACTGCCGGTATAGGCCAGCAAGGCAATCAGGGCGGCCTGGCGCATGTAGGTGGACTTACCACCCATGTTGGGGCCGGTGATCACCAGCATGCGGCGTTGGGTGTCCATCAGCAGATCGTTGGGCACGAACGGCTCGTCCAGCAGTTGCTCAACCACGGGATGACGGCCTTCTTCGATATCAAAGCCCGGTGATTCACTGAATTCCGGTGCGGCGAAGCGCAGGGTGGTGGCCCGTTCGGCAAAGTTGCTCAGGACGTCCAGTTCAGCCAGGGCCTGGGCGGCATCCTGCAGTGGTGCAAGTTGTTCAGCGACCGTTTCCAGGACCTCATCGTACAGTGCTTTTTCTCGGGCCAGAGCACGGCTCTTGGCGCTCAGGGCCTTGTCCTCGAATTCCTTCAGTTCCGGGGTGATAAAACGTTCGGCGTTCTTCAGGGTCTGGCGCCGGATGTAATCCACCGGAGCCTGATCGGATTGGGCGCGGCTGATCTCGATGTAGTAGCCATGTACCCGGTTGTAACCCACTTTGAGCGTGCTGATGCCGGTACGGTCCCGTTCCCGGGTTTCCACATCCAGCAGGTACTGGCCGGCGTTCTCGCTGATGTTGCGGAGTTCGTCCAGTTCCTCGTCAAAGCCTTCACGGATCACGCCGCCGTCCCGGATCACCACGGGCGGATTGTCGATGATGGCCCGCTCCAGCAGGTCAGACAGCTCGGGGTATTCGCTGATGATGGTGGCCAGTTTTACGATGTGATGGGAATTGACCGGTTTTAGCGTCTCCTGAAGGTCCGGCAGTGCCTGGAACGCATCCCGGAGACGGGCCAGGTCCCGGGGTCGCGCCGAGCGAAGAGCAACCCGGGCGAGTACCCGTTCAATATCACCGACCGCCTTCAGCAGGTCGTGCACTGGTTCATAGTGAAAACCGTCCAACAGTGCCGATACCGCCTGTTGGCGTTGTGCCACGACGTCCACGTTCCGCAGTGGCCGGTTCAGCCAGCGCCGGAGCTCGCGTCCGCCCATGGAGGTGGCGGTGCGGTCCATCACCCAGGCCAGGGTGTGCAGATGGCCGCCCATCAGGTTGGTGTCAATTTCCAGGTTTCGGCGGCTGGCCGCGTCCAGGATGACGGCCTCGTCCCGGCGTTCCCGGGTCAGTTTCCGGATATGGGGCAGGGCCGTGCGCTGGGTTTCCTTGGCGTATTGCAGCAGGCAACCGGCGGCGCAGATCGCCAGGGTGAGGTCCTCGCACCCGAACCCGGTGAGATCTCGCACTTGCAGCTGATGGGTGATCACTCGTCGTGCGGTATCGGATTCGAACAGCCAGGGGCCCTGGCGACGGATCCCGGTGAAACTTTCCAGCACCTCTTCGTACGGGAAGTCTTCGCTGATCAGAATCTCGGCCGGGCGCACGCGTTGGAGTTCGCCCTGCAGGGCTTCCAGGTCGTCCAGCTCAGAGACAGCAAACCGACCGCTGGAAATATCCAGGGAGGCGAATCCGAACTGTTCGCGATGGCTGTAGATTGCCACCAGGAGATTGTCCCGGCGATCTTCCAGGTAGGCATCGTCGCTCAAGGTGCCGGGCGTAACGATTCTTACCACCTGGCGCTCGACAGGGCCCTTGCTCGTGGCCGGATCGCCAATTTGCTCACAGATGGCGATGGATTGACCCGCCCGCACCAGCCGGGCAATGTACCCCTCAGAGGAATGGAAAGGGATGCCGGCCATGGGAATCGGGTTGCCCCCGGATTGCCCTCGCGCCGTCAGGGTAATGTCCATCAGCTCGGCGGCTTTTTTGGCGTCTTCGTAAAACAGCTCATAAAAATCCCCCATGCGGTAGAACACCAGCTCATTGGGGTGCTGGCCCTTGATCTTGAGGTATTGCTGCATCATGGGCGTGTGCTTGGAAAGATCGTTCTGAGCTGCTGACATGGACGGGTCCGGATTGCCTTGCTTTGGATGAAGGCGTGAATTGTAAGAAAATAACGCCCGGGATGAAACGAAGGAGATCATTATGACCGCCGGTGACCAGGAATTGTTCGACGCGGGAGCGCGTCTGGGCGAACTGCTGGAGCAGCAGAGACGTATGATAGCCACGGCCGAGAGTTGCACGGGCGGCTGGGTGGCCAAGGCACTGACTGACAAGGCGGGCTCTTCGGCCTACGTGCTTGGCGGACTGGTGACCTACAGCAACCAGGCCAAGCAGGAGTTGCTGGGGGTGACTGGCAAATCTTTGGAGGATCACGGTGCGGTCAGCGAACCGGTCGTTCGCGAAATGGTCGCGGGTGCGCTGGCGACCACCGGGGCGGATGTGGCTGTCGCCATCAGCGGCGTTGCAGGCCCGGGCGGTGGCAGTGAGGAGAAACCGGTAGGCACGGTCTGGTTCGCCTGGGGTAATGATGCGACCTCTACCGAAGCGGTCGTCGAACACTTTTCTGGAGATCGGGACCAGGTCCGTCGCCAGGCGGTTCTCTATGCGCTGCAGGGGGTCCGGGCGTTTCTGGAGACGTCCTGATCGGTCGTCAGCAGAGTGCGCGCCGCAATCAAATCAGTTTCGTAAAAGAGGGGTTGGTCTCCTCATCGGGTTATGTTTTAATACTGTTCAAATATACAGGGAATTTGCTGTATCTGCTGTACAAGTTCCCGAACCATTATTCCGCGACCGGTCTTGAGTGATCGCCGGCCGCTACGGCGACAGAGGGTTTTGCACTATGGAAGACAACCGCAAGAAAGCACTGAGCGCAGCACTGGGCCAGATTGAGCGTCAGTTCGGCAAAGGTGCCGTGATGAAAATGGGCGACCAGCCCCGCGAGGCGATTCCTGCGGTTTCCACCGGTTCTCTCGGGCTGGACGTGGCCCTGGGTATTGGCGGCCTGCCTTACGGTCGTATCTGTGAAATCTACGGCCCTGAAAGTTCCGGTAAGACCACGCTGACCCTGCAGGTGATTGCGGAAGCCCAGAAACAGGGCAAGACCTGCGCCTTCGTTGACGCCGAGCACGCCCTGGATCCGGTCTATGCCGAAAAACTTGGCGTCAACGTGGACGACCTGCTGGTGTCCCAGCCGGACACCGGTGAGCAGGCGCTGGAAATCGCCGATATGCTGGTGCGTTCGAATGCGGTGGACGTCATCATTGTGGACTCTGTGGCTGCACTGACGCCCAAGGCGGAAATTGAAGGCGAGATGGGCGACAGTCACGTGGGCTTGCAAGCCCGCCTTATGTCCCAGGCTCTGCGTAAACTGACCGGTAACGTAAAGCACGCCAACTGCCTGATGATTTTCATCAACCAGATTCGGATGAAGATCGGCGTTATGTTTGGTAGCCCGGAGACCACAACTGGGGGTAATGCCCTGAAATTCTACTCTTCCGTTCGTCTGGATATCCGACGCATCGGCGCGGTAAAGGACGGTGACGAGGTAGTGGGCAACGAGACCCGCGTGAAAGTGGTCAAGAACAAGGTCTCTCCACCGTTCAAGCAGGCCGAATTCCAGATCATGTACGGCAAGGGCATTTACCATATGGCCGAGGTTCTGGACATGGGTGTGAAGGAAGGCTTCGTGGACAAATCCGGTGCCTGGTACGCCTACAACGGCGACAAGATTGGCCAGGGCAAGGCCAATGCCTGCAAGTTCCTGGAAGAAAACATGGATATGGCCACGGAAATCGAAGCCAAGGTCCGTGACAAGCTGATGCCCAAGCCAGAGAAAAAGGAAAAAGCCGAAGAGGCGCCGGCTGAAGCCAACGGAGAGCTGCTTTAAGCCACTGTCAATTCTGAAATAGGCAGCAGGAGCGCTCCCTGCTGCCGCTGCTCCCCTTCAGTTCTTCCTATCTGATTCTCGATCCCCTTCTGCTGGGTTGTACCTCCCTCGCTGTGAATGCTGTCAGCTTGAAAAAAGCCGGAGCTGTGTTATACCGACATTACACAATCTGGGCAGTGACTCTGTAGCAACGCTGAGCCGTGGTGGTGATTGTTTGGTTAATAAGGACATTCAACCAAATCAGGGAGCTCCCATGATTAGGCTTTATTCCTCTTTCCTGAAACCGTTCCGGAACAGCTGGTCGTTCCTCTTGTTCACGTCTGCGTTTTCCGCCGTGATGGTCGGTCTGGTGCCCGGCGCAGCAGTCGCTGCGGAAACTGGAAGAGACGGCCCCCCGAAGCTTATTCTGCAAATCACGGTGGATGCTCTTCGCGCCGATTTGCCCGAGCGTTACGCGTCAGTCTTAGGAGGCGATGGCTTCAAGCGCCTCTGGAACAACGGAATCACCTATTCCAACGCCAACTATCGACACGCAAACACAGAGACTGTCGTTGGCCACACATCCTTGGCGACTGGCACAGTACCCGCACGCCACGGGATGATCGGAAACGTCTGGTTTGATCGTGAGTTGGGACGACTGATCTACAACATCGAAGATGCACGCTATCGGTTGCTGACAGCCGGTGCTGATGTGGATAAACAGACTGAAATCGATCCGACCCAGAAGGCAGCCAAGGTGGATGGCCGGTCACCAACCGCCATCCTCACGTCGACGTTCAGTGATGAATTGGCGATTCACTTCAATGGGCGGTCAAAGATCTTTGGCGTCTCTGTGAAAGATCGAGGTGCGGTTACCCTGGCTGGGCAGACCGGAAAAGCCTTCTGGTTTTCCAAGGCCACCGGGGAGTTTGTTACCAGCACCTATTACTATGACGAGTACCCGCAGTGGGTGACGGACTGGAACGCGGGCAAGCCCGCTGGCAAATACGCGGACCAGGCCTGGGAGCTACTCCTGGAACCGAATGCTTACCAGTTTGGTGGGTCTGATGATCAGGATTTCGAAACCGATTTTCCGGGTTTCGGGCGGACCTTCCCGCACGCCTGGGGCTCAGCCGACGACAAGTATATGACGACCCGACTGACGCTCAGCCCGGCCGGTGACGAATTAACCCTCGATTTTGCAACCACGTTGATGAAAGCTGAGGGGTTGGGGCAGGACGAGGTACCGGATTTCCTGGCGGTCAGCTTTTCCGCAACCGACTATGTCGGTCACGTTTTCGGCGCGTCCAGTTTGGAAACCGAGGACAATATGGCTCGCCTGGATCGTACCCTGGCTGACCTGCTCAACGTCGTTGATGAGCACGTTGGCCTTGAGGACACATTGGTGGTGCTTTCGGCCGATCACGGACAGCCCGAAGTCCCCGGCCATCTCAATGAACTTGGTGTGTCCGGTGCAAGCTATTTCGATGTCGAGGCGCTCGACAAGACGCCGGCCATTGAGGCCCTGAAGAAGGAGTTTGGCATTGGTGAGGAACTCATAGAGGCGTTCTTCCAACCCTACCTGTATCTGAATGATGAGATGATCAAAGAAAAAGGTCTGAACAAAGCGGCAATCGAACAGACACTTGCCGACACGCTGATGCAGTTTGAGGGTATTTCCGTAGCTATACCCAGTTCGGCCCTTCGGTCGGGAGCGTTCCCGAATGTTCCAGTCATCAGTGCCGTCCTGAATAACTTTCACCCCAAGCGCTCGGGCGACATCTATGTGGTGTTCAATCCCAATGTATTCATCAACGATTTTGACGGCCTGGAGGTGGCGTCTGTTCACGGTTCACCCTGGCGTTATGACACCCATGTGCCGGTGATTTTTTCCGGATACGGCCTGAAGGCCCAAACCGTCAGTCGACCAATAGCGCCGTATGACATTGCCCCGACCCTGTCATCCCTGATTGGCGCAAAAGCACCCTCGGGGGCCGTGGGTGAGCCGTTACCGGAAGTTCTGGGGCACTGACTTTGTTACACTGATCCCGGGCTGCCCTGCGTGCACTCAGTCATGGCAGGGCCTCAATGCGGTGAATCGGTCCGGGAGAGCCAGTGGAGAACAGGAAACAGTTATTGATCGTGGCCCATGCGCCCTCCCCAAATACCCTCAAACTGCGCGAGGCGGTGGAGAGGGGCGCCTGCCACGAAGACATCGAGAACGTTGATGTCAGAGTGCTCGCGCCGCTGCAAGCGGGCCCGGAAGACATACTCGCCTGCGATGCGATCATACTCGGGACCCCTGAAAACCTGGGCTACATGGCTGGATTGATCAAAGACGTATTTGATCGCTGTTACTACGACTGCCTAGATAAAACGCAGGGCTTGCCGTTCAGTTTTTACGTCCGTGCAGGGCACGATGGTGCAGGTACTCGCAGGGCCATTGAATCGATAACCAAGGGGCTTCGCTGGCGTTTAGTTCAGGAGCCGCTCGTTTTGCGTGGTGAATTTCGAGCTGACTTTATTGCTCAATGTGAAGAGCTTGGTTTATCAATGGCCGCAAGTCTGGATGCTGGAATAATATAAGCTCTAAGAGTCTTGCGTGTCGTTTCGGCGGCGCTAGTGTGGCAAGGCCCCAATATCCTCGACGTCTGACAGTTGCACAAAATTCTGTTTTTCGAAGTCCACGGGGTGCAGCCCGACGTTAATTTCATGCCGGCGAGCTGGGTTATAGAACATCTTGATTTAGTCGAAGTTATCCCGTCGTGCTGCATTTCGATCCTGGTAGATTATCCGGTTTACACGCGGGGTCTGAAGTAGCGAGAAGAAGCGCTCTGCAACGGGATTGTCGTGGCAGTAGCCGAAACGGCTCATGCTGGCCCTTGTCTGATGCCCCACAAGGAAGTCTCTCCACTCTCGGCTGGTGTACTGCGATTCCTGATCGTAAGGGATTAGCACCTCCTGGGCCGGTCGTCGCTTCCAGGAGGTCATCAGTACGGCATTCATGACCAGGCCCGTCGACATTAGGGGGTTCATTGACCAACCGGCAACCTGACGGACGAACAGATCCACCACTGAGGCCAAGCATAAGAAGCCTTCGTGGGTTCGAATTCCCGGTTCAGGGAGATTGGAAGCCCATAAATTCGGATCATTTAAAACTGGAAATTCTGGATTTGGATATAGTTCACGACTATTTTTATTTAGCGGCTATAACCGGGCAAAGAAGTACGCCCGAAAAACACCGGAAGTGCTGGATAGCTTAGTCGCTCCCGAACGCCACGGAGGGATTAGAATGACCTGCCCAATGATAGCCTGGAATAATGATCGTACGTTGTGCGCCGAGACCTTTTTCTGGAGCCCCAGTTGTAAGTGGCTCAACAAAGCCCAGAAACGGCTCAGTCGAAGTTGCAGGCGTACTGAACAGCTACCGATAAGCAGCCAAAACAAAACTAGAAACACAGTCTCCGACGCACGACGATGTGCCACTTTGCTTTTAGTTATAGCCATCTCATTGGCGGTATCAACCTCTGCTATGGCTCAAGGTGTGGATACCAGCGAAGAGATCAATAACGGAACCAACCCCACCCTGCTTACGACACAAGCTGGCATTCAATACCAGTACAACGAAATCAATTCCGATCTTAATACAGGGCTATTCGAGGCCTTCTATACCCAGCCTTTCGGTGAGGCGGGAACACGAGCTTTCAAATTCACAGTCCCAGGATCGGACAGTCCCTTTAATGCCCGCCCGCGCCTCGGAGAGGCTGAAGACGCAGCAGCCGTGGACGATCGCGTTGGCGACGAATTTGTGCTGGGCGACATCAGCGTCACGTACATTGACGTGTTTTATCTCTCCGACCGAAATGGCTCTGCCTTTACGTTCGAGTTGTTTACGGATACGGCGGAGAGTGACTACGCCGGTTACGGCCAATTCGCGGGCGAAACCTCAGTTTTTTACGCATGGTTTTTGGATGGCGGGGCGATCTTCGCTCCTGCCTGGGTACAGACCTTCGGTTTGGAGGGCGGCAACGATGCGGGAGTCGACGTGAATGTCTCGACATTCGATTTTTACTATGTGCCGAAGCTTGCAAATCCGAAGTATTACATGACCTACGATCCGGCGGTGATTCACGACTGGGAGTCCGATGTGACCTTCGGCAGCCTACAAATTACCTTTGGGATGCTGACGGGCAGGGCGTTTGGCGGAGACAGCCAGGTATTCGTCAAACCCGGCATCCTGCTTGGCGGAGACCGGCCCGCTGAATGGTCGATTCAGGTAGGTTACAAGGTGCTGAACTTCTGACTTGTGTGAGGCACCGAACCAAAAAAGCACGGGCCGATACTTGTAAGGTCTGGGGCATAGCTTGAACAAACGGACCAGTGGTGTTCAGCCACTTTAAGTTTTAAAAACCTTCAAGGACCTCAGACATGAAACGCAAAACCCTAACCATCTGCCTATCCGCGGCAATTGCCGTTACTCCTCTCTATGGCTTCGCCCACGAGGCCATTGCACTTTCATCCCCGGCCTGATTGACGCCCATTGGCATGGTCTTTATGCCGAGGCCACCATTGGTCAAGTCATGACGACCAACGAAGGGTACTGGAACCTTCTGGCTGCGCGGGCCCAGCGCAATGCTTTGTATCGAGGTTTTACCACCGTACGAGAAGCCGCAGGCCCTATGTTCGACATCGCACGGGCAACTGATCAGGGTCTCATTGAGGGGCCAAGGCTCTTTCCCTCGGGGCCTGCAATCTCACAAACTGGCGGTCATATGGATTTCCGGTTTACGCGCGATGTACCGGCCACGCCCAATAGTCTGCATTCCCTCGAGAGAGCCGACCAGTTTTACATCGCCGATGGCGTGCCCGAAGTCATCAAGCGTGTCCGCGAAAACCTGATGCAAGGCGCCACCCAGATCAAGCTATGAGCGAATCAAGGAGGAGGGCGCGTGGCTGAGCATGCAGCCGTTTCTGGACGATGAGGATGCTCCTGACCTGAACGAAGCACCGAAAGCCAAGTACAAGTTCGTGACTGATGGCACCGACTTCGTCTATCGCACGGCTAAGGAGTTGGGCGTCAAAATTGCCTTCGGCACGGACACGTTGTTCAGTCCGGATCTTGCCAAGCGGCAGGGTGCGCAGTTGGCCAAGCTGCAAAAATGGTTCACCCCGTTCGAAGCACTGAAAATGGCCACCTGCGATAACGCAGAACTTTTAGCGCTATCCGGCCCGCTAACCCCATATCCCGATGGTCCTCTGGGCGTGATCCAAGAGGGAGCCTACACGGACATGATTCTGGTGAATGACAACCTTCTGGAAAACCTGGATCTCGTCGATGATCCGGAAGGAAACTTTGATGTGATAATTAAAGACGGTGTGATCTATAAGAATGAAATTTAGCTTGTGAGATGGCCGGATTGCTGCGTTTCCGCGTGCATCCTTATCCTCTCAGCTGTGGGGTTTTGGGGTACAATCTAGAAAATTGAAGTCACTTACTCGACAACTCCTCGGAAACATCAAATGCACAACGTGCGGCGTTTTTTGGGATTATTAGGAATGCTCGCGCTGTATTCGAACCAACAGCTTTACGCCGATCCCTACATAGTCGCCGTCAATGTTGGCGTGCCAGAGAGATTTGATGTCGAAGACGGAAACTTGGTGGGGGCCGGCTCACCACCGTATCACTGCGTATTTGATCACACCGGAGAGAACTTCACGTTTGTTCTCATGCCACTAAAGCGGTCTCTGTATGAGCTCGATAAGGGTAGGGTTGATGTCACGTTGCCTCTGGTTCGTGAGCCCAGCCGTGATGAATACGGTGATTTTGGTGGGCACTTGTACCACGTCGACTATGTGTATCTCTCATTGAGGGAACTGGGGCCGATTCAAGAAGATTCTGGCCTATCGTTCGTCATGTTGAGGAGTTTTGCGGGCTTGCGGGTGCTTCTCAAGGATGAATACGCGGAGGTTTTTTTTGTAAACCTGTGGGAGCAAGCTCCAGAAATGCTTAAGCAAGGACGCGCTGATGCGGTGTTAATACCTAAAACGCTTGTTGCCGGGTTTATGGAAGATTACACAGAGCCATATTTCCAGCAGCATGCAGGGCGGTTAGGGGTATCGTTCTATATTGCCCGCAAACATCGGGAGACGGGCCTTACTGCCAAGTTAAAGCTCGCTGTTGATGAATGCGGGCAAGACGGCTAATCAAAAGTGTAGGTGGCAGCGTCACCGAGAAACCTACCCTCCAACGTAGCCGCCAAGATCACTCAAACAGTCCCTACTTTGCCGACAACTAAGAAATAGCCTGCCTGAAGAAGCGTCCAAACATCCCGCGGGCAAAGTACCTGATTTAATGAACCGCCCGGAAGCTGGGTTTTTCTGAGCATGGTCGAACCCGCGGGAACCTATGCACGCTCACTCAAGTGTGTTTTTGTAGATCTTGCCATCTTTCATGATCAAGTCGAAGTTGTTGTCCGGATCGGCCACGAGGTTGAGGTCTTCCAGGGGATTGCCATCCACCAAAATCAAATCGGCATAAGCGCCCTCGGTGATTTCGCCCAATGGACCCTCTTGGTAAGGATGGCGCGGCCCTGCCATTTCCATGAGTTCGGCATTGTCGGAGGTGGCCATTTTCAGCACTTCGTAGGGCGTGAACCAGCGACTCAATTTGGTAAGAAACTTACCCTGCTTAGCAGCCATTTCGGGATCCATGATAGCGTCCGTTCCGAATCCAATCTTCACTCCCATTTTTTTAGCAAGTGGATAGACCTTTTCCGTGCCTGATGTTGCCTCCAACCATTTCTTTGTCGAGGACTCGGTTGGAAATACCATGCGATCTTCATCGTCCAGCAGCGGCTGCGTACTCAACCAGACTCCTTTTTTCTTCATGAGTTTGAGCGTGTCTTCGGTTACAAGCATACCGTGCTCAATGGTCTTGATTCCTGCTTCAACGGCCATTCTGACCGCCTCGTCAGTGATGACGTGAGCCGCGACATAGCTATTGTAACTTTCCGCGACGTCGACGATGGCCTTCATTTCCTCCAGTGAGTACTGGCGAACATCAAGGGGGTCAAAAATTGAGGCGACCCCACCTCCAGCCGCGATTTTGATTTGGCTCGCCCCCATTCGGAAGACCTCGCGGGCGCGCCGACGAACCTCCGGCAACCCGTCGGCGATGACGAAAAAGCCGGTCCTTCCCCAGTAATCCAGATTGCTTTCCGCTGGGATCTCATGGGGCAGGCGATAGTCATAGTGCCCCCCAGTCTGACTAAGCGGCGGACCGGCCACCAGCATGCGGGGGCCCACGATGACTCCGCTATCAATCAGTTTTTTAAGTGAAAAACTGTTGCCACCGATATCCCTAACGGTGGTAAAGCCCCTCATCAACGTGTGCTCCGCGGTCGGGACCGCTCTGGCTGCAATCTCGTAGACGTCCCCAGTCAGGATCACGGCCTGCGGTACCGCAGCCATTGTCATATGCCAATGGACATCGCTAAGCCCGGGAATCATTGTACGCCCACCACCATCAATGACTGTTGCTCCCTCAATTTGGACGTCATCGGACGAAATGTCGGAAATCAAGTTGCCTGTGATGACCACATTGGCGTTTTCGATAAGGTCTTCGTTAAGCCCATCAAAAATGTTCACATTCGTGATGATTGTTTGAGGCTTTGGGGTGGACTCGGCCTCAGTCGCTGAATCTGCAGCAAGAACTGGTTTTGCCAGAATCGAAACAACAAACAGACTAGACAAGATATACGCTCGTTTCATTGTGTCATCTCCACATGTGCTTTGAAGACAGAAAAGCCGATGGATAACCATGCCAAATACCGGGACATCGCAAACGGCGGCAAAGGATATGACACACTGCAGGTTATTTATTGCGGACAAGTTCTGCCCAACGAATATAGTCTAGACAAGTAGCCCGGGATTGCTTTTTTTTTCGCTCACTGTGAGTTCAAGAACGCCAGGATGTAGACGGACGCCTCGGTCAACGAACTCGGATTAAATTCAGGGGCCAGATCGATTGGCAGTTAGCGAAGGGCATAAAGCCAGAAAACGAGAACTTGGAATGGGTGATGCGGTGCCGGGCTAACGCCGCTCAGGAGTCGCCCGGCACAGGATACCGTCAATCAAGGTCTTAACGATCGAAGAGGCCGGAGGTCGCTATCGGTCGAACATAACGGTGGCAGGATAAATCGCCGTTATTCACATTAAAGTAAACAACCACCAGATCTCGCGCCGGTGACACATAAAGTCCCTGCGCCATCAAACCAAATTTCATCATGTCTCCGTCCTCCCAAACGAGGTCCCACTGGCGACTGTTGGCAATAAAGTCCTCGGTTCCAACGCGTTCAGCGAATTCAGGGCCATCGAACCCGGCCATGATAAAATCATGGGTTCTGACCTCACTGCGAATACGCGCCAGGATCTCGTCAGAAACCACTTTTTCGACCGCAATTTTGTTCCAGCTGGGCGTGTACAGCATGCCGAAGCGGGCGAAATCCCGCAGATTGCTTGAGACCAATCCATGCGCGGCCGCAATCCCGTCGGGCGTCAGGTGAAATTGTAGCGCAGACTCTGCGCCCACTTTCGACCAGACTCTTCGATCAAACATCTGCGGCCAGCGCTCACCCTCCACGGCCTCGGCAAGTAATACCAGCACTTGCGTGAGACCGGACGCATACTCAAACGCCTGTCCGGGTTTGCTCTTCGCCTTGGTGCTTTTAAGCACGTCCGCTAACAGCTCGACCCCCCGGTTGACATTTGAAAAGCCGAGTTCCGCCTCGTACACCCGCCTGGCGACGTTATCGGGATCGAACCGGGATTCGGTTGTATCCTCAAGATCCATGCCGGTGGCCATATCAAGGACGTCCCGCGTGGTGATGCCATCCCAGTCGGTGTTCTTGAACTCGGTCAGGTAGGTGGTGATAGGCTGGTTTTCATCGATCTTGCCTTCGCTGATGAGCATATCAACGATCAGTCCGGCCGTCGGCTTGGCACAGGACATCCACAGATGGGCGTCTTCCGGATTCATCCGCGGATACTGTTCGTACACGATCTCGCCCTTGTGAACGACGAGGTAGCCTTGAGCGTAAAGATCGGATCTCGCGAGAAACTGATCGAGTGTCATTTCTCCGTCATTGATGGTTTCGGCTTTGATTGAGCCGATCTCCGGCATCGGGCGACTGCCTAAAGGCATCACCGGCTGACGTGATGGCAACACGGCGGTATTCATGAATTCCGAGGTCCGCATGTTGAAATAAGCGGATACGTCGCCCCCTGAAAACAATTCATTGTAGCCCGCAGCACGGGTTTGCTTCTCAAGCTCCATTGGAAACCCGTGCCGGAACTTTTCAAGCGGTGTTCTTTCTGGCGTGGCGGCAGACTGTTGCATGGCAAGACTCCTTATGCTGGATTTTGGAGGCCCCTGGATACTTTCGACTGGCACGTTGCTTCTTCTTTTAGGTTCGGGGGCGATTACCGAGCGCACATTGCGCACTGAGGGCAGAGCACTCAGTGATCGAACAGACCCGAAGTGGCGATAGGGCGCGCGAAGCGATGGGTTGAATGGTCGTCGTTGTTGACACTGAAGTAGACGATCACCAAATCCCGCGCTGGTGACACGTAGAGCCCCTGTGTCATGAGGCCGCCTTTCCAGAGGTCACCGTCTGGCCATACAAGGTCCCACTGGCGACTGTTGGCAATAAAGTTGTCCGTTCCGTGATAATCAGCGAACACCGGGCCGTCGAACCCGGCCATGATAAAATCATGGGTTCTGACCTCACTGCGAATACGCGCCAGGATCTCGTCAGAAACCACTTTTTCGACCGCAATTTTGTTCCAGCTGGGCGTGTACAGCATGCCGAAGCGGGCGAAATCCCGCAGATTGCTTGAGACCAATCCATGCGCGGCCGCAATCCCGTCGGGCGTCAGGTGAAATTGTAGCGCAGACTCTGCGCCCACTTTCGACCAGACTCTTCGATCAAACATCTGCGGCCAGCGCTCACCCTCCACGGCCTCGGCAAGTAATACCAGCACTTGCGTGAGACCGGACGCATACTCAAACGCCTGTCCGGGTTTGCTCTTCGCCTTGGTGCTTTTAAGCACGTCCGCTAACAGCTCGACCCCCCGGTTGACATTTGAAAAGCCGAGTTCCGCCTCGTACACCCGCCTGGCGACGTTATCGGGATCGAACCGGGATTCGGTTGTATCCTCAAGATCCATGCCGGTGGCCATATCAAGGACGTCCCGCGTGGTGATGCCATCCCAGTCGGTGTTCTTGAACTCGGTCAGGTAGGTGGTGATAGGCTGGTTTTCATCGATCTTGCCTTCGCTGATGAGCATATCAACGATCAGTCCGGCCGTCGGCTTGGCACAGGACATCCACAGATGGGCGTCTTCCGGATTCATCCGCGGATACTGTTCGTACACGATCTCGCCCTTGTGAACGACGAGGTAGCCTTGAGCGTAAAGATCGGATCTCGCGAGAAACTGATCGAGTGTCATTTCTCCGTCATTGATGGTTTCGGCTTTGATTGAGCCGATCTCCGGCATCGGGCGACTGCCTAAAGGCATCACCGGCTGACGTGATGGCAACACGGCGGTATTCATGAATTCCGATGCGCGCATGTTGAAATAGGCGGACACATCACCGCCTGCGAACAATCCCATGTAACCGGCTGCGCGGGTCTGGTTTTCAAGTTTGGAAGGGAAACCGTTCTGGAATTCTTCGAGAAGCGTTCTTTCTTGCGTGGCAGTTGTCTGTTGCATGACTCGCTCCCTCAGGCTTGCTGAACAGAGCCCGCAATGGCAAAAAAGATCCAACCGCTCAGGATCAAATGCACACCAACCAGCGTACCTACAGCCCAAACGCCTGATAGCGGGAACTGCATCCAGATCATCAGGCCAAGTATGAAGGTGATAACGCCGCTAAAAAACAACCATCCCCATCCGGTCGCAGGCCTTGCCGAGAACGCCCATATGGCTTCCATTGCGCCGGTTACCAAAAAATATCCCGCGAGAATCAGGGTCAACACGCCCAGTGATGAAGCGGGGCTGAACGTCAGGTAACAGCCAACGATAAAAGCAATTGCCCCTAATATCGAAGGCATCAGATTGTCCCGGAAAGATCTGGCCAGGAATACCGCAATAAGTTGTGCGATGCCGCCAACAAGTAAGAAAATTCCGACGATCCAGGTAATCGACAGGCCTACCGCGAAGGGCGCCAGCAAACAAAGAATGCCGGCAACCACGAGACAAATTCCTATTAATTTTGCCTTCTTGATATCCTGGTTAATTGAATTGATGAGTGTCATGGTCCATGTCTCCGTGCCTTGTGGAGGAAGCGACAGTCGCTCAGACGTTTCGGATATGCCTTCCCCCAACAGCCGGAAGTAGTTTCTGGACTGCAGTTTTTTCATCACGTCAATCTGGACAAAAAGACTAGTATAAACTTAGCAGTGAACGCCTGATTTGAGTAGGGCACTCATTAGAACATGAGGGTATATATAGCCCTTCGAACCGTTCTTTAACTTTTGGCGCTCGTCTGGACAAAAGCGAGCACCGAGAAAAAACGGCATAAAGTGGCCACCATAGCCTATGCTTATGAGTCCTGGCAGCTGGCTCGGGGGTACACCACGTGGGAAAATTAAAGCGCCTCGGCGTTGCCAATGACATGTTAGCCATAAGCAAAGCTAAGGGCCTTGCTTTGCGCCGGGTTGTGCCGCTGGAAGACCACGCTGAAGTCGAAGGGATCAAGCACCGTCCTGACCCCATCGCGATTCTCATCGGGCAAGACCAGATGAGAGTTCAGCAACTCGTCCCCATCCGTCACGGTCGGATGCGGGTTTCACCCTTTGCCTTCTATCGTGGTGCCGCAGCAATTATGGCATCTGATCTTTCGCGGGGCGTGTCCACTAATATCTGCGTTCAGTTGGGCGGAGACGCCCATTTGGCAAACTTTGGGCTTTTCAATGGTGCTGATCGTCGGTTGGTATTTGATGTGAACGACTTCGACGAGACGGCGCCAGGGCCTTTCGAGTGGGACCTGAAGCGTTTGGCGACCAGCGTTACGATCGCGGCTCAGGGCCTGAACCTGCCAATCAAGAAAATCGGCTCGGCGACCCGGGCAGCTGTACGAGGGTATCGCGAGACAATGGGGCAGGCCATATTGATAAGCCCTCTGGACCTGCACTATTTTCGCTTGGAGGTTGATTCGCTCCTCAATGAGGTCGGCCACAAGGAGCAGAAACAGGCGAAGAAAACCATCGCCAAGGCATCGAGGAAGACCAGCCTGCGCGCCTTAGACAAGCTAACCGAGGTTGTAAACGGACAGCGCCGGATCGTCGCTGATCCGCCGGTTATTGTAAGGATTGACGATAGCCTCGAGTCAATCGGACGCGAACGACTTGAAGAATTTTTCGACGCCTACCTGGCCACCTTGGCACCTCATCGGGCCGCGGTCATCCGTCGCTATCGGTTTGTCGACATGGCGCACAAAATTGTTGGCGTTGGCAGCGTCGGAACACGTTGTTTTATTCTGTTGCTCGAGTCAGATCAGGGTGAACCTCTCTTCATGCAGTTCAAAGAGGCCACACAGTCGGTACTCGAGCCCTATGTAGGTGATGCCGGGTTCGCCCAAGCTGGGGAACGAGTGGTGCGTGGGCAGCGATTGATGCAGTCGACCGGCGACATTCTTCTGGGGTGGTCTAGCTATAAGCGCGAAAATGGCTCCAGGGCTGACTTCTACATCCGACAGTTGTGGGACGGCAAAGGCTCCGCAAATATCGATAGCATGACGTCAGATGAGCTGAAGCGTTATGCGAGTCACTGCGGAAAGGCTTTGGCACTGGCCCATGCCCGAACCGGTGACGCCGCCATGATCAGCGGCTACCTTGGTGACGATGAAACCGCGGACTATGTTCTCGCCGATTTCGCTGATCGGTACGCTGACTTGAATGTTGCCGACCATGCAGACCATGAACGTGCGATCGATACTGGCCGACTTTCTGCTAAAAGCGACTGTTGAGGGAGCCTGGCTTTTCCCGGCGATGGGTCGAGAACTTCAATGTCCGGAATCACTTCGTTTGGTTCTTTTTCCCTTGATTCTTTTCGCAGTTTGAAGGCTATCGTTCACGATTATCACAGCGATTTTCGAGCAGAGCGCGACGAAGCAACCAATGCTCAGTATGGAGTAAATGATCGTGAAAACTTTGGAGGCGGGACTGGACGGGGCGAAGTCACCAAAGCCAATCGTGGCCATGGTCGAGATGCAGAAGTAAACAGAGTCGAGAACGGACCAGCCTTCTACGTGGTGGTAAAAAAGGGTGCCACCAATCACGAGGATAGTGATGAAGAACAGCAATACTCGAAACTCAGCATCACGATGCAGGCCGCGAACAACCGTTTTGAGTAACCGATAACTATTTACAATCAATGAGATCGATATCATTGGCTGGCCCCCGCCTAGCCTGACAGGCTTCTCCACATGATAGTCATAGATTCCTTGAGTTGCCGGTAGCAGCGGCCGTTAGCTTTCCAGGTGTGATTGATAATCCGCTTTGATCTAAAAACGGCTAAACGGGAGTTCTCTGTTAATGCCTGGCGGCTCCTGAAGGGTTAGGCTACCAATATCAGGACGGCCAAAAAGCCAATAACCGGCTCACTATTGATCTGGGCCGAGTCTGACACCTTTAACCGAGAACAACGAGGGCTGGGCATGTGCTTGGAATTTTGGTTGCGATTGTTCACGGGATAGGCGTTGTAAGCGCCATTCACGCGGTCATGTATACGCGAACGGAGCAGGGCGCAATTGCCTGGGGGCTTTCGTTAGTCAGCTTCCCGTATATTGCAGTCCCGGCTTACTGGTTCCTGGGGCGCAGTCGCTTTGAGGGGTATATCACCAGGCGCAGGTTTTCTGAGCAACGTGGGGAAGACCTCCTTGCTCATACTCGTGAGCGAGTGGAACGGTTTCGGCTGACGCAAAAGGACCTGGCTCCAACTCTTCTCGCTGCTGAGCGTCTTGCGGACCAGCCGATGCTGAAAGGCAACGCGGTTGATCTTCTTATTGACGGAGACGCAACGTTCGACAGCATTCTGAAAGGGATCGAGAGCGCGGAAGAGTATATCTTGTTCCAGTTCTTTATTGTGAAAAATGACCGTATTGGAAGGAGGGTGAAAGAAAGCCTGTTGGTTAAGGCAGCGGCGGGCGTCCGAATTTTTTTTCTTTACGATGAAGTGGGAAGTCATCGCCTGCCAAAATCCTATCTCAATGACTTGAGAGCGGCCGGTATCAGTGTTTCGGCATTTAATACCCGGAAAGGGCCGGGCAATCGTTTCCAACTGAATTTCCGGAATCATCGCAAGGTAGTTGTGGTGGATGGCAAGGTTACTTGGATTGGCGGTCATAATGTAGGCGACGAATACCTCGGCGGAGACCCAAACTTTGGTCATTGGCGCGATACGCATGTTCGCATCGAAGGGCCTTCGGCACTGGGCGCGCAGCTGTCCTTCTTGGAAGATTGGCACTGGGCCACCGACCAGCTTATCGAACTGAACTGGATACCTCACGGATCCCAAACAGAAGACAGCGGCGTGTTAATCCTACCCACCGGTCCGGCTGATGAACTGGAGAGCGCGAGCCTGATGTTTACCCATGCCATCAATGACGCCCAGGAACGGGTATGGATAGCCAGTCCATACTTCGTCCCTGATCAGACTGTGCTCCACGCCCTTCAGTTAGCCGGGTTAAGGGGTGTTGACGTGCGCATTTTGATTCCTGACATGCCCGATCATTACTTGGTCTACCTGGCTGCATTTTCATATCTTGAGAATGCGGGGCGCACCGGTGTGAGGTTCTTCCGCTATACGGACGGCTTCCTGCACCAGAAGGTAATGTTAATCGACAACCGTACGGCTACCATCGGCACCGCAAATTTTGACAACCGGTCATTTCGATTGAATTTCGAAATCACGGCGGCCATCACGAATAATCCAGGCTTCATCGATCAAGTTGAGAAGATGTTTTTGTCTGACTTTACACACTCGCGTCCTGTTCCTTCGAACGAATTATCAGGCCGCCCCTGGTGGTTCAGGTTCGCTGTGCAAATGGCCCGGTTAACATCACCTATTCAGTGAACCGCCGAGTGCAGTGGGTTTGAATCCCGGAAACAAGTCAGCAGACACCAGGAGCCTCTTTCGATCAAGGCATCTGCTAATAGTCTGACAAAGGCAGCGTCGTTCTTTCCTCATTGCAGCCTGTTTTTGTAAATCTTGCCATCTTTCATGATTAAATCGAAGTTGGCCTCCGCGTCACTCACCAGGTTCAGATCTTCAAGAGGGTTCCCATCGACGAGAATGAGATCCGCATACGCACCTTCCTGTATAACACCCAATGGGCCTTCCTTATAGGGGTGCCGGGGACCGGACAATTCCATTAATTCAGCATTGTCCGAAGTCGCCATCTTCAGGGCCTCATAAGGTGTGAACCAGCGACTCAGTTTGGCGAGAAACTTCCCCTGTTTGGCAGCGGCTTCTTTACTCATGAAAAGGTCGGTTCCAAACGCTATCTTTACCCCCTTTTCTTTTGCCAACCGATATATCGCATCGGTGCCTTTGGTTACCTCTGCGAACTTTCTGTTGGATTCAGGGTTTGGAAATTCGTCTGCGTCTTCATCATTCAAGATGGGCTGGATGCTCAACCAAACATCATTCTCCTTCATGAGTTCCAAAGTATCTTCGCCGATAAGCATGCCATGCTCGATGCTTTTGACTCCCGCTTTTACGGCCATTTGAACAGCGTCATCCGTGAAGATGTGCGCACCAACATAACTGTTGTAACTCTCGGCAACGTCAACGGCGGCTTGCATTTCATCAAAGGAATACTGGCGCACATCGATCGGGTCATAGGTAGAAGCAACACCTCCGCCGCCGGCGATCTTGAGCTGGGTTGCTCCCAACATAAATGCTTCACGTGCTCGCTGGCGAACGGCGGGTACGCCATCAGCAATGGCGTTCATGCCGACTCTTCCCCAGTAATCGATTAGACCTGCTCTATCCGGCACCTGATTGGGCAAACGATAGTCAAAGTGTCCGCCCGTCTGGCTCATCATTGGCCCTGCAGGAAGAATGCGGGGCCCAACGACTTCTCCGGCATCAATGAGTTTTTTAAGGCTGAACGTGTTTCCACCCATGTCACGAACGGTAGTAAATCCGCGCATAAGGGTTCTGGGGGCGGCATGGGCCATTCGAATTCCAACCTCATAGGCGTCCCCTCCAAACATTATTGTTTCCATGGGTAACTCAGCCAGAGCCATATGCCAATGCATATCGGTCAACCCGGGGATCATGGTACGACCACCTGCGTCAATTACGGTGGCGCCGCTGCTCTCGATAGGCTCAGAAGATACCGCCGCGATCAGGTTGTCTTCTATGAGTACGTTGGCATTTTCGATCCGTTCTTCGTGAACACCATCGAACACATGGACATTGGTGAACAGTGTTCTGACGGGGGCATCTTCCGCGAACACTGACATTGCACCGAAGCTTAGCAATAAGAGGCAAAAACGCTTTATCGTTAAAATCTCAGGCTTGGTATTCATCGTCGTATCCTCTGAATCCATGTTGATTTTTTGAATCAAGCCAGCGACGGTCTTGATTTGGCTAGCTGCCATCGCAAACGTTTCCCTTTTACGTCTCTTAACTTCACCTTCTCCTCAGCGAGGATCGTTCTGTTTTAAAAAGGCAATGTGTCCACTTTTATAAGCTCATTCATCGAGCCTGGCTTCTGATTCCTTGGGTGCTGGTTTTTTCCTCTCCAGAAGAGAGCGGTAACTTTCTATCGTTTGGTAAGGTGCAACCCTGTCAGGTAGCATCTGGTAGCTTACTGCCACCTGGGTTTGGCCATCGAAATATCGGACGGTTTGCACCGAATATGCGTCGTTCAAGGTTCCTTCGATCCGAACGGCTGTACGAAAGTCTTTGACGAGGATGCCCTCAGGGTAATCGACGTGGACCACCTGATTGGCGGGCGGGGACGGTGTGTGGATACAGGCTCCCATCGTCGGCACCAGCAGGAACTCAACGGCTTTTTCGTCGTTGAACGTCAGTGGGACCACGTAACCCGACAAACGAATGGCTTTATTGAGCACATCAGTGCTCACCTTTTCCGCCGCCCACTGGCGTTGCTTCATGATCTCGAGCCGCTTCGCGAAAAGTTCGTCGACATCGAGCCCCTCGCCCGCCAGTTTCTGACGCAGAGACGCGGCTTCTTCAAGCACTTTCGGGCGTGGAGTGTCCGTTGCGGTCTCGATGCGGAGGATACGGCGCAGACTGTCCAGTTGTTCGGCTGGCATCGCCTTAAACGGATCCTCTAAGGCGGGTACCGAAGGGGAGAGAGCACTCCATCGCACGTTGGTCGGTTCGGCGCTCAATGGTGCCATGAAGAGCAGGGCGGACAGAGCGATGCTTGGAGGGACACGGGCGAACCTGTTACAGACTGTCATCGAATCCTCCTTAGTGGATCCGGAAATTAGAACAGCGTAGTACTCAGCGCCAATGCGTTAGACTCAGACAACTCAACTCTGGAGCACCTCAAAAAAATATAGACTCAAATCTGATATGGTCAAAAAATAACCGCTCATCGTCTGAATTGTGTACCTGGTCCGGAAAATCTATAGCACGGGTGATGCGAGCCTCGATAACTTTACCCCCAGTCGCCACCAGATGGGCCGATCTTCCAGGCTATCAGCATCGATAGGCTCTGAGTGGTCAAAGTCCTGTTCGAACATGGCTTCCATCTGGGTGGCGAATCCCTCAAGGATGCTGTCGAAGGTGGCCTCGCCATCGACCAGCAACTCCACGGCGTTGCCTCGGACGAGATCAAGTTCCGACAGCCGCCGATCGCTTTGATACCCGTCGCGCCATGGTGCTTACTGAGGCCAACGCGATCTGGAGTGTTTTTTTGCAAGGGCTCAAAGGGGCCTCAAGGTACTGTGGGCCTTTGGTCCGAGATCTTCCTGATAAACATCCCCATGATAGTCAGACTGGCTCCAGCTGCCAGCATGTGCAGCCCAAGCAAAGCGCCGAGCAGAGCCATCGTGGCTCCGGGCGAGGCCAAAAGAACGATGGCCAATGCCAAGGAAATCAATCCTGCTAGTAGGAGGGGCCAAAAGAACTGAGTGCCCTTGATCTGCTTTACACGAAAGGCAAACCCAATCTGAACGAAACTACTTGCCGCCAGGAGTAGCAGCAGGAGGGTGGTGAGAGAAATGACTCCTGCCAGGGGATTAGCCATGAAGGACCAGCCGAGAAATACAGTGAGCGCGCCCAGACCCCAGTTCAATAGCTTGCGCCCGGTCTCGTCGTTCCCAAACCCCAAGGCAATTTGAAAAGCACCGCCAAGCAAAAGAAAAATTCCCGTCACATAGACGATGGCAGCAGATGCAAAGACGGCATTTAATAGAACAACGACACCCAGCGCCATGGTTAGCAGCCCTAACCAGAAATATTTGGTCGAATGGTTGATTCTCACGACTGGCCCCTTTGTCGCGTGTATCTATCCAGGTGGCGCCCTGTGTGGTGCATGGCACCAGCCAAGATCGCCTCCGCCTAGCCCTACAGGCCTTTCTCAATGATAGTCATAGATTCTTTGAATTGCTGAATGCGACTCATTGTGCAATGCAGGTTAGCGAAAAGTTGGCTATTACTAAAAGCTCCACCATGCCAGCAGAAAACCAATAGCAAGTATCGTCAAGGACTGCTATGAACTCGAAGCCATCGTCACCCAGATCAGAATCTGTTTGGTTCAAGATGACTGTAGCTCTGCCGATCGTGGTTGGCGTGCTCTGGTATGGGCGGGGGTTTCTTATTCCATTGGCAATCACGGGCCTGATCTTTATTTTGGCGTCTGCACTGGTGGATCGCATTGGCGACATTCGGCTCCTGGGCTGGTCACCACCTGTTTGGCTGGCGCATCTCATTAGCGCCGTGATGATCATTTCTGGAATTCTGTTTTTTGGGATTGTGGTCTCCGACTCTGCGGCAAACGTGCAGGAGGCGTTGCCACGATACCAGGAGCGTTTGTCGCTACTGGCGGGTCAATTGGAAACCATTTTAGGCCCCAGTATTGTCGATGCCGTTGAACGGGGGATTTCAAGGATCGATCTGACGCCCTGGTTAGCTGGGGCAGCTAGTCAACTGGGAGGAGCGCTGTCGCTCGTTGCGCTGATTTCGCTGTATCTAGTGTTTCTGATCTCTGAACGCACAAAGTGGGTCGCGAAAATTCCCCGAATGGCAGCGACAAAACAGGGGGCAGAAACGGCCACGAAAATCCTTCATCGCATCGCGGATGGGGTCAAGCAGTATATGTGGGTCAATGCGGTTACCAGCGCAATGAGCGGCACGGTTGCCTTTCTGATTTTTTCCGCGATTGGCCTGGACTTCGCTCCGCTCCTGGCGTTCACCGTCTTCGTTGTTGGGTTCATTCCGAACATTGGCGCATTCATCGGCGTAGCACTTCCGTGCCTCGTTGCTTTGGTCCAATTCGATAGTTTTACGCCATTCCTGATCGTCCTTTTCGGATATGGGGTGGCCGACCAGATTATCGGGAACATTATTCAACCGTCGATGCAGGGCCGCTCGCTTAACCTCAGCACGTTCATGGTCATGGTTTCGCTGACTTTTTTTGCGACCCTCTGGGGCGGCATTGGCGCCTTCCTGGCGGTGCCGATGATGGTGGTGGTTATGGTCGTTTGCGCTGAAATCCCTGCTACACGATGGATCGCCGTTCTTTTCTCAAGTGACGGAAAGCTTGACGACGAGGATTCGAGCAATACATTCCCTTAGCCTTGTGGCGTGTACAAAGTCCCTGGCCCACTGAACTGGACCGGACGTATCAATCCCAAGGCCTGGCTGCAGGACGCTTTAATCCATGAGTTGGATCACCATCATTTGGTCAGCCGCCGGGGGAGGATGCCTCACCCTGGCCGCAGTGCATTTTCTGGTCTGGTTCAAATCCCGCATCTCCTGGGCAAACCTCGCATTTTCCCTTGCCTCCCTGATGGCTGCCGCCACCATCCTTATCGAGTTGAAAATGATGTATGCCCAGACTCCGGAAAACATCGGGTACTGGCTTTGGATGATGCACCTGCCCATCGCCGTCATGTTGATCGCATTGGGCTTTTTTATCCGTTTCCACATGAATCCAACACGATCATGGCTGTTATGTTTACTCGCTGTTTCGCAAGTAGCCCTGTTAGCTGCCAATTTTCTCGTCAGTCCCAACTTGAACTTTTATGAGATTTCCGGTTTGAAGCTCGCCAGTGTCTTCGGGGAAACCATAGCGGTTCCGGTCGGCAGTCACCGGCCTTTGGCGTATCTTCTTGGTGTCCCACCTGTATTGCTTGTGTTACTGGCCCTTGATGCATCCAGCAGCCTACGCCGAGAGGGGCTTGGGCGCCGAGGCATGGTTATCAGTGTCACTATTACCATATCGGCATTGCTGGGCATTGCGATCTCCCAAATGAACAGTCACTCCCTGCTTATTGTGCCCTATATGCAAGGGCTCCTGATCCTGATTGTCCTGGTTGGAATGGCTTATGAACTGGGAACAGATTTGATTCGCGGGAATGATTTGGCCAAGGAGTTGAAACAAACTCAGGAGCGTATGGGGCTCGTTGTCGCGAGCGCCAAGTTGGGGCTCTGGGAGTGGGATCTTCATGGCGATAAGGTTTGGTTCAACGACGTCGGAAAAAAAATGCTTGGAGTGTCAGAGAATTTCAGCGCTGGCATCGATCGCGTTTTTCAGAAGGTGCATCCGATAGATGTCGATAAGGTGCGCACAGCGTTGCTCGAGGCAGTGGAACGCAAACAGGAGATTGATCTGGAATTTCGCCTGACCGGGTCGGATTCTCCTCGCTGGATGGCACTTCGCGGCCGAGTCGAACGTGATGCCAAAGATCATTCGCTACTCGTTCGCTGTGTTTCAATCGACATTACCGAGCAAAAGAGGGTTCAAGCCCAACTGCAGGAAGAGCGTATAGAGTTGGCTCATATGCAGCGGGTTTCCACCATGGGGCAACTGTCGTCAGCTCTCGCCCATGAGATCAATCAGCCGCTCGGCGCGATTCTGCGTAACTCCGAAGCTGCGGAGTTATTTCTCCAACGGGATCCGCCAGACTTAGACGAAATAACAGAGATCATCAGGGATATCAAGAAGGACGAACAACGTGCTTCCTCCGTGATTGAGCGCATGCGCGCGATGCTGAAGTGCGGACATCTGGAGTTTGAACCGATCAGGGTCGACGAGCTTGTTGGTCAGGTCATTGAGCTGCTGAAAACTGAGTTCCAGTTACGCAATATGCACTATGCGCTGGATATATCTCCGGATTTACCCGCAGTGACGGGTGATCGCATTCAGTTACAGCAAGTCTTTTTAAATCTCTTGTCGAATAGCTTTGATTCCATAGCACTACTACCTGATGAATTGCGAAGAGATCGGGCTCAAATCCTTATCAGCGCATACCGATCCGGGGACGATTCCGTAGAAGTAGCCATTGTCGATTATGGGGTAGGAATAGAGCGGGACTTGCTTCCCCGGTTGTTCACACCATTTGTGACGTCGAAAGCCCAGGGGATCGGGCTGGGGCTTTCGTTATCGCAAACGATATTGGAGACCCAGGGAGGAAAAATCTCGGCTGAAAATCTGCCTCAGGGTGGTGCGCGTTTTCGTTTCACATTGAAGATAGCCTGATCAAGCCCCAGGCAGGTTCCAGCGGCACGTTGCGGTGAGCTGAGAAACACGGGCGAGGGGGTTTTGATTTTGCCAAGGTCGTATACTACTCTCCTTAACCGAAGCGGCATCGACGAGACAAGCCTGTCTGGTCAAGGATAATTCCTTTGAACGGATTAACGCCTACCGTGTACGTCGTGGATGACGACGACTCCTTCCTGCTGGGCATTTCCCGACTCTTGCGGGCTGAGGGCTACGTTGTAGAAGCCTACGGTTCAGCATCCGAATTTTTCGAGAACTGTCCCCAAGTCAGCCACGGCTGTGTGATTGCCGACTTGAAAATGCCCGGCATGGATGGCCTGACCATGCAACGGCAGATCGCGCAATCTGGAAACCCCCTGCCCATTATTTTTTTTACTGGCCACCGCGATATCCATGCCAGCGTCAGCGCCATTCGCAATGGTGCTGAGGATTTTTTATTGAAAACAATGCCCAAGGATGAACTGCTGGCGGCCATTGTGCGTGCATTGGCACACGATGCTGAAAACAAGCAAAAGCGTCATCGTGAGGCCCAGCTACTTGATCGCTATTCAAAATTAACGCCTCGTGAAAAAGAGGTGCTTCTGCATGTCTTACGGGGCCGGTTGAATAAACAGATTGCCGGGGACCTTGGCATTGATGAGCGTTCGGTTAAACGTCATCGGACCAACTTTATGAGGAAACTCAATGTTGCCTCAGTCCCACAGTTGGCGAGGCTGTCGATGGAGCTTGGCATCACTGTCGAGCTCGAGGATGTTACCGCCAACGCGCTCAAAGGCGAGGCAGGTGCCCTGAAAATCCAGGGGTCCCCAAGGGGACGCTAGTCAGTTCCTCCGCTTCGGGTTTACCGTAATCTCCAGTATGCGTAGCCCACCCAGCAAAACCTACATTGCAGTCGTCGACGATGACGAGAGCATGTGCCGTTCTCTCGCTCGATTATTACAGGCTGCCGATTACCAACCGGTCACCTTTCTTTCCGGAGGGGCGTTCTTGCAAGACAAGAAACGCCCGCAATTTGATTGTCTTATTTTCGATATTCAACTGAACGGCACGTCCGGGATCGATCTTTATCGACGCCTCTGCGATGAAGGCATATCCGCACCGGTGATATTTCTGTCTGCGGAGGAAGATGCAGTGTCAGCCTATGGGGCTGAAGTGGACAGTTCCAGGATGGTTTTCATGCACAAGCAAGAAGTGGCTGAGGTGCTGCTCTCGGTTATCAGAGACCTGATTTCCGTTTCCACAGGTCCCTAAAGGGACTCTTGTTCGCTGTTTGTGTTCGAAACTACTCTGGCCAACAACTAACCGACTGCTGTAGCAGCACCAGCGCATGATCGGTTCACAGGAGGCGGCCCAGAACACCGCAATACTCCGTTTGGTGCGGCCGGATTTCTCGACGAAGCCACTGTGGAAGCGGGTCTCGACGCCTGTCCTGCCGAATGAAAGAAAGGAGAATCCAATGAGCGACTTGGTAGCAGTGATTTTCGACGATGAGACAACAGCCTTCGACATGCGGGCAGCGTTAGCAAAGATGCAGAAAGAGTACTTTATCGAGATGGATGATTGCGTTGTGGTGACCAAGAACGAGAAGGGAAAAGTCAAACTCCACCAGTCGATGAACCTGTCAGCCGCGGGAGCTGTAAACGGCGGCTTCTGGGGGGTCCTGTTCGGTCTGATTTTCTTCAATCCTCTGTTGGGCGCGGCCATCGGTGCCGGTTCAGGAGCGCTTGCAGGAAAACTCTCGGATATTGGAATTGATGATCAGATGATGAAAGAGGTAGCGAGCGGCTTCACGCCGGGAAGCTCCGGACTGTTCGTGCTTATTCGAAAAGCCACCACAGATAAGGTGCTGGAGGGGCTCAAGGAGTTTGCCGGCCAAGGCAAGGTGCTTAGAACATCGCTCAAGAAAGATAGTGAAGAAGCCCTTCGTCAGGTCTTGGAGAGCGTATAGGCGCATATAGAGAACATTGACTTCACGCTGTAACCTTTGGGGAGAGCCACCATGGGAAACACACAACAATTTGATCTGGTTATCAGTGGTGGTCGGGTGGTCGACCCGGAAACTGAGCTGGAAGCGGTGCGCAACGTTGGCATCACAGATGGGCAGATTGCAGCGGTATCCGAAGATCCGTTGGAAGGCGTCAAAACACTGGATGCCACAGGGCACATCGTTGCACCCGGTTTTATTGACATCCACAGCCATGCCCAGCAATTGCCGGCCGCTTGGGTTCAGGCGTTTGATGGCGTAACCACAGCACTGGAGCTTGAGTCGGGCTTGCTCCCGGTAGATGTTGCCTATGAGCGCATGGCGAAGGAGGGACGGCCAATAAACTACGGCCTTGGTTCAGCCTGGAGTTTCGCCCGGGTGCAGGTCTTGCAGCCTAAAGCGGGCAAACCGGATGGAACACTCAAGTGGTTTCAAAATGCCTTCTCCCTGAGCGGTTGGCAGACAGACGTGCCCTCTCCGGAGCAACTGGAGCAAATTATTGACCTGGTCGAAGAGGGCCTGAATCAGGGAGGAATTGGCGTGTCGGTTAATGCCGGTTATGCGCCGGGCATGGGCCGTAAGGAGTATTATGAGCTTGCTAAATTGGCGTTCAAGCACGGCGTCGCAACCTTCACCCATGACCGCTACATGAGCACACTGGAGCCGCGCAGTTCCTTCGAGGCACTGGGCGAGCAGATTGGCCTTGCGGCGATTACCGGTGCTCACATGCACATTTGCCACATTAACAGCGTTTGCGGGAGGGACCTGGACGATGCGACCGAGTTACTTCAGCGAGCGGAGAGTCGGAACATACCGATCACCGTCGAGGCCTACACTTATGGCGCGCTGTGCACAGCCATTGGCGCGGAGTTCTTTCGTGGTCCCGAGTGGCTGACCCGTTTCGGGGGCGACGAATACAGTGCGATGGAGCTTCGGGGTAAGGCATTGACGAAGGAAAAAATTGAGGAACTCCAGAGCAGTGGGCCGGGAAGTGTCGTGGTGTTTCATTTCCTTCACGAAGAGGAAGAGCCCGATGACATGAAGCTGCTTGACAAAGCGGTTCTGTACCCGGGCGGCGCCATCGCCTCGGACTGTACCCCATGGTCTGACGCGAACGGTGCATTCCTGGAGGGTGAGGTGTGGCCGCTGCCTGACGATGCATTTTCTCATCCGCGGAGTGCAGGGTGTTTCTCAAGGTTGTTTGCTATTTGGGTGAGGGAGCGCCAGGTACTTTCGCTATTGGATGCGGTACGCAAAACCACCCTGATACCAGCGCAGGTTCTTGAGGAATTTGTTCCTCAGATGAAGAAAAAAGGACGGTTACAGGTGGGCTGCGACGCTGATGTGATCGTTTTCGATTTGAACACCATTAAAGACAACGCGACCTTCGTCGCGCCCGCTCAACTATCGTCGGGCCAGCGACACGTTGTTGTCAATGGCGTGCCGATCATTGAGGAAGGCGAGCGCATTGGTGACGCCAAGCCTGGCCGTCCGATACGAAGGCAGGTTTGACGTGGATGCGACAGCCCCACCGCAGCTGGAACCGGTTCCCGTCACGATCATCACCGGTTTTCTCGGCGCGGGCAAAACCAGCCTTCTCAATCACATCCTGTCTGGCAAACATGGCAGGAGGATTGCTGTGCTTGTGAACGATTTCGGTGCCGTCAACATCGATGAGGCACTGATTGAAAATCGTGAAGGCGAGGTGATCAGCCTTGCGAACGGATGCATCTGCTGCAGCCTCAGTGCCGGTTTGCAGGTATCTGCAGCGCGATTGGTGCGACGCCGGCCTCAGCCTGATCACATTATCATCGAGACATCTGGGGTTTCGGACCCGTTTGAGGTTGCTAATGCCTTCAATGATCCTGACCTCAAGCCCTTTGCTCCGCTGGAGGGCGTCGTCACAGTGGTCGATGCTGAGCTGGCACCGACGTTGGAAGGCGACATGCTGAACCTCGCCCGCTGTCAGGTTTATGCGGCCGATGTGATTATCCTGAACAAAACCGATCTGGTCGATGAGGGTGGGCGCCGTCGAGCGATGGAATGGCTGCAAACACTCGCGCCGCACGCGCGGGTTATTGAATCCGTCCATGGCCGGGTTCCGCTGGAATTGCTGTTTGATATCGGAGGCGCCGCAGAACTGGAGCGGGGTGCAGTCTTACGCAATAACGACGGCGCCCGGCGTCATGATGAACCACCCTTTGATACCTACACCTTTGAAAGTGACATCCCTTTGCCAGTTCAAAGATTACATACTCTGCTCAGGCGGCTGCCAAAAACGGTGTTTCGTGTCAAAGGCATCATCAATTTGGCGGAGAAGCCGGAACACCCCTGTGTGCTTCAAGCAACCGGAAAGCGCGCCGCACTGACGATTGGTCAGCCCTGGGGCGAACGCCGGCCGGCCACACAGATTGTCTTTATAGGAGCGCGGGGTGGTGTGGATGCGGTCTGGCTGAAGGAGCAGTTGGCCGGGGCGTCGATACGGGAGTCTGTCTAGACGCGCGATTGGCAATTAGTTCGTGTTTTCGAGTGCGATGCCCGGTTTCGCTCGAAAAAAGCCGAAAATGTTTGCTCAGGCATGGGTGCTGTACTCGCGTTTCGCGCTACGGCGTGCCGGTTGCTCAAACCAGTTTTTTTAACGTGGGATCTGAATGCAAGTAACAGTGATGAACGCGGATCAATGAGGAGAAAGAGCATGGGTATGAACTACCAGATCTATCGTGCCTGGGCCGATGCGTCCAAGGGCATTAGACAGTGTCAGAAGGCCGACAAGGCTCTGGCAGAGGGTAATGCCGATTCGGCTGCCAGCCATTACAGCAAAGCACTTGATAAATTTGCTATCGCCGCTGATCACCTGGGGAAGGCTGAGGCTGACGCCGAAGTCAAAGCCGGTAAGCTGCTGGACGATGGCAACAAGGAGTTGCAGAAAGCGATTGATGAGTGGGCAGATGGCAATTTAGACAAGGCCGATAAGCACTACGATAAAGCCCTCGACAAATACGACGAAGCTCTTGATCTCGTCGACTGACGCTTGAGAGGGACAGTGAGGGCGTTTGCCCTTATGAAATCAAATCCCTCATTGGAGAACGTGCCGGAGATGCCAAAAATTGCCCCATCTTCGGCACGTAAAGATCAATGTTTACACTAACAAAAAGGGGCGCTTAATGACGGGTATTTTAGTAAAAGAGCTGTTGTAGGTTGGATTGGCCTTCAAAACCTGGAACTGGGGGCAATGTCATGCGCATCCGAAAGTGTGTTCTTACGGTGATGGCATTGATTTGTTTTGGCGGTTTGGTGCTGGCGGCCGTTCCCGTTACCGATCCAGAGGCGAATCTTGACGCGGTTCTTAAGGTTACCGGGCTTCAATACGTGGTTGGCATGGCCGGGACCGTCGCATTCTCTGTAACGGCAGTTCTGGCCCTTGCCCGCCAGGGTGTCGATATTTTTGGCGCTTGCGTCTTGGGGCTGATTACGTCGATTGGCGGTGGCACGATACGTGACGTGATTCTTGGTGTGCCGGTGTTCTGGGCGCTGGATTTGGCTTACGTCTGGGTGAGCCTGGCTGCGAGTTTGGCGGCGTTCGTTGTCAATAAGACGATGACGGTAAAAGAAATCTATTCCTTGATGTTATACGTCGACGGGATGGGCATTTCCCTGTTCGCGGTTCAGACCACCCAGAAAGTGATGATTGCTGAATTTGCGATGCCTCTGGGCCCAATCTTGTTGGGCATAACCACGGCTATTGGTGGTGGCCTGTTACGCGATGTGCTGGCGGGCAATAAGACTCTGCTGATGGATCGGGAGCTTTACGCCGTACCAGTCGCCGCGGGCTGCACCGCATTTTATATTCTGTTTGTCTATTTTCCTGATTTCGGCCCACTCATCGGCACTGTCTGTACGTTTGGAATCTTCTTGATGCGAGCCGCCGTTATTCATTGGAAAATTCAAGTTCCTGAGTGGCTTACCACCAACCCAGGAAACACATGATTGCAAATGAACGGTTCGGACTGAAATGGAAGGTTGGGCTGTCTTGATTCAGAGGGCGGGTCTAATTCCTGGGGTTCTTTGTAAAGCTTCTGAAATTGTTGCGCGATGTGAGGCCTGGCATCGAATACGCCGATGGGTTCAGTGTCTTCGAAGCGGTTTTGTCGAAAATAATCAAAGCATACAAAAGAAGTTTTTCGATAGATCTGAGGAATCGGTGGAAGATCCAAAACAATAAGTTGCACCCTTCATCCAGCAGATGCCGCCGCAAAACTCAGATTACCTCGGTATTCAGAAGAATGGTAATAAAGAGAAACACGCCGAGCAGCCCAATAGAGAAACCCATGATTGCACTTGCGTTTATCATCCGATAGGGACGTGAAGTTAACTGATTTAGTTGCGCGATCATCCGGCAGTATTCCAAGGTTCCAAAGGCTATTGAGATCACACCCAGGGCAATCAAAAAGAGCCCAATACGTCGCGGTCCATGGGAGCTGATTGCATCGGTCATTGGCCTTGATGCAAATACCTTGAGGAATTCGTAGATGGTGAAACCGAAGGCAATCAGTGACAGTCCGGTGCGAATCCAAGCCAGAAGGGTGCGCGTGGCAGCCAGGGCGGTGCGCTCCAACGAGAGGTCGGTGCGTTCCTCCGAAAGATCATTGGAACTGCGCGGCTTGGTCGCCATGCTCGTTTTCCCGCTGTAACTCGCACGCATAGGGCCTTCTATGCGTCCCGTTCTTTGATCAATGTGAGTTAATGGAGTATAGGTTAGGTGATCAAGAAAGGGCAGCTTGCGGCGTTGTTCGCTCTCAGGAAGTTTCAGCTGGCCAATCGGTTGTAGAAGCCTTCGATCCGGGACAAGGCGTTGTCTGCGGCGCGTGAGTATCCCTTTTTGTCCAGGCAGTAACTGAATTGAACGCTGATCCGATAGCCGGCCTGATACGGCTGACACTCCACAACGCGGGCACCTACCCGGGTTTCCCGGATGTATTTGCCGTCGAAATCCATGAACAGTCGAGTGCCCGGGTCCATCGGCCGGGGGCAGAGCACGGCCATACCATAACGATTCAGATCCAGGCAGGTGACGGTCATGGCCTGCCTGGCGCGTCCGAAAAAGCCCCGCTCCCGTAATTGAACCTGAAGGCAAGACGCTGGATAGCGATCCTTGATTCTGCGATCGGTCGAATGACTCGTCATAAAGGTGCGTCCATTGCGTTTTCTTGTCTTTATGTGGCCAGGGAGAGGAAGTGTAGTTCTGGGACATCTGTCTGAAAAATGACCGTTCATGAAAGTGTGAACTGGCTAACACTTCCGTAAGGGGCTGCCAGCCGGGCAGAAAACTTGTGCGGGAACGCGACAGGGGCGGCTGCAGAATCTACAATGACCGGCCAATGATTCAACCGTTACAGGACCGTACCTTGAAGTCACTGTCTCTGCACCAGCTCTACAAATCCTGTGTTCTGAAAGACTTGCCGTTCAAAACCACCCGGCAACTGGAGCCGCTGGCCGAAATTGTTGGCCAGAACCGTGCCCAGGAGGCCGTCCGGTTTGCCCTGGCAATGCCCCATGGCGGCTACAACGTCTACGCGGTGGGGCGTAATGGCCTGGGTAAGCGCACCATGATGCTGCGCTACCTTGAACACCACGTGGATACGGATCAGCAGAGTCACGACTGGTGCTACGTTGCTAACTTCGAGGAGCCACGGGTCCCGAGGCTGCTTCAGCTGCCAGCGGGTAAGGGCACGCAGCTCAAGCAGGACATGGAAAAACTGATGAGCCGGCTGGTGAAGGTGATTCCGCAGACCTTCGACAGCGACAGCTTCCTGGAACGCTCCGAGCAGCTCAAGAACGAATACGGCAAGAAGCAGGAAGACGAACTGGAGAAGGTGGCCGCCCAGGCCAAGCGCAAGAAAGTCAGCCTGACGGTGACCACACCCGGCGGTTACCGCCTCGTCGCCATGAACGGGGAGGAGCCGCATACGGCGGAGTCCTTTCAGGCCTTGACCGAGGAACAGCGCGACAAGTTTGAAGACTCGATCAACAAGCTGGAAAAGAAGCTGAGGCAGGCGCTGCGCAAACTGGCGGACTGGGAACAAGAATACGCTGACAAGCAGCAGGCGCTCAACAAAGAGACCCTTGAGGGGATTTCGGGCCATCAGATCGACGAGCTTGAGGAGAAGTACCGAGACCTCCCCGACGTGGTTTCCTTCTTTGAATCGGTACGGGCTGACCTGGCCGAAAACCTGGATATCTTCCTGGACGATGACGACGAACAGGCCGCCATCGCCTATGCCTCCCTCGATAAGAAAATGCCCCGGCGTTATCTGGTGAACCTCCTGGTGCACCAGAAGACAAACGAAGTGCCGGTGGTGGTCGAGGATAACCCGACCTACCACAACCTGTTCGGGTACGTGGAGAACGTGACCTACAAGGGCACCGTATTCACCGACTTCTCTCTGATTCGGCCGGGCAGTCTGCATCGGGCTAACGGCGGCTACCTGCTGATGGATGCGATCAAGGTGCTTGAGCAGCCCTTTGTCTGGGATGGTCTCAAGCGTGCGTTGCGATCCAAATCCATCCAGATTAATTCACTGGAACGCGAGCTGACCCTCTCCGGCACCATCTCGATAGAACCGGAGGCGGTGCCTCTGGATGTGAAGATCGTGCTGTTCGGGGATCGGGAAACCTGGATGCTGTTGCAGGAATACGATTCGGAGTTTGCCGAATTGTTCCGGGTAACCGCGGATTTCGAGAATGAGATGTACCGTTCCGATGACAGTCAGCTCCTGTACGCCAAGTTCATCGCCAGCCTGGTCAGTGAAAAGAAGCTGCTGCACTGTTCCAACAAGGCGGTGGCACGGGTGATTGAGCACAGCTCGCGGATGGCGGAGCATCAGGATCGCCTTTCTCTGCACGCTGCCGATATTGCCAATCTGCTTCGCGAGTCCGACTTCTGGGCGCGTCAGGCGGGCGCCAAACTGATTCAGGATGTGCACGTGGAGCGGGCGCTGGAAAGTGCCAAATACCGCAGCAGCCGTATTCGTGACCAGTTCTACGATTCCATCCGCGATGGGTCGACGCTGGTGAGCACCAGCGGCACCTGCATCGGGCAGGTGAACGCGTTGTCGGTGCTGTCCACTGGTGGCTTCGAATTCGGGCTGTCCAACCGGGTCACCGCAACCTGCTACTATGGAGATGGGGCGGTGATGGATATTGAGCGGGATGTGAAGCTGGGCGGCAACATCCACTCCAAGGGCGTGATGATTCTAAGTTCTTGGCTGGCCTCGCACTTTGCCATCACTGACCCGATGCACCTTTCTGCCAGCCTGACCTTCGAACAAAACTACGGAGAGGTGGATGGTGACAGCGCCTCCCTGGCCGAACTCTGCGCCCTGATCTCGTCGCTGGCCGAGATCCCGGTCCGGCAGGATCTGGCCATTACCGGCTCGGTTAATCAGTTCGGTGAGGTTCAGCCCATTGGCGGAGTGAACGAAAAGGTTGAGGGATTCTTTGCAACCTGCCAGTTAAAAGGCGGTCTCACCGGTACCCAGGGCGTTATTGTGCCCAGTACCAATGTTCAGAACCTGATGCTGGACAGCGAATTGGTCAAGGCTGCGCGTGAGGGTCGGTTTGCTGTCTATTCCGTCAGCCGGCTGGAAGAGGCTGTCACCCTCTTGTTAGGCAAGCCTGCCGGCAAGGCGGACGACAAGGGCAGGTACCCGAAACAGAGCGTTTTTGGCATTATCCAGCAAAGGCTGGAGAAAATGCGGGAGCATGAGCGCCAGGAGAACGCCCGGGATGATCATAAAGATCCGTCAATTCACTGACCGGACATCACAAGAAAGTGGACAGGAGAGAACACACAGATGACTGATATCCAGCAGACGGTATACGTGGTAGAGGACGATGAGGCGGTTCGTGATTCACTGGAGCTGCTGCTGAAATCCGACGGCAAACCGGTGAAAACCTATGAGAGTGCAACGTCCTTTCTCAAGGACTATTCCGACAAGATGGCCGGATGCATCGTGCTGGATATCCGCATGCCAGGCATGGATGGCATGGAGCTTCAGAAGAAGCTGAACGAAAAGCATTCCATTCTGCCTATCATTTTCGTGACCGGACACGGCGATGTCCCCATGGCGGTGGACGCCATGAAAGAGGGTGCCGTGGACTTTATCCAGAAGCCCTACCGTGAAGAGGCTCTGCTGGAGAAAATCGAGGCGGCGTTGGCGCAGGACCTTGAGCAGCGCAAGACCCTTGATGAAAAACAGGAAATCATTCGTCGCGTTAAAAGCCTTACTCCCCGCGAGCACGAGATCATGGACCGGATGATTGCGGGGCAGGCCAACAAGGTCATCGCGATCGAACTGGAAATCAGTCAGCGGACGGTTGAAATTCACCGCTCCCGGGTCATGCACAAGATGGGAACCCATTCCCTGGCGCACCTGGTTCGTATGGTCCTGTCCGTAAAGGACCTTATCGACGCCCGGTGATCCTGTCGGCATCATACGGTGACCTTTTTAACCGGCCCCGTTTATATGACTGAAGTTGTCAGTGAGAACTCGGAGGTGACGGTTCTGCTTGTGGATGACAATCCGCAGAACCTCAAAGTCCTCTATGAGACCCTGAAAGACAAGGGCTACCGCCTGTTGATCGCCAACGAAGGTGAAAAGGCCCTGGACCTGGCCCACCGCCATCAACCCGAAGTGATCCTGCTGGATATCATGATGCCGGACATGGACGGCTACGAGGTGTGTGAGCGCCTCAAGGCGGATCCGGCGACGGCGGATTGTGCCGTGGTGTTTCTGTCTGCCCTGGACGACCTGCAGGCCAAGGTGAAGGGCTTTTCCCTCGGCGGCGCCGACTACATTTCCAAGCCGTTCCAGTCCCTTGAGGTGATTGCACGGGTTAAAACCCACGCCCGGGTCATCCGTCTCGAGCGGGAGTTGCAGGCTCGCAACCGGGAACTGCGGGGTGATCAGGCGCGGATTCTCAATTCCATCAGTGAAGGCATCTACGGCCTGGATGAGAACGGCGTTATCGAATTTGCCAATCCGGCCGCGGCGGAAATCATGGGTTGTCCGGTCGACCAGCTGATTGGTCGCAATTTTTTCGAGGCGCATTTCGCGACCTGCGGTGACGGTCCCGACGGGCTGCCTGTTCAGTCCACGTGTTGCCAGGGCATGGCAGAGAATCAGCGTAACATCCGGATGTCGAGGCCGGACGGCAGTGGTTTTCCCGCTGAATACCGGTCCACTCCGAAGCTCGATAACGACGAACTGCATGGCGCTGTGGTCGTGTTCAGGGACATTACTGCCGAACTTGAGAGCGAGGCGGCCCTGGAAGAGGCTCGTGAACTGGTGCAGGAGCAAAGGGACCAGCTGGCGCACGCCTCGCGACTGACCACCATGGGAGAGATGGCAGCCGGCTTTGCCCATGAGGTGAACCAACCGCTTACAGCCATCACCAACTATGCCCGGGTTTCCAAACGCATGATGAGCAAGGAGGCGCCCGATCTCGGTCTGCTGGGTGAGACCCTGGACAAGATCGAGGCCCAGTCCCATCGCGCCAGCGAGATTATCCGCCGTATCCGTCGTTTCATGAAGAAGCCTGCGACCGGTAAGGAAATTATTTCGGTACCGGCGTTGCTGGAGGACACCCGCCAGTTCGCGGAAGTCGATATGCGCAACAACGAGGGCGGCATTGAGCTGTCGGTGCCTGACTCGCTGCCGGATGTGGCAGCCGATCCGATCCAGGTTCAGCAGGTCGCCCTGAACCTGATCCGCAATGCGCTGGAAGCCACGCGAAGTGCCAACGCCTCGACTCCGGTTGAGGTGAGTGCCGAGTTGTTGGGTTCGAGTTGCGTCCGGGTACAGGTGCGCGACCACGGCGTGGGTTTGCCGGCGGACGCCGAGGACAAGCTGTTTCTGCCGTTCTATACCACCAAGGACGAAGGTATGGGGATCGGTCTGGCCACCTGCCGCTCCCTGATTCAGGCCCAGGGCGGGGACATTGGCTTCGAACGCCCCGAAGATGGGGGCGCCTGCTTCTACTTCACTCTGCCCGTCGCTGGCGCAGACGGAGCGTCCTGTGCTCCCGAGCCTGCCTCAAGCGTCCGGGAAGCCTGAACGCCAGACTTCCGGGGGCCTTTGTTACAGCCATTCGATGCGGCCGCTGAGATGCGGGGCATCGCCCTTCGAGTTCAATAGTTGATAGTCCCAGCCTGACCGGCCCGACTGCCAGTTCAGTTGCGCCGTTCCGGGCAGGAACAGTGGCTTCTTGAACTGGCAGGTCACCCGCAAGGCGCCTGACTTCCAACCTTCCTGTTGTTCCAGCAACGCCAGTGCATGGGCCTTGCTCCACATGCCGTGGGCGATCGCTTTAGGGAAGCCGAATGCCCGGGCGCTGAGCGCGTGCATGTGGATGGGATTGCTATCGCCCGAGACTCGGGCGTACTGGCGGCCAATGGATTCCGGCGCGTTAACGTTGAGAGTGTTGGGATACTGCTCAAGTTCCGGAGGAGTGGACTTGCTGCGGGCCCCGGATTCTTTTGCTGCTTGCCGGAAGAGGGTGACACTGGACTCTTCCCAGATCAGCTTGCCTGCCGCGTAGGCCTCGGTTATCAGGTCGAACTCGATACCCCGGTCGGTGCGCTCCGGTTTGCCGAGACGCACGCTCAGATCAAGCGTTTCGCCCGCGCCGATTTCACGGTACTGGGTAATGGTATTGCGCAGGTGGACCAGGCCCAGGAGCGGCAGTGGAAAGGCCTTATCCGTCAGCAGCTTGAGGTGGAGCGGGAACGCCATAACATGCGGCCAGGTCAAGGGAGTCCGGGTACTCCGGGTGAAACCGCAGATCTTTTCATAACGCACCAGGGCATCGCTGGAAGTGCTGGCGCCCAGAAGCCTTGCGGACAGCGCCGGTATGGTCACATCGTCTTTGTCCTTAACCGGCTTCGGCATCAAGGCCCGGGCATATAAGGGCAGCAGGCTTGGTGGGGTGTGGTGGTAGATGAGGGTATCGGGCATAGAGGTTGTCTCCCGGCGCAGGATTTCGCCTTTAAATGTAGTCGTGATTTGGTGACGTAAGTACCGGATATTTTTCCATTCTGGTACAACTGTGCGTCTGTGGCCTGATATGCTCTAATATCAGACGTTAGTCCTAGATGGTTCAGTTCAAGAGCCTTAACTCTGGCAAACCCGGGGAGATCAGGCATTGACTTGGCGTGCCCCGGCGATTGTCCGCCGGGTCAAAGTGGTATTAAACAAATAAAAAAAGCGGGATCTTATGCAGGAACTTCGTGACGCGGGAGTGATGTTGCGCCTGATCTACGAGGCGATGAAAAAGAAAGGCATTGATACCAATGCCATTTTCAGTCGTCTGGGCGTAGATGAGAATTACGTTTACACCGAGCAGTTGCGCACTCCCCATAGCGCCCAGGTTTACTTCTGGCAGGCCGTTGAAGATGTATCGGGTGATCCGGACGTGGGACTCCATCTGGGCCAGCTGCTGCCCGCCTACAAGGGGCAGGTGCTGGAGTATCTTTTTCTCAGTAGCCCTACCTTTGGAGAGGGCCTCCGGCGTGCCCAGAACTATCAGCGTTTGCTGAGTGATGCCGCCAACACGGACTTCTTCATTGAAGGGGACGATGCCTGCATGGTCCTCGATGCGGCCTCGGATGAGGTCAGTCGCCAGAAGCACTTCAATGAATGCTTTGTGCAGGGAGTAATTATCTTCTTTCGTTCGATCACCGATGGTTCGTTCTATCCCTCCCGCGTCGAGTTTGAACACCAGAGGGAGACGGGGCAGGCGCGTGTGGCTGAAATTCTTGGCTGCGATGTGGTCTTTGGCGCCAAGGAAAACCGGCTGTATTTTCCGGCGAAGATGCTCACCCATGCCTCTCCTCATGCCGAACCGGAGTTGCTGGATTTGCACGAAAGATTCGCCAGCGAGCAGGTGGCTCGTCTTGAAAAAAAAGATATTGTGGGACAGGTGGAGAGAATTGTTGCCGAGTTGCTGGATAGCGGCGAGGTTACCCTGGACGCCGTTGCCGAGCGTCTTGGGATTAAGCCCCGGACTCTCCGCACTCGGCTGACGGAAGCAGAGACCAGCTTCAACCAGGTGTTGGCCGATTTCCGCTACCGCCTTGCCCGCCAGTTGCTGGCGACCACCGACGAGTCGATCGACGAGATCGTCTACCTGACCGGATTTTCCGAGCCCAGTACCTTCTACCGGGCCTTCAAGCGTTGGTCGAAAATGACGCCGATAGAATACCGCAAAACCGCCCAGGGCAAGGATGCGATGGTCGATGCGCTCTAGCAGAAACGCTTTCCGGAACTTTTTTCAGAAAAAGCGTTGACATAAACGGGGGCCTCTTTATAATGCGCCCTCGTTGTCACCGAGCAGTCACACCCCTGACTGCACCGCCCGATCCGGGCAAGACGTGATGACCATCGCGGAGCGGTAGTTCAGCTGGTTAGAATACCGGCCTGTCACGCCGGGGGTCGCGGGTTCGAGTCCCGTCCGCTCCGCCATTTTCCCCCTCCCTGCAAGTCAGTATCCTTTTTGTTGTCATCCCTCTGTCATGATTTGTCGATAGCCTGTTGCTGTACGCAGCAAACAAGGATTGATTCATGTCGAATTATGAAGAAGAGCTGATCGAAAGCCAGTATGAAGAGTTTGATGATGATGAGGGGTGGGATGACGCTACCGAAATCTAGCGTTCTGCCTTCAACCGGTTCCGGTGTTCACCGGGGCTGATATCAAACCAGCGCCGATAGGCTTTGTGAAAAGCCGCCGGATTGGCGAAGCCAAGAAGCCAGGCGATTTCCGATAGTGCCGTCTCTGTTTCCCGTATGTAATCCCGCGCCAGCTGTTTCCGGGTCTCGTCCACCAGTTCGCGAAACCCCGTTCCTTCCGCTGATAATTGCCGTTGCAGCGTCCACGGCGCCACGCCCAGTTTGCTGGCAATGGTTTCCAGGCTTGGGCTTTCCCCCCTGAACAATGGTGTCAGCAGGTTCTTTACCCGGTCGCCGGTGGTCCAGCCCTTTCGAATCTGTTGCAGCTCCCTCTCGCACAATTCCGACAGTTTTTCGTGCACCGCTGGCTGCGCCTGAAGTGTTGCCTGGATCCAGGTGTCCGGCTTCACGGTGATGGCGTTTTCATCGGCGCCAAAATGAACCGGGCACCGAAACCAGCTCTCAAACAGGTCGTCCTGACCAATGGACGGGTACTCGATGGTGACCCGTTCAAGTACTTCATACTGCCCCGTGATATGTCGAACAAACTGGGTCCAGGCCGCAAGCACCGAATCCACGACGAAGAAGTTGAAGGCGTTGTAAGGGCGGATCGAGTAGAAAAGGGCTCGGCGCTCTGTCGGTTTGATGGATGGGGCACCCCGGCTGTTCTGGCTGGTGAGCAGGGAGTAGCGGATGAGAGTGTCGAGCGCTTCGCCTGCGGTGGCCGCTGACTGTCCAGCCAGTCCGGCGATGCCGGCGTCGACTGGGCGGGTCAGCGCCCCGATGCGCAGGCCCAGGGCGGGGTTGCCGGTTTGTGCGATGGCGGCATGGCCCAGTCGCATGAAGCGCGGAATGCTGATTCGGGCAGCGGCAGAATCCAGGGTTTCCCGGCCCAATCGGAAGCTGGACATCAGCTGGTCAGGGTCAGCACCCTCGGCAGCGGCAGCCCGCAACAGGACGGAGGCGTGCAGCACGCTGATGTTGCCCAGGGCGTTGCGGGGCTGCTGGCCTGAGGTTCTCTGCCTGCTTATCATTCATCGTTGTCCGACATGTCACTTAAAGATAATAGAATGTTATTAGGGGATATTGTTGATGGCAAGTTGGCCGGGTAATTTAGGGCCATATAACGAGTCGGGCCCCTCAGAGGTCCGCCAACCTTGATGATGAGGAGATCTGTCATGACTACCCCCGGTGTCGCCAAATACCCCAACCTGCTCGAACCGCTCGACCTGGGCTTTACCAGACTGCGGAACCGGACCCTCATGGGCTCCATGCATACCGGCCTGGAAGAGGCGAAGAACGGATTTGAGCGCCTGGCGGCCTTTTACGCGGAGCGTGCCCGTGGCGGGGCTGGCCTGATTGTGACGGGTGGTATTGCGCCGAACGTGGAAGGTGGGGTGTTCCAACACGCCGCCAAGATGACCAACGACGACGAAGTGGAAAAGCACAAGGTCATCACCCGCGCGGTGCATGAGGCGGATGGCAAAATCTGCATGCAGATCCTGCACGCCGGCCGTTACGCGTATTCGCCGGAACTGGTGGCGCCGTCTGCGATTCAGGCGCCGATCAACCCGTTCAAACCGAAAGCGCTGGACGAGGCCGGCATCGAGAAGCAGATCCAGGACTATGCCGACTGTGCGGCCCTGGCTCAGAGCGCGGGCTACGACGGTGTCGAGATCATGGGCTCGGAAGGCTACTTCATTAACCAGTTCATTGTGTCCCACACCAACCATCGTACCGACGGCTGGGGCGGAAGTTATGAGAACCGGATTCGCCTGCCGATCGAAATTGTCCGTCGTGTACGCGAACGGGTGGGCGAGAAGTTCATTCTGGTCTACCGCCTGTCGATGCTCGACCTGATCGAGGATGGCAGCACCTGGGAAGAGGTGGTTCATCTGGCCAAGGAAATTGAAAAGGCCGGCGCGACCATCATCAACACCGGCATCGGCTGGCATGAGGCGCGGGTGCCGACCATCGCGACCTCTGTGCCTCGTGGCGCGTTTACCAAGGTCACTGCCCGCCTCAAGGGCGAGGTGAGTATCCCGCTGGTAACCACCAACCGTATCAACATGCCGGATGTTGCCGAGAAAATTCTGGCGGACGGCGATGCGGACATGGTGTCCATGGCACGTCCGTTCCTTGCGGACTCGGAGTTGGTACTCAAGGCAGCAGAGGATCGCGCCGAAGAGATCAACACCTGTATTGGCTGCAACCAGGCCTGCCTGGACCACACCTTCAGTGGCAAGCTGACGTCCTGCCTGGTTAACCCCCGTGCCTGCCATGAAACCGAGCTTACCTGGGTCAAGACGGCTGCACCCAAGTCAATTGCGGTGGTCGGTGCCGGTCCGGCGGGCCTTGCGTTTGCGTCCGTTGCGGCAGAGCGTGGGCATAAGGTGACCCTGTTTGACGCCGGTAGCGAAATCGGCGGCCAGTTCAATGTGGCCAAGCGGATTCCTGGAAAGGAAGAATTTTACGAAACACTGCGTTATTTCCGCGTCATGCTGGACAAGCACGGTGTGGACGTTCGTCTGAATACCCGGGTGAATGTGGATGATCTCAAGGCCGGCGGTTTTGATGACGTCGTTCTGGCAACCGGCGTTGAGCCGCGCACGCCGGACATTGAGGGCATTGATCACCCGAAGGTCATTGGCTATCTCGATGCCTTGCTTGAGCGTAAGCCCGTTGGTCAGAAAGTGGCAGTGATCGGTGCCGGCGGCATCGGTTTCGATGTCTCCGAGTTCATTGTGCACAAGGGCACGTCGGCCGCTCTGGATACCGAACACTTCATGCGCGAGTGGGGGGTCGATCTGAGTGTCGAGCACCGTGGCGGTATCCAGGGTGTTGCGCCAGAAGTTCCGGAGCCTGCGCGAGAGGTTTACCTGTTGCAGCGCAAGGCATCCAAAGTCGGCAAGAATCTTGGCAAAACCACCGGCTGGATCCATCGGACATCACTCAAGAATCGTCAGGTTCAGATGGTGCCGGGCGTCAGTTACCGCAAGATTGATGATCAGGGGCTGCACATCACCGTTACCCCGAAAGGCGCCGAGCAAGGTGAAGATCAGGTGCTGCCGGTGGATACGATCATTGTCTGTGCTGGGCAGGAGCCGCTGCGCGAGCTCCAGGGCGGCCTCGAGGCCGCCGGCGTGGCCGTGCATCTGATTGGCGGCGCTGATGTGGCAGCGGAGCTTGATGCCAAGCGGGCCATTGATCAGGGAAGCCGCCTCGCTGCGGAGCTTTGATCACAAAACGTTGCAGTTTTTCCCTGTGCACCGAAGATTGACTGGCTAGACTAGTAACCTTGAGTCTGTCAGTTTGCAGCTCCGCCCCCCGGTTAACCGGCAGGGTGGGGCTTGCCGGCATTGGAAACCGATGGAACATTCTTTGTGACTTCATCGTGTGAGTGTCGAATCTTTAGGAGCTAGGAGAGTCACAAATGGTATCTGCCGACCAGGCGACTGATGGTTATGCGGCGGTGTTTTTCGTGGATGGAAGCCACGTGGCGCGCCAGATGCGTGCCAGCGAGTTTGGCGCTTTTCTGGACGGATACGTAGGTCTGTCGGACCTCGCCGAAACCGATGTCAAAGCGGTTCTGGTCGAGCTGAGTGGCGATCTTCTTGTGCAGTCCCTGGTGTTTTTCCGAATCTGGTTCGACGAAGAGGGACGGGCGGACAGCAACTGGAACGTGCCTATAGAAGAGCTTGCCAAGCGGGGTGCCAAAGGTCCCGACATGGGGGGAGGCCCCATTCGGCTGGTGTGTCGCAGTCAATGCCCGGAGCCCCGCTACGCCCAGGAATTGTGGGACCCGGACATGACGCCCGGCAACAATCACTTCCAGGCTATTCGTAAGGCCGTTGATTCCAACTCTCTGAAATTCCGAAAAATAGAACCTGAACCGGCCCAGGAAGAAGACATTCCGGTACTGAATGCGGCGCCCGCCGCACCGGAGTCACAGGAAGACGCGCCGAACGCTGCTGACCGGGCCCGGCTTGCCCAGCTGATCCGGGAACAGCGCCTTCGAATCAAGACTATCCAGAGTGTCCATCGGGATTCCCTGTCCGAGATCCAGCGAGAGCATCGCCTGGAACTGCAGACGTTGCGTAGTGAATTCTCCGATATGGAGCAGAAATATGAACGGCAGCGGCTGAGTAATGAACAGCTGAAAAAACGCCTTTCGGAGCGCAATGAGCAGTACCTGACCATGCAGGAGCAGATTGCCTCCGGCGGTGAGGAAAGAAAGCGTGATGACGCCAATACCGATGCCGAACTGGTTCTCCTTCGGGAGCAGCTTGACCGGAAACAGCGTGAGCTGGAGCTTCGGGATGAGCGGATCGTGGCGCTCGAGCAGGAGAACCATGATCTCCAGAACCAGGAGCCGGCGGAAAACTCCATCATGGACCACCTGAAAAAGCAGGCGGTGTTCCTGGTGGCGTACCACCCCGGTGTCGGCCACATCACGTTGCCGTTTGATGATATCGAAACCTACTTCACCAGTCCGGTGGCGTATGCGGCAGATCGCTGTGGCATGAACGAGCCGGCCTATCGCGAGTGGCTTGAACATTATGAGAACCCGGTGTGCCAGCATGCGGGGAACGATGGCAAGGTCTGTGGTGAGCCGATCATGCGAGTCAGCCAGCCGGGCGAGTTCCGGTCCGGCATCGACGATCGTTGTGAGCAGCATCAATCCTGAAGTGTCGATCTTTTTTCAGTATCGGGGTGACTTTCGTTAAACTGTGAGCCAGATTGTCACGGGGCTACCGGATCTGGCCGGCCCCACCGCATCCCGACACCACAGGAAGCCTCATGGATCAGTTCAGGAACATTGGCGTCATCGGCCGATTGGGCAGCGTGAAGGTGGTTGAATCGCTGCGTCAGCTCAAACAATACCTGATTGCCAACAACTACCACGTCATTCTCGAGGAAGACACCGCTGGCATGCTGCCGGGTCATGGCCTTCAGGTCGCCAGCAAAAAGCTGCTGGGTGAAATCTGCGACCTGGTCATTGTCGTGGGTGGCGACGGCAGTTTGCTGGGCGCCGCGCGGGAATTGGCCAAATCCAAGATCCCCCTGCTGGGCGTTAACCGCGGCCGGCTCGGCTTCCTTACCGATATTTCTCCTTCCGATCTGGAGGAACGTCTGGGCAAGGTTCTGGAAGGCGAATACGTGGAAGAGACGCGCTTTCTGCTGGACGGCAACGTTGAGCGCAATGGCCAGCCGCTGGGTTTTGGAACCGCTCTGAACGATGTGGTACTCCACCCTGGTAAGTCGACCCGGATGATCGGCTTTGATCTGTTTATCGATGGCCACTTTGTCTACAGCCAGCGCTCCGATGGCCTTATCGTCGCCACGCCGACCGGTTCGACGGCGTATTCGCTCTCGGCTGGTGGGCCAATCATGCATCCGAAGCTCGATGCTGTCGTTCTGGTGCCCATGTTTCCCCACACCCTCAGTAGCCGCCCCATCGTTGTTGACGGAAAGAGCGAGATTAAACTGGTGATCGGAGAAACCAACGAAACCTACCCGCAGATTTCGTTTGATGGCCAGATGAATATCGCCTGTGCGCCGGGCGACATCATCCGTATCACCAAGAAACCGTTCAAAATCCGGCTGATCCACCCCACCGATCACAACTTCTATGCCACCTGCCGTGACAAACTTGGCTGGGCGAGTGAAATTTCAGCGAGTTGATCATGGCTGTTAACAGACACACCGCAAGTCGCGGTTTCGACATCATCGGCGACATCCACGGTTGCGCCAATACGCTGGTCCGGTTGTTGGAACAGATGGGCTACCGGAAGGTGAACGGGGTATATCAGCACGACCGGCGCCAGGCTGTTTTCATTGGCGACATCATCGACCGCGGGCCCCGAATCCGTGAAGCCCTGCATCTGGTGCGGGACATGGTAGAGCATGGCTCGGCCCGGATTGTGATGGGCAATCACGAATACAACGCGCTGGGCTACTGTACCCGTGCCCGTGCCGGCAGCGGCAAGAAGTGGCTGCGTGAGCACAATGCCCGGCATGACCGGTTGATCCGGGAGACCCTTGATCAGTTTGACGCCTACCCCCATGAATGGAACGAGTTCCTGGACTGGTTTTATACCATCCCCCTGTTTATTGAGGAGGAAGACTTCCGGGTCGTTCATGCCTGCTGGGATGGAGAGCTGATCGAAAAGTTCAAACGAACCCAGGGTGGTGCCTGCATCGACGAGGATTTCCTGCATGCCTCGGCGGCCATCGAATCGTTCGCTGGGCAGGTTATGGACACCTTGCTGCGAGGAACGGATCTGCGCTTGCCCGAGGGAACGACGATCACCGGCCGGGACGGCTATGTTCGGGAGTTTTTCCGGACCAAGTTCTGGGCGGATGACCCGCATACATACGCGGATGTGGTGTTCCAGCCGGATCCCCTGCCGCCGGAGGTGGCGCGCATGGTGCTGACTGAAAACGAACGTAAACAGCTGATCAGCTACCCGCTGGATGCACCCCCCGTGTTTGTAGGGCACTACTGGATGGAAGGCGAACCGGCCCCGCTCAAGGCCAACGTTGCCTGCATTGACTACAGTGCGGTGAAGTACGGCAAGCTGGTGGCCTACCGCATGGACGGTGAGACCGTGCTCTCCCCGGACAAGTTCGTGTGGGTAGATGTTGACCGCCCGGAGCAGGCCGGCTATCCCGGCACCGAAGACAGCATTGCCCGTTGAGTCAACGGAGTCATTACACCGATAGGCGAGGTTTTTGTGTACCGCGTGAAGCAGTTGGATACCACGGTGGATCTCGCCGGCTTCAGTCGCTGGCTGACCGGGCAGGGTGTGGCGCACCGGATCACGGAAGAAAACGACCAACAGGTTCTGTGGTTGGAAAATCCGGATCATGCCGAACCGGTTCTGGCGGCATTGGATCGGTTCCTGGCTGAGCCGGAGCTGCGAGACGCCGTGGAACGCCAGCAGCATTCCCCGGTCTTTGTTCGTGGGCGCTGGCAGCCTTCGGCCCGGCATGCGCCCGTGGTGCTGGGTCTTATCATCTTTGCGGTGATCATGGTCTGGGTCACGGCGATGGGTCGGAACGAACTGGCGGCGGCGTTGATGGTGATCGACCCCCGGGACTTTGACTGGAGTACCATGGCGGGCCGCATGGACGCTCTGGCCAATACCCTCGCCAGCGGGCAGGTCTGGCGCCTGTTAACCCCCGATTTCCTGCATTTCAGCTGGACCCACATTATCTTCAATGCGGTGATGCTGTGGTTTCTGGGGAGCCAGATTGAGTGGTTTGACGGGCGCGGACGGCTGATTACGCTGTTCCTGGCGACCAGTATTTTCTCTAATGGACTTCAGTACCTGGTTTCGGGACCCTTGTTTGGCGGCCTGTCGGGCGTGGTGTACGGCATTCTCGGCTATTGCTGGTTGAGTCAGCGCAAGGTTCCGAGATTTCATTTTCCTCCGGCTCTTGTGACGTTTGCCGTGGTCTGGATGGTGATTGGTTTCACGCCGTTTACCGAATTGCTGGGGCTGGGCCGCATGGCCAATGAAGCTCATTTGGGCGGGTTTGTCAGCGGGGTGGCCCTGGCGCTCATTTTGCCCGTAAAAAGACAATGACGGCACAAAAAAAAGCCCCGCCCGAGGGCGAGGCATAAAAAGAGCATTTAGCTCCTGATGAGAGAGACCAAATGATACGACCGTCGTCATTTGGTGAATAAATGATAATCGTTATCGTTTGCATCTGTCAAACGGTTGAACACTTTTTTTTGAACGCGTTTCGGGAGAACCGAATGACTTACGATGAACTGATTGAGCGCCTGGATCCCAATGTTTACCGGAGCCTGCGCCAGTCGATTGAGCTTGGAAAATGGCCGGACGGCAGAAAGCTCACTCCGGAGCAGCGGGAGATCAGCCTGCAGGCGGTCATCTACTACGAGAACCTGCATCAGATCCCGGAAGAAGAGCGCACCGGCTACATTGACCGTGGCAGCAAGGCTGGTACCGCCTGTGATCCATCGGTTCAGCGAGCCAATGCTGGCAAAGACAACGTAGACCCCGATCAGTTTGTCGAGGTCAAGTCTTGAGCGAGTTGATTGACGTAACCGGCCGGCTCCGGAAAATGCCCGTCGAAGCGGCAGCACCGGTGGCCTATACGATTGCGGTGGGGGACAGCCGAATCCCGTTGAATGAATTCCTTGGCAAGCGGGTTCGTCTCGATTTCGAGGGCGTCATCCGCTGCATCAACTGTGACCGCACGACCAAGAAAAGCTTCAATCAGGGCTATTGTTACCCCTGTTTCCGCAAGTTGGCGGCCTGTGACAGCTGCATCATGAGCCCGGAGAAGTGCCACTATCACCTCGGCACCTGCCGCGAGCCGGAGTGGGGCGAAACCCACTGCATGGTGGAGCATGTGGTGTATCTGGCTAATTCATCGGGATTGAAAGTGGGGATCACCCGGGGATCCCAGGTCCCCACCCGCTGGATTGACCAGGGCGCGGTTGACGCGATTCCGATGGTTCGGGTTGCGACCCGTTATATTGCCGGATTGGTTGAAGTGGCCTGCAAGCGTCATGTGGCGGACCGGACCAATTGGCGGGCCATGCTGAAAGGGGATGTTCCCGAGCTGAATCTGGCCGATGAGCGACAGCGTATGCTGGAACTCATTGCAGACGATCTGTCCGCGTTGCGGGATGCCCACGGTGAGAATGCGATCCGCGAGGTGAATGAAGAGGGGCTTGGGCTCAGCTACCCGGTTGATGTCTGGCCTGAAAAGATCAAGACTCACAACCTGGACAAGAACCCGGAAGTCGAAGGTGTGCTGGAGGGCATCAAGGGCCAGTACCTCATTCTGGATACGGGTGTGATCAATATCCGGAAGTTCACCGGGTACGAAGTACGTTTTCGGGTGATGGGCGACTGATCGGCCCATTCCCGCCTGACCTGACAACACCTGGCTGCCGGACTGCAGGCAGTCAGTGGCTGAGTAATCTGGAGATAGACCATGCGCACCAACCAGCCCCAGACCATTTATCTGAGCGAATACCGAGTACCGGCTTACCTGGTTGATACCGTCGACCTGCGCTTCGAGCTGTTTGAGGATGGCGCCCGTGTGCACAGCACCCTGGTTGTCCGTCGCAATCCCGAGTCGGACGCCGGTGCGGTTCCGCTTGAACTCGACGGCGACAGCCTGGTTCTCGAGTCCGTTGCCCTGAATGGCGCAACGTTGGGTGAAGACGACTACGAGGATCGCGGTGACAAGCTGATCGTTGAGTCGGTGCCCGAGCACTTCGAGTTGTCCGTCGTGACCTGGATCGAGCCCCAGAACAACACCCGCCTCGAGGGGCTGTACAAGTCATCCGGCATGTTCTGCACCCAGTGCGAAGCGGAGGGGTTTCGCTGCATCACCTTCTTCCCCGATCGTCCGGATGTGATGTCCCGTTTCCGGACCCGGGTTGAGGCCGACAAGTCTGCGTACCCGGTGCTGCTCTCCAACGGCAATGATGTGGAGCGGGGCGATCTGGGCGAGGGGCGTCATTTTGTGACCTGGGAAGACCCGTTTCCCAAGCCCTGCTACCTGTTTGCTCTGGTGGCCGGGGACCTGGTGGAAAAGCGGGATACCTTCACCACCTGCTCGGGTCGGGACATTGACCTGCGTATGTACGTGGAGCCGCGTAACGCCGAGAAATGCGACCATGCCATGGATTCGCTCAAGCGTTCCATGCGCTGGGACGAAGAGACCTACGGGCGCGAGTACGATCTCGACATCTTCATGATTGTGGCCGTTGATGATTTCAACATGGGCGCCATGGAGAACAAGGGCCTGAACATCTTCAACTCGTCGTGCGTGCTGGCAAGTCAGGAAACGGCAACGGATCTGGCGTTCCAGCGGATTGAGGCGATTGTCGCCCACGAGTATTTCCACAACTGGTCCGGTAACCGGGTCACCTGTCGGGACTGGTTTCAGTTGAGCCTCAAGGAAGGCTTCACCGTGTTCCGGGACTCCCAGTTCTCAGCGGACGTTGGCTCGCCCACGGTCAAGCGTATCGAAGACGTTACTGTACTGCGCACTGCTCAGTTCGCCGAGGACGGTGGCCCCATGGCACACCCGATTCGTCCGGCTTCCTACATGGAGATTTCCAACTTCTACACCCTGACCATCTATGAAAAGGGTGCGGAAGTGGTGCGAATGATTCACACCCTCCTTGGGCCTGACATGTTCCGAAAGGGTAGTGATCTGTATTTCGAGCGCCACGATGGTCAGGCTGTAACCACCGAAGATTTCGTCAGGGCCATGGAAGATGCCTCCGGTCGGGATCTGTCCCAGTTCCAGCTCTGGTACGAGCAAGCGGGCACTCCCATACTTGATGTTTCGGACGAGTTTGATACCGACAAGGGCGTCTACCGGCTGACCATCACCCAGAGCATTCCCGACACACCGGGACAGACCCACAAGAAGCCGCAGCTCATTCCGTTCGCTCTCGGCCTTCTCGGGAGCAGGGGCGAGCCGCTGCCGCTTCGGCTCGAGGCCGGTTCCGGGGACGCGCCTACCGAACGGGTGCTGGAACTGACCGGCGATCGTCATGTGTTCGAGTTCCATGGTCTGGAGGAGTGCCCCGTTCCGTCTCTGCTGCGTCAATTCTCCGCGCCGGTTCGAGTGCGCTACCCGTGGAGCCGCGAGCAGTTGCTGTTTCTCATGAGCCACGATCCGGACGGCTTTAACCGCTGGGATGCCGGCCAGCGCCTGGCGGTGGATGTCATTCAGTCGCTGATCGGTGCGCCCAGGGATACTGCGATCGATGCGCGGCTGGTCGGCGCCTATCGCCATCTGATCTCGGATTCGTCGCTTGATCAGGCGCTGGTCGCCAAGATGCTGCAGCTACCCTCGACGGCGTATCTGATTGAGTTGGCGGAGAGTGCAGATGCACCGGCGATTCACGAAGCCCGCGAGCGGGTCCTGAAGCATTTGGCCATTGCACTTCGGGATGAGCTGGTGGCCTGTTATCGCCGCAACCTGGAAGAGGGCGACTACGAGGTCACCCCGGAGCAAATTGCGCGCCGGAGTCTGCGTAATACGGCACTGGCGTGGTTGCTCCAGATCAACGACGAAGAAGGCCGGGAGCTGGCGCTGCGTCAATTCCGCAGCGCCGACAATATGACCGACCGGATGGGAGCGCTTCGGGCGCTGGTGAACTCCGATTACGAAGAAGATCGTGAACGGATGCTTGCGGAGTTTTACGAGCGTTTCCAGGACGATCCGCAAGTGGTGGAACAGTGGTTCTCGGTGCAGTCGTCCAGCGACCGAGCCGGCCAGCTGCCACAGATCCGTTCGCTTCTGGAGCACCGGGCGTTTGACTGGAAGAACCCGAACAAAGTGCGCTCGGTTGTTGGGGCCTTCGCCGGTCAGAATCTGGCGGCCTTCCACCACCCGGACGGTTCGGGCTACGATTTCCTGGCCGATCAGGTCTGCCGCCTGGATGACAGCAACCCCCAGATTGCTGCTCGTCTGGTCACCCCCCTGACACGCTGGAAGAAATTTGCACCGGCGTACAGCGAGCTGATGAAAGCCGCACTGGAACGCATTCGTGACAAGTCGGGTCTTTCCCGGGACGTTTACGAGGTCGTTCACAAGAGCCTTGCTGGCTGACGAGGCCCGTGATGGTCCGGCTGGGATTGTAATTTGCGGTCACAGCCGGATACAAAATCGCACTTTCGGTCGATAGACAATAATGGCCGATCGGCTAATCTGTTGGAAAGTCTGAACTCCCATCAGACAATAATAAAAAGCCCTTCAGAGGCTTCCAGACGGATTAAGGTTACATAATGAGATACAATAAGAACGCTATTCTCGGCGGCCTTATGGCCCTCTCTGTCGCCGCTGCACCGGCATACGCAGCGGTGTCCTCAAGTCAGGCGGCGCGCCTCGGAAATGAGCTTACGCCTTTCGGTTCCCCGAAGGCCGGCAACGATGCCGGCACCATTCCGGCCTGGGATGGTGGTATCACCGAGCCCCCGGCCAGCTACGACGGCAGTGGCGATCACCACCCTAATCCTTTCCCGGATGATGAGGTGCTGTTCACCATCAATGCCAGTAATGCCGACCAGTATTCCGAGCACCTGACGGACGGCCTCAAGGCCATGCTGGAGACCTATCCAACCACGTTCCGGATACCGGTCTACAAGACTCGCCGGACCCATTCCGTGCCGGACTGGGTTGAAGCCAACACCCGTGACAACGCCACCAGTGCCGAAATTGTCGGTGAAAGTGCAGGCATCGACGGCGCCTTTGGCGGTTATCCGTTCCCGATTCTAAGCGGTAACGATGAACAGAAAGCCTGGCAGGTCATCTGGAACCATCTGACCCGCTGGCGCGGTGTTTCCCTGACCCGTCGCGCGAGTGAAGTGGCGGTGCAACAAAACGGCGATTACACCCTGGTGACGTCGCAGCAGGAAGCCTTCTTCAACTTCTACAACCCGGAAGGTGGTGAAGATTCCCTGGACAACGTCATCTTCTACTACCTGTCGTTTACCCAGTCTCCCCCCCGACTGGCCGGCGGTGCGATTCTGGTACACGAAACCATGAACCAGATCATCAATCCCCGGAACGGTTGGGGCTACAACGCGGGTCAGCGCCGCGTGCGTCGCGCACCGAACCTCGGTTATGATTCCCCCATCGCGGCGGCTGATAACCTTCGTACCGCGGATGACACCGACATCTTTAATGGTGCCATGGATCGTTACAACTGGACCTACGAAGGTAAGCGCGAAATCTATATTCCGTACAACAACTACGAGATTGCTCAGAAAGGCGTGTCCTACTCCGACATTCTCGCGATGGCGCACCTGAACCCTGATCTGATGCGTTGGGAGTTGCATCGGGTTCACGTTGTGACTGCAACCCTGAAGGACGGCGAGCGGCACATCTATGCCAAGCGGCGCTTTTACGTTGACGAAGACAGCTGGAACACAGCCCTTCTTGACCAGTACGACGGCCGTGGAGAGTTGTGGCGCGTGAGCATGGGTGTGCTCAAGAATTATTACGAATTGCCGGGTGTATGGACTACTCTGGAAGCATTCCACGACCTACAGGCCCGTCGCTACCACGTTCAGGGTCTGGATACGGAAGAACCGAATACCCGGGTATTCAGTGATGACGTACCGAACAAGCGGTATTTCTCGCCGGCATCTCTGCGCCGCCGAAGCGTCCGCTAAGCTACAGACAATCAGGAGTTTCCCGCGCCCGAAGGAATAGGCGCTTGGTATACCGGCATCCGAAAGGTTGCCGGTATCTTTACAGTTAGAGCCGGAATGACCGGTCAGAGACACACGTAAAAACAACCTATAGGCAATCCGAATGGCTACAAGCTTTATGTGTAAAACCCTGGGCGCTGCTTGCCTTGGGCTTTCCATGGCCTGTGCGTCCCCCGTTGCATTTGCGCTGGCGGACGTTATCGAAACACCAGCGCGTCCAACCGACCTGGCTCCCGAAAACCTTCTGAACGATGTCGAGCGCGCCGGCGACCGCATTGTGGCGATTGGTGAGCGTGGCCATATCATTTATTCCGATGATGAGGGTGACAGCTGGACCCAGGCAGAGGTTCCGGTCTCTGTCACGCTGACCGGGGTTGATTTCGGTAGCGATACCCACGGCTGGGCGGTTGGTCACAGCGGTGTGGTACTTCATTCGGATGATGCCGGAGAAACCTGGGAGCTTCAGCTTACCGGCATCCGGGCGGCTGAACTGGCGATTGAGAGCCAGGAAGAGGCCATTGCGACCATGGAAGAGCGAGTGGAAGCGGCACCCGAGGATGAAAAAGCCGACCTCGAATGGGCGCTGGACGATCTCTACTTTGCACTCGAGAACATGCAGGCAGATCTCGACATTGGGCCGGTCAATCCGTTTCTGGATGTCTGGTTTGCGGATGACACGAACGGTTTCGTGATCGGTGCCTACGGCATGTTCTTCCATACCGAGGATGGCGGTGAGACCTGGCAGGACTGGTCGCCAAAACTTGATAACGCCCAGAATTTCCACCTGAATGCCGTTACCAGAATCGGTGGCGGTGCGATGGTCATTGTCGGCGAAGCTGGTCAGATTCATGTCTCTATTGACGGCGGCCAGAGCTGGGAGCGTCGCGAAGGCCCGTATCCTGGATCCCTGTTTGGCGTTATTGGTACCGGACGGGTGAATGAAATCCTGGCGTTTGGTCTGCGCGGGACGCTCATGTACTCAACGGATCTTGGCAAGTCCTGGTCCATGGTCAGTACTGGTTCGACTGCAACTCTGAATGACGGGTTTGCCGAGGATTCCCGAATTGTACTGGTCGGCAACAGTGGTGCGGTTCTTACCAGCGGTAACGGAGGCGATACCTTCCGGGAGTACCTGCGCGACGACCGACAGGGAGTCATGAGTGTGGTGCCGATTTCGGGTACCAACCTGCTGCTGGTTGGTGAAGGTGGTGTGAAAACGACCGATGCCAAAGGCAAAAACCTTCAATAACGCCCTGACGTGGCAACAACCGAACAGAAAAATAGAGGGGCTTTTGAATGTCTAACCCTAAGCATGATAAGGGCGAACATTACCTGACAACGCCAAAGGCGGAACCGTTCCTGGAACGCCTTATTTTTAACAACCGTGCGGTCATCCTGATCGCCTTTTTGCTGTTGACCATTTTTCTGGGCTACAACGCGGCCAGAATTCAGCCAGATGCCAGTTTTGAGCGGATGATCCCGCTTGAGCACCCGTACATCATCAACATGCTCGATCACCGGGATGACCTCCAGAACCTCGGCAACTTTGTCCGTATTGCCGTTGAGGTGGAAGAAGGCGATATCTTCAGCGCCGAGTACATGGAGACCCTCAAACAGATCACTGATGAGGTGTTCTATCTGGACGGCGTTGACCGTTCGGGGCTCAAATCCATGTGGACGTCCAACGTCCGCTGGGTAGAGGTGACCGAGCAGGGGTTCCAAGGCGGTACTGTCATTCCCGATAACTATGACGGCTCTGAGACCAGCCTGGAACAGCTGCGCCAGAACGCGTTGCGTTCCAACGAAGTGGGGCGTCTGATCGCGGACAACTTCAAGTCCACCATCGTGTACGCGCCGCTCTACGAGAAGAATCCGGAAACCGGCCAGCCGCTCGACTATGGGGAGTTTTCCCGTCAGCTCGAGGAAAAGATTCGTCAGAAGTACGAAGCGCAAAACCCGAACGTCGAGATTCACATTGTCGGCTTTGCCAAGAAAGTGGGCGACCTGATTGAGGGCATCGGGTCAATCGCCTGGTTTGCGGGCATCACCATTGTGCTGACCACACTGCTGCTGTTCTGGTACTCCCGCTCCATCACCGGCACGCTGGTACCGGTGTTCACGTCGATTATCGCGGTGTTCTGGCAGCTTGGCGCACTGCGCCTGCTTGGGTATGGCCTGGATCCGTATTCGGTTCTGGTTCCTTTCCTGGTGTTTGCAATCGGGATCAGTCACGGGGTTCAGATCGTAAATGCCATGGCGGTAGAGGCGGCCAAAGGCTTTGATTCTGTTACCGCTGCGCGCCTGGCATTCCGTGCCTTGTACATTCCGGGCATGCTGGCGCTGATTTCCGACGCCTTCGGCTTCCTGACGCTGTTCTTCATTGAAATTGATGTGATCCGGGATCTGGCTGTCGCAGCCGGTATCGGTGTTGCCTTCGTCATCATCACTAACCTGGTGTTGCACGTCCTGATCATGTCCTACGTCGGCATTTCCAAGGGCGGTGTCCGTCATGTCCAGAACCACGGCGAAAAACAGGATCGCAAGTGGCGGGTCCTGTCGTATTTCTCCCATCCTGGCGTGGCCCCCATCTCACTGCTGATCGCGGTGATTGGTCTTGGGCTTGGCCTTTACTACAAGCAGGATCTGAAGGTAGGTGACCTGGATCGCGGTGCGCCCGAGTTGCGTGCAGATTCCCGCTACAACAAGGACAATGCCTTCATCATTGATAACTATTCCACCAGTGCCGATGTACTCGTGGTGATGGTGAAAACGCCGGTTGAGCAGTGCACCCAGCATGATGTGCTGCGAGCCATGGACAGCCTCCAGTGGGAGTTGCAGAACACACCGGGCGTTCAGTCCTCCGCGTCATTGGCGGACGTCTCCAAGATCGTGACCAAGGCGTTGAACGAAGGTAACTGGAAGTGGTTCGAGATTTCCCGTAACCAGACCATCATCAATGCGTCTATCCGGAACGCCCCCTCGGGCCTGATCAACACCGACTGCAGTCTCACGCCGGTGCTGGTGTTCCTGGAGGATCACAAGGCTGAAACGCTCCAGACCGTGGTAGAACGGGTGGAGGAGTTTGCGTCCAACAACAGCAACGAGGACCACACCTTCTTGCTGGCAGCGGGCAATGCGGGCGTTGAGGCGGCCACCAATGAGGTCATTTCCAGCGCCAAAGACAAGATGCTGATCATGGTCTACGGTGTGGTGAGTTTGCTGTGTCTGCTCACGTTCCGCTCTGTTCGCGCCGTGCTGTGTATCGTTGTCCCGCTGGGGCTGACCTCAGTCCTGTGTGAGGCGATCATGGCGGTGTCCGGTATCGGTATCAAGGTTGCGACCCTGCCGGTGATTGCTCTGGGTGTCGGTATTGGTGTGGACTACGGTATCTACATCTACAGCAAGCTTGAGAAGTTCCTGCTGGAAGGGAAGACCCTCCAGGATGCGTACTTCGAGACCCTGCGCTCAACCGGTAAGGCGGTAATGTTCACCGGTGTAACCCTGGGTCTCGGCGTAGTGACCTGGATTTTCTCGCCGATCAAGTTCCAGGCCGATATGGGCTTCCTGCTGTTCTTCATGTTCCTCTGGAACATGGTGGGAGCTATCTGGCTGTTGCCGGCCCTGGCGCGCTTCCTGCTGCGCCCGGACCGCATGCTGGCCAAGGCCCGCGCCTCGAAATAAGCCTTTCGGGGACCTGCAAAAAAGCCCGCTCTGCGGGCTTTTTTGTTGTCTGGTCAAAAGGTTAGCCGGTAAAGTCGCACTTTATTTCTAATCTGAACTGGTCTATGTTCTAAGACGAACCACAAGCTTGTCTCCAGGAAACGACGGGCTTTTTACGACAACTATCAGAAGAAGGAAGAACTCACATGACACTGAAACTAAAGGTATCCGCGCTCGCCGCTGCCGCTGCAGTCAGCTTTGGCGCCGCGTCAACTTCTGTGTCGGCTCAAGAGCAGCGTTTTGTGACCATTGGCACGGGTGGTGTGACAGGCGTTTATTATCCGGCAGGTGGTGCGATCTGCCGTCTGGTCAATATGGACCGGAAAGAACACGGTATTCGATGTTCAGTCGAGAGCACCGGTGGCTCAGTATACAACCTGAACGCGATTCGTCAGGGTGAGCTGGATCTCGCGGTGGCCCAATCAGACTGGCAGTACCATGCCTACAACGGCACCAGCCAGTTCGAGGACGACGGTGCCAACAAGGACTTGCGTGCGGTCTTTTCCCTGCACCCGGAGCCATTCACCGTGGTTGCCAGCAAGGGTTCCGGAATCACCACCTTTGAGGATCTCGAAGGCAAGCGGGTTTCTGTGGGTAACCCCGGTTCTGGTCAGCGCGCCACCGCCGAGGTGCTGATGGATGAAATGGGCTGGACCATGGACAAATTCTCCCTGGCAGCCGAGCTCAAGGCTGCCGAACAGTCCCAGGCTCTGTGCGATGGCAACATCGATGCGTTTTTCTACACCGTCGGCCATCCTTCCGGCTCGATCAAAGAGGCGACCACCTCCTGTGACAGCGTTCTGGTCAACGTTGAGAACGATGCCACCGCGAAGCTGATTTCCGACAACCCGTATTACCGCGAAGCCACCATTCCGGGCGGCATGTACCGTGGTAGTGACGAAGATGTGACCACCTTCGGTGTGGCGGCCACGTTCGTATCGTCCACCGACGTGCCGGACGAGGTCGTTTATGAAGTGGTCAAGGCGGTGTTCGAGAACTTTGACAGCTTCAAGCGTCTGCACCCGGCCTTCGCCAACCTGCAGAAAGAGGAAATGGTATCCGATGCTTTGAGTGCGCCCCTGCACCCAGGCGCTGCGAAGTACTACAAGGAAGCTGGTCTGATCGACTGATCGATAACCGTTCCTGTATGGCTGCTGGTGATCCCTGCCAGCGGCCATCACTGACCCTCCCGTTTTCCTCCGACAGGATTCAGCTATGAGCAATAGCGACCCGAGAGCCGGGAATGATGTCGACAAGCAGAAGGTCGAGGAGTTTCTTCAGACCGAATCCGGTGGAAGAGCCACGACTGGCACAGCTGCTGTTATTCTTTTTGTCGTCCCTCTGCTCTGGTCTCTTTTTCAGCTATGGATAGCATCACCGCTACCGTACATTTTCGAAATCGGCGTCTTTAATTCCACGGAGTCGCGTTCGATTCACCTGGCTTTTGCCGCGTTTTTGGCTTTTGCCGCCTTTCCGATGATTCGCGGCAAGCACGCCAACCATGTCCCGATTTACGACTGGATTCTTGCGCTTGCGGCGGCGTTTGCTGCGTCGTATCTCTATATCTTCTACGATCAGCTCGCGACGCGCCCAGGCGCACCCAATACCCAGGATATGGTCGTTGCCCTGGGCGGGCTTGTTCTGCTACTTGAGGCCACGCGGCGTTCGCTGGGTCTGCCCCTTACCATCGTTGCCGGGGTCTTCATTATTTACTCCCTCGCCGGCCCCTATATGCCCGACGTTATTTCCCATAAGGGTGCAAGCCTGAGCAAGCTGGCGTCACACCAGTGGCTTGGTACTGAAGGGGTGTTTGGCGTTGCGCTGGGGGTTTCAACCAGCTTCGTCTTTCTGTTTGTCCTGTTTGGCGCCTTGCTTGAGCGCGCCGGGGCAGGGAACTATTTCATCAAGGTGGCATATGCGCTACTTGGTCATATGCGCGGGGGGCCGGCCAAGGCCGCGGTGGTATCCAGTGGCCTCAGTGGGGTGATTTCCGGCTCTTCCATTGCCAACGTGGTGACCACTGGCACCTTTACCATTCCGCTGATGAAGCGGGTGGGTTTCCCGGCTACGAAGGCCGGTGCCGTCGAAGTTGCTGCCTCCACCAACGGTCAGCTGACTCCGCCCATCATGGGCGCCGCCGCGTTTCTGATGGTCGAGTACGTGGGTATTTCCTACCTCGAAGTCATCAAGCACGCGATTCTGCCCGCGATGATTTCCTACGTGGCTCTCATCTATATCGTCCATCTCGAGGCCTGCAAGCTCAACATGAAGGGTATCGAGCGCCTCGATCGGCCCACGCTGGCCCAGCGCATGCTCAACTGGGTCGTGATACTGCTGGGGCTGAGCATCCTTACGCTTGTTGTGTATTACGGCATCGGTTGGATGAAAGACTGGTTGGGTGGCGCCGCCATGTGGGTGCTCGCACCCTTGCTGCTGGCGGTCTACGTTGGTCTGGTTGGCTATGCAACCCGTTTCCCCGCGCTGGAGGAGGATGATCCCGAGAAGGCGATGGACGAATTGCCGCCAGTTGGCCCCACGGTTAAGACCGGGCTCTATTTTCTGTTGCCGGTGGTGGTTCTGGTCTGGTGTCTGACCGTTGAGCGGTTTTCTCCGCAGTTGTCTGCATTCTGGGCAACCGTGTTCATGATCTTCATTGTCATTACCCAGGGCCCGCTGAAGGCGTTTTTCCACAAGCGTGGCAACTATGGCGCACAGCTGAAGCAGGGGGGCATCGACCTGGCCCATTCGCTGGTGACCGGCGCTCGCAACATGGTGGGAATCGGGGTGGCAACCGCCACCGCGGGCATTGTCGTGGGTACCGTTACCCTGACCGGCATCGGGCTTGTAATGACCCAGTTTGTGGAGTTCATTTCCGGCGGTAACCTGCTGCTGATGCTGATCTTCACTGCCATCATCAGTCTGATTCTGGGGATGGGGTTGCCGACAACGGCCAACTACATAGTGGTGTCGACCCTGATGGCGCCGGTTATTGTTACATTGGGCGCGGAAAACGGCCTGCTGGTGCCGCTTATCGCGGTGCACCTGTTCGTATTCTATTTCGGGATACTGGCGGACGATACGCCGCCCGTGGGGTTGGCCGCGTACGCCGCGGCCGCGATTTCGGGGGCCGATCCGATACGAACGGGTGTGCAGGGTTTCACCTACGATATCCGGACCGCCATCCTGCCGTTCATGTTCATCTTCAATACCCAGTTGTTGCTGATCGGGCTGACGGGTTGGTTTGACTTGCTGGTGACGATCTTCAGCGCCGTAACGGCGATGCTGGTGTTCTCGGCGGCCACCCAGGGTTTCTGGTTCACCAAGACCCGCTGGTGGGAGACTATTCTGTTGCTGCTGATCACGTTCACGCTGTTCCGGCCCGGTTTCTGGTGGGACATGGTCTATCCGCCGACCGAGAACCGTCCCGGGGCGGAAGTCCTTGAATACGTCGATGAGGTGCCGGCAGGCGAGCCCATCATCGTCCAGGCTTCCGGGATGTCCATCGATGGCGAGGAGGTGTCGAAATACCTCAGACTGCCCCTACCTGAGGCGGAGACACCGGCCCAGCGACTGGCCGAGGCGGGGCTGGAAGTGTCGCCCCAGGGTGAGCAGATGGTTGTCGACTTCGTCAGCTTTGGCAGTATCGCGGAGCAGGCGGGTATCAGCTTCGGTTGGAGCATAGACGCGGTGCAGGTTCAGAAAGAACGTCCGCCGAAGGAGCTGATGTTTATTCCGGCCCTGATACTGCTGGCGCTACTCGCCTTCGGGCAGCTTCGACGGCGGGCCCGCGAGGGAGCACAGCCGAAGTCGGCCTGACGCTGTTTAAGCCAGTCTGATCCGTAAAAACCCGGCATTAACCTGCCGGGTTTTTTTCTGTTAGACTCGCGGTCGAATCGGCCCGCGGTTTGTGTCGTGGAACGCCGTCATCACGTGATCTCTGGTATAGATCACCGCTGAGTAACCAACTGGAGTTTTTTCATGCCCGTCGTAACCTTGCCGGATGGCAGCCATCGCAGTTTTGCAGAACCCGTATCCGTTCATGACGTCGCCGCCGACATTGGCGCTGGTCTGGCCAAGGCCGCACTGGCCGGCCGAGTGAATGGCAAGCTGGTAGACACCAGCTACCGCATTGAAGACGACACCGATCTCGCGATCATCACTGATCGTGACGAGGACGGCGTCGATATCATCCGTCACTCAACGGCCCATCTTCTGGCAATGGCAGTGAAAGAGCTGTTCCCTTCGGCGCAGGTAACCATTGGCCCTGTCGTCGATAACGGCTTTTATTACGACTTCAAATTCGATCGCCCGTTTACCAACGAGGATCTGGAGCGGATCGAAAAACGCATGGAAGAACTGTCCAAGCAGGATATTCCGGTTTCCCGTTCCGTGCTGTCCCGGGATGAGGCGGTGAAGCTGTTCGACGAAATGGGCGAAGAGTATAAAGTCCGTATCATCGAGGACATTCCGGGCAACGAGGACCTTTCCTTCTACCGCCAGGGTGATTTCATTGACCTGTGCCGGGGCCCGCATGTGCCCAGCACCGGCAAGCTCAAGGCGTTCAAGCTGACCAAGGTGGCGGGTGCGTACTGGCGCGGCGATACCAGCAATGAGCAACTGCAGCGCGTCTACGGGACCGCCTGGGGCAACAAGAAGGACCTCAAGGCCTATCTGCACCGCCTGGAGGAGGCCGAGAAGCGTGATCACCGCAAGATTGGCAAAAAGCTGAACCTGTTCCATATGCAGGAAGAGGCCCCCGGCATGGTGTTCTGGCATCCCGACGGCTGGTCGGTTTACCAGGAGATCGAACAGTACATGCGGGACATGCTGCACAGGCATGGCTACCAGGAGATCAAGACGCCCCAAGTGGTTTCCCGTGCCCTGTGGGAGAAGTCCGGTCACTGGGACAAGTTCCACGACGACATGTTTACCACCGAGTCGGAGAAGCACGACTACGCCATCAAGCCAATGAACTGTCCGTGTCATATCCAGGTCTTCAATCAGGGTCTGAAAAGTTACAAGGATTTGCCGTTGCGGCTGGCGGAGTTTGGGTCGTGTCACCGGAACGAAGCGTCCGGCGCACTGCATGGTCTGATGCGGGTGCGTGGCTTTACCCAGGACGATGCGCATATTTTCTGTGAAGAAGATGCGATTCAGGAAGAGGTGTCCCGCTTCATTGATCTGCTGCACGATGTTTACAAGGATTTCGGCTTCGATCAGATCCTGTACAAGCTCTCGACCCGCCCGGAGAAGCGCGTTGGGTCCGACGAAGTATGGGACAAGTCCGAGGCTGCACTGGAAGAAGCCCTGAACCGGGAGGGTGTTGACTGGGAGCTACTGCCAGGTGAGGGTGCTTTCTATGGCCCGAAAATCGAATTTTCGCTGAAAGACTGCATCGGTCGGGTCTGGCAATGCGGTACCATTCAGGTAGATTTTTCAATGCCGGGCCGTCTCGGCGCACAGTATGTCGCCGATAATTCCGAGCGCAAAACACCAGTCATGCTGCATCGGGCGGTACTCGGCTCGTTTGAGCGTTTCATCGGTATTCTGATCGAAGAATACGAAGGCGCGTTCCCGACCTGGCTGGCGCCGACCCAGGTTGCCATACTCAATATCACCGATAATCAGCGTGAATATTGTCAGAATCTGGCGAAAAAGTTGGATTCTTTGGGCTATAGGGTTAATGCTGACTTGAGAAACGAGAAGATCGGCTTTAAAATCCGCGAGCATACTCTTAACAAGGTTCCCTATCTTGTCGTTGTCGGCGACAAAGAAATCGACAACAACGCCGTTGCGGTGAGAACCCGTAAAGGCGAAGATTTGGGGACACTATCGCTTGAAGCGTTTGAGCAGCTTTTACAGGAAGATGTTGAACGCAAGGGCAAAACAAAGACGGAGATCTAATTATTAAACAGCGAGCGAATCGGGGTGGGCGTACACCAAAGGCGCCGATCAATGAGAATATTGACGCAACCGAAGTCCGACTGATTGACGCAGAAGGCAATCAGGTCGGTGTAGTACCAATTGAGGATGCCTTAAAGCAAGCGGAAGAGGCATCGCTTGACCTGGTCCAGGTTACGGATTCCGATCCGATCGTCTGTAAGATAATGGACTACGGCAAGAAAATCTTCGACGAGAAGAAGGCCAAGGCGGCTGCCAAGAAGAAACAGAAGCAGACGCAGGTCAAAGAGCTTAAGTTCCGACCAGGAACTGAAGAAGGGGATTATCAGGTCAAACTACGCAACCTGGTACGTTTCCTTGAAAACGGGGACCGCGGCAAAATCACTATTCGCTTCCGTGGGCGTGAGATGGCACACCAGGAAATTGGTATGAAGCTCATGTCCCGCATCGAGACGGATATTGAGGAGCTTGCAACGGTTGAGATGCGGCCGAAAATGGAAGGCCGGCAGATGACCATGATTGTGGCGCCCCGAAAAAAGAAGTGAACCTGATCGGGTGATGATCCCCCGCGCTTGCGGGGGATTTGTCGTTCAGGGGCACATTTGTTGTTCTTAAAAATAGAATGCGGAGTTTTAAAAAATGCCTAAGATGAAAACCAAAAGCGGAGCCACGAAACGGTTCAAGAAAACCGCCACTGGCTTCAAGCACAAGCAGTCCTTCACCAGTCATATCTTGACCAAGAAGAGCCCCAAGCGTAAGCGTCAGCTCCGTGGTACCAAGCTGATTGCCAAGTCTGATGTGGCTTCCATCAAGCGTATGACCGCGGGCTAAACAGCACGCGAATCATTCCTGCAAAGGTTTATTAAGGTAGAAGGATTAAGATATGGCTCGTGTAAAACGTGGTGTGGTTGCACGCCGTCGTCACAAAAAGATTCTCAATCAGGCCAAAGGTTACTACGGTGCTCGTAGCCGTGTATTCCGTGTAGCCAAGCAAGCGGTTATCAAGGCCGGTCAGTATGCTTACCGTGACCGTCGTAACCGTAAGCGTGCTTTCCGCGCTCTGTGGATTGCTCGTATTAACGCTGGTGCCCGCGCTAACGGACTGTCCTACAGCCGTCTGATCGCTGGCCTGAAAAAGGCTAACGTTGAAATCGATCGCAAGGTTCTGGCCGATCTGGCCATGAACGAGCAGCAGGCGTTTGCCGCTGTTGTCGAGAAAGCCAAAGCGTCCCTGTGATCGCTTAAGCTCTTCATCGATTGCTGATCGATCCGGGCGTCTCATGTCATCATGAAGGCGCCTTCTGATAGGGGAAGGGCACGCTCTTCCCCTATTTTTGTTTTAAGAATTCGTATTAGTACTCCCATTTCTGGTTTGGAGCAGGGTCAATGGAAAACCTGGAGCAACTGGTTCAGGACGGTTTGGCTGCGGTGGAAAAAGCCGACAGCCTGCAGGCGCTTGATCAAATTCGTGTTGAGTACCTCGGCAAAAAGGGTGAGATTACCCAGCAGGCAAAGACACTGGGCAAGCTTTCCGCCGAAGAGCGTCCCGCTGCAGGCCAGAAAATTAATGAAGCCAAGGGTCAGGTAGAGCAGGCGATCAATGCCCGGCGCGCCGATCTTGAACGAGCGGCAATTGAGGAGAAACTCGCGAGTGAATCCATCGATGTCACGCTGCCAGGCCGCGGCCAGGACCTTGGCGGTCTGCACCCGGTGACCCGCACCCTCGAACGTATCGAACAGTTCTTTGCCCGCGCCGGCTACACGGTCGAGCAGGGCCCCGAAATCGAAGACGATTACCATAACTTCGAGGCGCTCAACATTCCCGGGCACCATCCAGCTCGTGCCATGCACGACACCTTCTATTTCAATCCCGGCACTTTATTGCGCACCCATACTTCTCCTGTTCAGATTCGCACCATGGAGGCTGGCAAGCCGCCATTCCGGATGATCTGTCCGGGGCGGGTGTACCGCTGCGATTCTGATATGACCCATACCCCCATGTTTCACCAGGTTGAGGGGTTGCTGGTTGAGAAAGACGTTAGCTTCGCGGACCTCAAGAGCACCGTGGAAGAGTTTTTAAGGGTGTTTTTCGAGCGCGATCTGAAGGTGCGGTTCCGGCCCTCCTATTTCCCGTTCACCGAGCCGTCTGCGGAGGTGGATATCGAGTGGGGTCGGGAGGCCGATGGCAGCATCAAGTGGCTGGAAGTCATGGGGTGCGGCATGGTTCATCCCAAAGTATTCGAGCATTGCGGTATCGATGCCGAGGAATACCGTGGTTTTGCGTTCGGTCTTGGCGTTGAGCGCCTGGCCATGCTCCGCTACGGCGTAAACGACCTGCGGATGTTCTTTGAGAACGACCTGCGCTTCCTGCGCCAGTTCCGCTAATCCGACGTTTCACGGCATTCAAATCAACAGGCGAAACCGCATCAGGACTACAAGGCAATAACCATGAAATTCAGTGAACAGTGGCTGCGCGAATGGGTAAATCCGGCAATCGGAACCCAGGAATTGATGGACCAGATCACCATGGCCGGTCTGGAAGTGGATGGTTTCGAACCGGTCGCAGGTCAGTTCAGCGGCGTCATTGTCGGTGAGGTGAAATCGGTTGAACCACACCCGGATGCCGACAAGTTGCGGGTGTGCCAGGTAAGTGATGGCAAGCAGACCGTCCAGGTGGTCTGTGGTGCACCCAACGTGCGAGACGGCCTCAAGGTGCCGTTTGCCGTGGTTGGCGCGGTACTGCCGGGCGACTTCAAGATCAAAAAGGCGAAACTGCGCGGTCAGCCGTCCGAGGGCATGCTGTGTTCTGAATCCGAGCTGGGGCTTTCGGAGAGCCATGATGGCTTGATGGAGTTGCCGGCAGAGGCTCCGGTCGGTCAGGACGTTGCCGAGTACCTCAAACTCAATGACGTGACGATCGATGTGGATCTGACGCCCAATCGAAGCGACTGCCTCTCAATCAAGGGGATTGCCCGCGAGGTGGGCGTTCTGAACAGCATGGTGGTCGAGGGGCCGGAGGTTAAGCCAGTCGAGGCGGTGCACTCGGAGGTTGCGGATATCCGGGTCGAGGCGGCGGCCGGTTGCCCTCGCTATCTCGGGCGTGTTCTGCGCAATGTAAACCTGAAGGCGGAGTCGCCCCTGTGGATGCAGGAGAAGCTGCGTCGCTCGGGTATTCGCTCCATCGACGCTGCGGTAGATGTTACCAACTACGTGATGCTCGAGCTGGGCCAGCCGATGCACGCGTTCGACCGGGAAGAGATTCACGGCGGCATTGTGGTTCGGATGGCAAGGGCCGGTGAGAAGCTGGTCTTGCTTGACGGTCAGGAGGTAGAGCTTAACGAGCAGACCCTGGTCATTGCCGACCATGAAAAGCCGGTTGCGATTGCCGGCGTAATGGGCGGGGAGCATTCCGGCGTCAGTGAAAAGACCAACGACCTGATTCTGGAATCCGCCTACTTCGACCCCATTACTCTGGCCGGCAAGGCCCGTCATTATGGTCTTCACACCGACGCTTCTCACCGGTTCGAGCGGGGTGTGGATTGCCGGCTGGCCCGCGAAGCCATGGAGCGTGCCACGCAGTTGCTCATGGATATTGTTGGCGGCGAGCCCGGTGAAATCATTGAAGTGGCCAGCGACCAGCATCTCCCTGAAGATCGGGTGGTTGATCTGCGCTCCGATCGTCTTTATGACGTTCTGGGCCTCGAGATTGACCGGACGACGGTTGAAGAGATCCTGAGTCGTCTCGGCCTCCATATCGACAAGCTCCTCAAGGCAGGATGGCGTATCAGTGTGCCCAGTTTCCGACCTGACATCTCCATTGAGGAAGATCTTATTGAGGAAGTGGGCCGGATCTACGGGTACAACAACCTGCCGGTAACCGAACCCACGGGATCTCTCGGCTTGCGTCAGCAGGATGAGGCTACTCGTCCGGTTTCAGCAATCCGTAATTTCTTCGTTGATAACGGCTATCAGGAGGCGATCACCTATAGCTTCGTGGATCCCAAGGTCCAGCAGCTGATTGATCCGGACCGCGAAGGCATTGCACTTGCCAATCCCATTTCCTCCGATCTTTCGGTGATGCGAACCAGCCTCTGGAGCGGTCTGCTCAAGACTGTTGCCCACAATCAGAACCGTCAGCAGGGGCGGATCCGCCTTTTCGAAACCGGTTTGCGGTTTGAGCAGGAAGGTGAGCGTATTGACCAGCAGCAGATGTTGGCTGGCGTGGTGGTCGGCGCCCAATATCCTGAAAACTGGGTAAACGGTCGCAGAACCGCTGATTTCTTTGATGTAAAAGGAGATCTGGAAAGCCTGTTTCGTCTGCTTGGTATCGAGATCCAGTTCGTAGGCAGTCAGCACCCGGCACTGCATCCGGGTCAGACCGCGGAATTGCTCCGAGATGGCGAGCATGTCGGCTGGTTGGGCACGTTGCACCCACAAGTTCAGAAAAATCTTGAACTTAATGGCACGATCTTGATGTTTGAGCTATTCTTGGATTCGATCGTCACTGGTTATGTGCCTAATTTCAAAGATATTTCGAAATTCCCGGAAGTTCGTCGGGATTTGGCTATCATTATCGGAAGCGATGTGGCGTTTGCGGACGTCGAGCGTGTGGCCAGAAAGCACGCTGGTGAACGACTGACAGCGTTGCGTGCATTTGATGTATACGAGGGTGAGAGTCTTGGCGAGGGGAACCGTAGCCTGGCGCTCAGTCTATTCTGGCAGCATCCGGAGCGCACGTTGACCGAGGACGAGGTTCATTCGCTCTTCAATGGTGTAATCGACGCATTGAACGAAGAGCTGGGGGCAACACTGAGGAGTTGAGAGATGGCGGCTTTGACGAAAGCGGAAATGGCAGAGCGGTTGTACGAGGAATTGGGCCTTAACAAACGCGAAGCCAAGGAAATGGTGGAAGCTTTTTTCGACGAGATCAGAGGCGCACTCAGCCACAACGAGCAGGTGAAGTTATCGGGCTTCGGCAACTTCGACCTGCGAGACAAGAAGCAGCGGCCGGGACGGAACCCGAAAACTGGTGAGGAAATTCCGATCAGTGCACGGCGTGTTGTTACGTTTCGCCCAGGACAAAAACTAAAGCAAAAAGTAGAAGCGTATGCTGGAACCCAGTCATAATAACGAACTTCCCGCGATTCCCGGGAAGCGTTATTTCACCATCGGTGAAGTAGCGGACCTATGCGCAGTCAAGGCACACGTACTGCGCTATTGGGAGCAGGAATTTCCACAGTTATCGCCGGTTAAGCGTCGCGGAAACCGCCGCTATTACCAGCGGGCTGACGTTATAACCATTCGTCAGATACGTAGCCTGCTTTACGACCAGGGCTACACCATCGGTGGTGCCAAGCAAAAGCTCAGCAGCCACGAGGTGAAGGACGACACCTCCCAGTACAAGCAGCTTATCCGGCAGATGATATCGGAGCTGGAAGATGTTCTGGACGTACTGAACGCGCCTGTGAAGTAACCGCAGCGCCGAGTAAAAAAGCCGAAGGGGTGGGTCTCTTCGGCTTTTTTTGTGCCTCGGGAATGGCGTTAGCTGAGCGATTACTTGAGTCCGTGGCGGGATTCTTTGGGAAGCAGAAACAAAAAAGGCAGGAGCTTTTCAGCTCCTGCCTTTTTCATGAATCTGGTCGGGACGGTAGGATTTGAACCTACGACCCCCTGCACCCCATGCAGGTGCGCTACCAAGCTGCGCTACGCCCCGATTCGCTGTTGGCCCCTGAGAAACTTGAGAGTTATCTCAGTGGCTTAGCGGGAGCGAAGTCTACACCAGCCTTTCAGAAAAATAAACAGGCTTTGAGGATTTCGCGTCCGGATTTTTAGCGGAGCTTGGTCTCTCTTAATTTGAGGATAAACTCGGGCGGATCGAAGGTGGCGGAGCTGGCGTTTGGCCAGTACTTGTCGAATACCATATGGCCAGTGTCACCCTCAAACAGGGCGCCTGGCTCGAGGTACGGGAACAGGTCCATGTAGGAATGGACTTCGGTCTTGGACAAACGGCGCACCACGTGTTCTGGTCCCAGCTCGGAGGGGTGGCGCAGACCGGAAGCCTCAAGCAGGTTCTGGAGCGCATCCAGTGTGTTCTTGTGGAAGTTGAAGACCCGTTGGCTTTTGAGTTCCACATCCAGTTTCTCGCCGCGTCGAGGGTCCTGGGTGGCGACGCCACTTGGGCAGCGGCCGGTATGGCAGTTCAGGGCCTGAATACAGCCGAGGGAAAACATGTAGCCGCGGGCAGAATTGCACCAGTCGGCCCCCAGGGCGAGTGTGCGGGCAATATTGAACGCGGACGTGATCTTGCCGGCGGCGCCAATGGCGATGTCGTCCCTGAGGCTTGTGCCTACCAGGGTGTTGTGCACCAGGAGGAGGGCTTCGGTCAGGGGCATGCCGAGTCTGTTGATAAACTCCAGAGGCGCGGCGCCAGTGCCCCCTTCGCCGCCGTCCACCACAATAAAGTCCGGCTTCCGGCCTGTTTCGAGCATCGCTTTTACGATGGCAAACCATTCCCAGGGGTGGCCAATGGCGAGCTTGAGGCCGACCGGTTTGCCGCCCGACAGGTCTCGAAGATGGTCCAGGAACTCGAGGAGTTCGAGGGGCGTGGAGAAGGCTGAATGGCTGGCCGGTGACACGCAGTCCTCGCCGACGGACACGCCTCGGGCTTCGGCTATTTCAGGGGTTACCTTGGCGCCGGGCAAGATGCCGCCATGCCCCGGTTTGGCTCCCTGAGAAAGTTTGACCTCTATCATTTTTACCTGGTCGAGGTTCGCGTTTTCCCGAAACATATCCTCGTTGAAAGAGCCATCCTTATGGCGACAGCCAAAATAGCCCGAGCCGATTTCCCAGACCAGGTCTCCACCTGGTTGCCGGTGGTAGCGCGAAATGGAGCCTTCTCCGGTGTCGTGGTAGAAGTCGCCAAGTTTGGCGCCAGTATTCAGGCTCAGGATGGCGTTTGCCGAGAGCGACCCGAAACTCATGGCCGAAATGTTGAAAACGCTTGCGCTGTAAGGCTTGGCACAATGTTTCCCAATCAGAATTCTGAAATTGCTATCACTGATTCTGGTGGGTTTGAGGGAATGATTCATCCATTCGAATCCCTCGTCGTACATGCCAAGCTGGGAACCGAAGGGCCGCTTGTCGAGCACGTTCTTGGCGCGCTGATACACGATGGTTCTCTGTTCCCGTGAAAAGGGGCGCTCCTCAGTATCGGACTGGATAAAGTACTGTCGGATCTCCGGCCCGATGGCTTCAAGCAGGTAACGGAAGTTGGCAAGAATAGGATAGTTGCGGCTAACCGTATGTTTTCTCTGGAGTAGATCATAGGTTCCCAGTGCCGCCAAAACCCCGAAAATGAACGCGAACAGGTAGCCGGCGCTGGTATAAAAACTTGCGATCAACGATGCGAAAAAGCCGGCAATGCTTAGTGCGTAAACGGTGTAGCGAACCGGAAAAGTCGTGGTTTTCTCCATAGATACCTCAAATGGGGCCAATGTGCCGAGATGGCGCGTGTTTCGGTCAGAGTATATCGATACGCCGCAAAATCTGTAGTCGATTTCCCGGTTTGAAGCCATCGATCCTTTAATCATGGTCTATGCTGATAAGTGATGCAGTGGAGAACTGTGTCTGGTTGTTTTGATGTTTTGAACTCAAAACATTATTATGTCGCGCTTGTAACGTTTGAATACCGATTCCCTAAAAAGACTTTCCAATTCAGGAGGCTCCAAACGTGGGCGAGGTAGTTAAAGACGAATATCAGACGGATTACGTCGCAGGCCAGGACAATATTAGTCCTTTCGGCCTGGATCTCCACGCGCCGGTATTCCCGATTACGGCAATACTGGTCGTGCTTTTTGTGGTAGGAACCCTGATTTTCCCGACAGAGTCCAAAGAGCTTCTGGACGGGGCAAAGTGGGACATTATCGCAACATTTGACTGGTTCTTCCTGCTCAGCGCCAACGTCTTCGTGGTGGTGTGTCTGGCCTTGATTTTTATGCCGGTGGGCAAGATCCGGCTGGGCGGCGTGGATGCGAAACCAGAATTCTCGACGATGTCCTGGTTCGCGATGCTGTTTGCTGCCGGCATGGGCATTGGCCTTATGTTCTGGGCGGTTGCAGAGCCGACGGCATATTACACCGGCTGGTACGAAACGCCGTTTAACGTCGAGGCGAACACCCCTGAGGCCGCCAGGCTAGCCATGGGTGCAACCATGTACCATTGGGGCCTGCATCCCTGGGCGGTTTACGCCATTGTTGCCCTGTCTCTGGCATTTTTCGCGTTCAACAAGAACATGCCGCTGACCATCCGATCAGCCTTCTTCCCGTTGCTGCGGGACAAGGTGTGGGGCTGGCCTGGCCACATCATCGATATCCTGGCGGTAGTCGCCACGATCTTTGGTCTGGCTACCTCTCTCGGCTTCGGTGCCCAGCAGGCGGCATCCGGTCTGAGTTATCTGTTTGGTATCTCTGACGGCATCAATGTCCAGATGGCCATCATCGTGGGTGTAACTGCGGTTGCACTGGTCTCAGTGTTGCGTGGTTTGGACGGCGGTGTAAAAGTGCTCAGTAACATCAATATGAGCCTTGCCGGGATTCTGCTGTTCTTTATCATTTTCGCCGGCCCCACCATGACTGTGCTGGAAACCATGTGGGTGACCTCGTCCAGTTATATTGGCAACGTTCTTCCCCTGAGCAACCCGTTTGGCCGTGAAGACGAAGCCTGGTTCCAAGGTTGGACTGTATTCTACTGGGCCTGGTGGATCTCCTGGTCACCGTTCGTAGGTATGTTTATCGCCCGCGTTTCGCGAGGCCGCACGGTTCGGGAGTTTGTTACCGCAGTACTGATTATCCCGACGGTGATCACCGTGGTATGGATGAGCGCCTTTGGTGGCACGGCGCTGGAACAGATCCAGAACGGTATCGGTGCACTGGCAGCGAACGGCCTGACGGACGTTCCTCTTGCCATGTTCCAGATGTTCGAGAACCTGCCGCTGACCGGCATTATCTCGTTCGTGGGTATCATTCTGGTGCTGGTGTTCTTCGTAACGTCGTCGGACTCCGGGTCACTGGTTATCGACAGCATCACCGCCGGTGGCAAGACTGATGCACCGACCGCTCAGCGCGTTTTCTGGGTAGTCATGGAGGGTGCGATTGCCGCAGCGCTGATCTTTGGTGGTGGCGAAGACGCCCTGGGTGCCATCCAGGCGACGGCGATCAGTGCCGGCCTGCCATTTACAGCAATCCTGCTGATCATGACGTGGGGCTTGCTGAAGGGCCTGACCCATGAGCGCAAGCTTTTGGTTGCGAGAGGCGAGCTCTAAGAGCCTCATCGTAGTCGAAAAAAACCGGGGCTTTCGCCCCGGTTTTTTTATGCCCCTCTCCCCCGCGCTAGAGCGCGGCGAATACCTCCATGGCGTAATTGGCGCGCTCCTGCGGCGTGAAATGAGGACGTTTCAGGCGCTCAATGGTCCGCAAGCGCGGCAGCAAGCCCATCCCGTTGGCCATCTGGATCGCCAGGCCGGGCCGGGCATTCAGTTCCAGTAGCAGGGGGCCTTCGTGGGCGTCCACCACCAGATCCACACCCATGTAGCCGAGCCCGGTGGATTCATAGCAGCGGGACGCCATTTCCAGCATTTCGCCCCAGGCTTCAATCTCGATGTTCTCCAGGGCCAGGCCAGTGTCCGGATGCAGGGTTATTGGCTTGTTGAACTGAACGGCATTCAGGCTCCTGCCCGTACCGATGTCCAGGCCAACACCGACAGCGCCCTGATGCAGATTAGCCTTGCCGTCAGAGGCCTTTGTGGCAAGTCTCAGCATGGCCATTACCGGGTAGCCGCGAAATACCACAATACGAATGTCGGGAACGCCCTGGAAGGAATACCGAGCCAGTGTGGGTACCGATTCAACCAGACTTTCGACTATGGCTACATCCGGCGTGCCTGCCAGCGAGTACAGGCCGGCGAGGATGTTGGTGAGGTGGCGCTCCAGAGAGGAAGCGGAAATCCTCGATCCCGACGCCTTGACGTATTCGTCCTGATCGCGGCCGGTGATGACGGTGATACCCTTTCCGCCTGAACCCTTGGCTGGTTTGATGGCGAAACCGCCAAGATCTTCCGCCAACTGCCGGAAACCTGAAATTTCATGCTGCTGGCGAACCACCTGCAGCAGACGGGGCGTCTTGACTCCATATTCAGCCACGGCAAGTTTGGTCTTGAGCTTGTTGTCGACCAGGGGGTAAGAGGACCGCTCATTGTAACGGGCAATGTAATCCACATTGCGCCGGTTCATGTTGAGCATGCCCAGGCGGTTAAGGCGTCGCGGTGATATCCAGCCCATGTCAGTCATAGACCCTCATAGGCGTGAACCGCTTGAGTTCGCTCAACTTGTATCCGGTGTATTGGCCCATCAACAGGATCAGGCCCAGGATCACAAAGTGCAGTTCCGGGAAGTTGAAGGTCAGGTGACCTGCCAGCGGTGCGCTCATCAGGAGGTAGGCGCAGATGGCGACAAACATGCTGCCAGCCCCCTGAATAACGACTTCGTGGGCGCCTTCTTCCTCCCAGAGGATGGACATCCGCTCAATGGTCCAGGCAATGATGACCATGGGGAAGAAGGTCACGGTCATTCCGGTATTGAAGCCCATCTGGTAGCCAATGATGCTGAGCCCTGCGGTGATGAATATCACCAGTATGATCAGGGCTGAAATCCGGGATACCAGCAACAGGTTCAGACTAGAGAGGTAGCCCCGCATCATCAGGCCTATCGAGACCACGGACAGAAAGGCAATCAGGCCCGGGACCAGGGTTGTCTGGACGAACGCTACCGCGATCAGGACCGGCATGAAGGTGCCGGAGGTACGGATGCCGATCACAATGCGCATGAACGCGACCATGAGTGCGCCCAGGGGGAGCAGAAGTAGCATGCGAAACATGCTCTGCTCCTCGATGGGCAGTTCATAGAAACTGAGGAAGCCAAGCCCTTTGGAATCGAACTCCATGGTTGAAAGCTGCAGGGCGGGGACCGTCTGCCGGAGCATGGAGAAGCTCACTTCGGAATTGTCTCCGCCGACCACGTCCAGCAGCGAGGCAGAGCCCTGGCGCCACAACAGCAGGCTTTCTGGCACACCCTGCTCAGCCGTGTTCGGATCGAAGGTCAGCCACTGTTCTCCGTTGAATATCTGCAGGAAAGGCATCAGCGATTGCCGGCGTCGGGCGTCTTCCAGCTTTAACCCGTCGGCGGTCCGGGCCGGGATGCCGGAGTGGTTCAGCATGTCGACCAGCAGTTCGAGGTAGTCTTCCTCGGCCACCAGGAGGGTTGTGTTCTGGGTGCGGGTATCTGGCTGCATGAGACGGATCAACTCCCGGGTCATGCTTTCAGGCGTGCTGGACCGTTCTTCTGCCTGGGTCAGAATCTCCCGCACGGCCGTGGCCTGGGGCTCCTCCCAGAACATTTTCCGGGCTTTGGGCTCCTGGCTCGGGGGCCGGTCAATCGTTGAATCGTCTGGGATAAACTGGGTTTTGAAATACAGAGTCTGTCGCCCGGATACGTCTCGCTTGGTCCATTCCGCCCTGCGACTTCCGTTTTTCTCGATGATCGAGAACCCATAACCGGGAGATGCGGCCTGCTCAGAGAGTATCCGGAAACCGGGTGGGTTCTCCGGCACATTCAGGCTAGCGAGCACCGCACCGTCACTGGCGTCAAAATCCACTCGGGCTTCGATCATCCAGACCGGGCGCTGTTCACCGGCAAGCCAGGGAATCCCCAACTCGATGTGGCGCCAGATGGCCAGGGAAATGCCTGCGGCAATGAGGAGAAAAACAGCGACGTAGAAGGGCAAGCGGGAGCGGGGAGTCACGAGTCGTTCCTGTTGCTTAGGATTGAGTCGGGAAGTTTGGTGGCGAACTCCCTGCCGACATCGATCAACATGACGTCGCGCAGGACGTTGCGGCCGATCAGGACTTCGTAGGACAGATCATCTCTGTCCGTTAATGAGAATTCAGCGACCTGCTGGTAATCGCCGATTGCGAACTGGAGTTCAACCACAATCCGTCGTTCGGGATTCTCGGCGCTGGCCTGGGCAACCTTGACCCGTCGGGAAACCTCTTTTTCCAGAGTGACCAATTCATCAGTACCCGGTACCGGAACATCGAAGCGAACCCAGTTGCTGCCGTCCCGCTCAAAACGGGTGATATTACGGGCATCAATGGACGACGTCTCAGCCCCGCTGTCGATCCGGGCGGTATATACCTGCCCCGGATCCGCCAGATAGATCCTCTCCACTTCGCCGACAATGAGCTTGCCCTTCAATCGATCGGCAAGCCCCCGTGATGCATCGGCGCTGGGGCAAATGTCCTGGGGTTTGACAGAGGGGCAGCTTGGCTTCTCGACCTGGGTTCTGATGGCGTCAAGAATGGTTGCGGTGGTTTCCTGCTGTTTCCCCATTAACTGTTCATGTCGGACGGTGGCATTGCCTTCCATGGTCACGAGGGTGGCGCGCTGGGCCTGCACCGATGTGTTCAGGCTGTTCAGGTTTTGCTTGGGGACCATCAGGTAGCGATCCGACGAACAACCGGCAAGCAGCAATAATATGCTGCCAGCCAGCAGACCTGCTGAGAGAGAAGAACCAGCCCGCATCTGTTTTAAACCCATTAAGAACCCCTGCGCCGACAGCCGGTCACGCCGGTACATGGCTGAAGTGACGGACAGTCTGATGTTACTGAAGATTAGTAGGCGCAGGAGTATACAACAACCGAACTGTGTAGTTGCTTTACAGTTGGTTAAGAGGGCAATTTTTTCGAATGGGTCTCACGTGTCAATCGTAAGTGATTACCGGAATGGAAAATTGCCATCCCCGAGAGAGGTTTCGGAGCGCAGAAATTCCTGAATGACCGGTGAACAATTCAGATAGAACAGCAGGAGTTCCCGCTGCACATCCTGGTCCTGAATTCTGGCTGCATAACTGATGAGATCACGAATAGCTTCGTCGCTTCCGGTTTTGCGTCCAGACGGCTCGAAACTCTTGCCATAGCGGGCTTTCAGCAGGTTAGTCAGCCGTTCAAGGTGAAACTCCCCGGTGTGCGTTATGTGGGGCAGGATGCGGAATCGCCCGGAATCGCAGCCGCCAAACAACTCAGCATCGGCGTCGTTCGCCCTGCAGCCCGCTTGCATGAAGTCTGTTCCCAGTTTTCGCCAGAGTTCTTTCAGCATAATCCGTATTCCGTTTGCGATCCTTTTCGTGTCTTCCAGGCCGTTAAAAAAACGTAATGCCTAAAGACACAAGGATATTTAACCCTTGTAGACGATATTACGTGGCGCGTCTACAAACAGATGCCGCCGGTTTGTGGATTTGCAACCCAGTCGAGATCAGGAATGTGATCCATAGTGCCTGCCACGGGGCGATGCGAAAAAGGTTCCGCTGATGAGGTAGACTGTGGCCGTTGAGCATAATTCCGCTTTCGTTACTAATCACAAGCAGATACAGGAGTGCGTGCAGTGCCAGAGGCTGTCACCGATTTGATGGTATCCCGGCCGGATCTCATGGCCGGCTGGATGGGAGTGATGGTGATAGCAGTCTGCGTGCTGGCGGGGTTGGCTGTTCGGACCGCCTCTGAAAAACGCAGGTTGACAGCTGATCTTGAGACGCTGGAAACGGAACGAGCCGATGTCGAGCGACTGCTTCGGGAAGCCCAGCACGATAATGCGATGGATCGACAGCAATCCGAACATCTGGAAAAGGCCCTGGAGGAACAGGGAAACCGGCTGGCAAAACACGAGCAGGATCTTGAGCACTGGCGGCAGCGTGCCACAGGCCTGGAAAACCGCGTTGCCGGCCTGGAATCCGATCTGGAGGGGCGCAGAACGCGGATTGGTCAACTGGAAGGAGAGCGGGAGAGCCTGCAGCGGCGCTCAGAAGAACTGTCCAGCGAGTTGCATTCCGCTCGGGTGGCGTTGCGTGAGCAGGAGGTCACCCTGGACAAGGAACGCCGCGCCACGACTGAGAAGCTTGAGCTGCTGGAGCGCAACCGCGATACGCTGAAACAGGAGTTTGAGAACCTTGCCAACAAGATCTTCGAGCAGAAGAGCGAGCGTTTCAGCCAGCAGACCCGCACCAGCCTTGATACCCTGCTAAATCCTTTCCGCGATCAGCTTCAGGATTTCCGTAAGCGGGTGGAAGATGTCTACACCACCGAGACCCGCGATCGCCAGGCCTTGAGAAGTGAGATCAAGTCGCTGCAGGATCTGAATCGCCAGATCACCGAAGAGGCGTCGAATCTGACTCGTGCGCTGAAAGGCGACAAAAAGATACAGGGCAACTGGGGCGAGTTGATTCTGGAACGGGTGCTGGAGAAGTCCGGGCTTCGCAAGGGGGTGGAATACGAAACCCAGGGCAGCTACCGGGATGCTGACAACCAACTGCTGCGCCCTGACGTGGTTGTTCACTTGCCGGACAGCCGGAACCTGATCGTTGATTCCAAAGTGTCCTTGCTGGCGTATCAGCAATGGGTCACCGAGGAAGATGAAGTTGCCCGCGAGAACGCACTCAAAGAACATGTCGAGGCGGTCAGAAACCACATTCGCACCCTGAGCGAAAAAGACTACAGTCAGTTAAACGGGTTGCATTCGCCGGATTTCGTGTTGCTGTTCATGCCAATCGAGCCCGCGTTTGTGGCAGCATTTCAGCAGGACGAGAACCTCTTCGCAGAAGCCTTTGAGCGAAAGATTATCGTGGTAACACCAACCACATTGCTGGCAACCCTAAGGACCATCGAGAACATCTGGCGTTATGAACGGCAGAGCCAGAATGCCCGTCGGATTGCGGAGCGGGCCGGCGCGGTTTACGACAAGTTGCGGGTGTTTGTGGAAGCGATGGAGCGTCTCGGTGGCCAATTACATACGGCTCAGGGCACGTACGATTCGGCCATGAATACTCTTACCCGGGGGCGCGGCAACCTTATCTCCCAGGCGAACCGGTTTGTTGAGCTTGGCGTCAGGGTTAAGAAAGAGCTTCCAAAGGGCATTATGGACCAGGCGGAAGTGGATGCCGGGGATGTTCCCGACATCGAGGACGAATTGGACCCGTCAGAGACGGAAGAGCCGGCGATTGGCGCGGATAATCAGCAGGAGTAAGTGTCATGGCAGTATCGTATGGAAAAGGTCGTCAGCTGGCGTGTGGGCTGGTTCTCGCGTCGACATTGCTGGCGGGGCAGGCATTCGCATTGGCTCCGGAGCATGAGATGCGTCGCCTGATGCTGGCAACCGAGGAAGCCGTGGCTGCCGAAAGCTGGGGTGAAGCAGGGGAATACCTGAATCGATTGCAGCAGCTTGAAGGTAACAAGCCGGCGGATTATTTCTACTACCGCGGCCGGGTCATGTATCAGGCCAAGCACCTGAACGAAGCCCAGTCAGCGCTGGAGGCCTATGTGACCTCAGCTGGTACCGACGGGAGTCATTATCAGGAAGCGCTCAAGCTGATAACCGACGTGGAGAAAGCCCGCAGTGAACAGGCGGTGTCGCCACAGTCAGCCAACGGTGACGCTGGCAAGATCGCTGTGATTGAACCTGCCGGTGATCGACAGATCGAATCGCTGCGGGAGCTCTATCTGGCGGATAGTGACCGTGAAGCACTGTCCCTGCATCTCAACAGTTTGCTGGAAGTGGCCGGCTGGCGCGAGGATCAGACGATTGTGCAGGTGGATATGCCCGCGGACATCGAATACCGGGTAAGCACTGACGACAGTGCCGTCAACGTACAGGAAATTCGCCGCGATTCCGACGGCCGTGTGGTCAGAAAAAACCAGAGTTTGTCCGTTTATGGCATTAATCCCCAGGTCGAGTGGGCCTGTGAAGCGGCCGCCACCACGTGCTGGGTCTACGATCCCAGAGACGGTTCGCGACTGCTGCAATTGGCCATGAATCGCCGGCAGACCCAGGAAATTGCGCAAACGCTGGGGCGACTGATCCGCAACCTTCAGGACCCGGCAGGGTCCTGAAGGGGAATCAATCCTGCAGGTTGCCCCGTTCACCTTCCCGGTAAGCGCCCGGCGTGACACCGGTCCACTTCTTGAAGGCCCGGTGAAACGTTGAAGGCTCGGTGAACCCGACCTTGCCGGCGATGTCGTTGATTGGCAGCTCCTGCCGCCCAAGGTAGTAGATCGCCATGTCCCGCCGGAGCAGATCCTTGATCTCCTGAAACGACGTATTTTCCTGTTTCAGGCGCCGCCGCAGAGTTTGTGGACTGGTGTGTAATTCTGAGGCAATCCATTCGAAATCGGGCAAAGGCCTGGAAAAATCCCGCCCGATGAGCGCACGTATCCGGCCCGTGAAGGTGTTGCTTTCATCCGGCCGGGAGAGCAGGTCTGCCGGTGAGGTTTTCAGGAACTGCCGCATTTCGGACTTGTCCCGGATGACCGGGGCCGTGAGGAAGCGCTTATCAAACGTCAGCGCTGTCCGGTCGGATTCGAACACCAAAGGGCAGTGAAAAATGTGGCGGTACTCGTCGCCATGAGGCGGGCGGGGATAGTCGAACTCTGCCTGCTCCAGTTCAACCGGCTGGCCAATGAGCCAGCTTCCCAGCCGGTGCCAGATCACCAGCAGGCTTTCTCTCAGAAAGTAGGACGGATCGTGAATCTCACCCTCGATCCGGGTGACCAGTTGGGCGCTCTGACCTTCCGTAACCAGTTCCATCGTCACCATGGGTTCGAACAGCCGTGAGAACTGGAACGCCTGGCGGTAAACCGCTTCAAGGGTGGGGCAGTCGATCACCAGGGCGCACATGGTTGCAAAGGTGCCGCTGCGCGCCCGCCGGGGGCCCAGTCCCATGAATTCGTCATCCAGCCGATGCCACAACACCTGCATTAGCTGGCTGAACTGATCACTGCTGACCCGGGCCATCTCGATGCGCAGCAGGTCCGGAGAGATGTCGGCTGCCCGCAGCATTGCGTGAGTATCGAAGCCAAGTTGTTCGGCGCCCGCCAGGGCAGCCTGAACAAAGTGCTTTGAAACCGTCAGGTTGGACATGTTGCTCGCCATTCCATGTAAACGAGACCCATCATAAAACCCCCGTAGAACAATGCAACCGAAGGGATATCAGTGAGCTGGAAGAATCGGCCAATTGGAATGACGGAACCGGCAGTTGGCCCGCCTGGCAAAACCGTGCAGCATGAGGAAGTCTGCTACACCCGATAAAAAGAAACTGACTACGAAAGGAGAACAGCATGGCAGGTCCCCTGACCTCACTGAAAGTCCTGGACTTCAGCACCCTGTTGCCTGGCCCTTATGCGACCATGATGCTGTCCGACATGGGCGCGGAAGTGTTGCGGGTAGAGGCGCCGGACAGGGTGGATCTCACCAAGGTAATGCCGCCCTTCGACGGGAAGATCAGCACCGCCTTCTCTTATCTCACACGGGGCAAGGAAACCCTGCAGCTGAATCTGAAGCAGACTGAGGCGGTTGAGAAAGTGAAAGAGTTGGTGCTGGACTATGACATCGTGGTCGAGCAATTCCGGCCGGGTGTTATGGATCGCCTCGGCATTGGCTACGAAGCACTCAAGGCCATTAACCCGAAGCTCATCTACTGCGCCATCACCGGTTACGGCCAGACCGGCCCCTATCGAAACCGGGCTGGCCACGACATCAACTACCTCTCGCTCGCCGGAGTCAGCAGCCACTGTGGTCGCGCTGACAGCGGCCCACCACCCATGGGCATTCAGGTGGCAGACGTTGCCGGAGGCTCGCACCACGCCGTTATGGGCATCCTCGCTGCCGTGATTGAGCGACAGCAGACCGGGGAAGGGCAGTTTGTCGACATCAGCATGACGGATGCTGCCTTCGCACTGAATGCCATGTCCGGTGCCGCCTGCCTGGCCGGTGGTCAGGAGCAGGCACCCGAGACTGCGCTGCTGAATGGCGGTTCCTTCTACGATTACTACCGAACCCGGGACAACCGCTGGCTGTCCATCGGCAGCCTTGAGCCCCAATTCTCGGCACGCCTTTGCGAAACGCTCGGCCTGAGTGAGATGAAGAGTTTTGCCCTGAGCCAGAATCCGGAACATCAGCAAGCCCTGAAAGCGGCGCTCAAGGAAAAGATCTCCGAAAAGACGCTGGCGGAGTGGCAGGAAATCTTTGCGGACCAGGATGCGTGTGTGGAGCCTGTGCTGACGATTGCTGAGGCGGCCGAGCATCCGCAGTTGAAGGCGCGGGGCATGGTGGTTGAGGTTGATCGGGGCGATGGTCAACTGCAAAAGCAACTTGGGTTCCCCGTCAGGTTCACAAAGGGCTCTGATTAATCCTTCCCTCATGGGCGGCGAATCGAGCGAGAAGTGCTGCCCCATCCTGTTTTCCGGTTTTGTGAATTCCTGTTCAGTTTTTTCTGGTCGAACGAGAGGGCTCTGCTAGCTTTATTAGTGTCGCCGACAACGGTGAAACCGTAGTGAACAAGTATAAGGATGACACTATGAAGATCAGGAATAAACGCACATGGTGGTGTGGGCGAGGGCTTGCACTCATTTTGGTGAGCAGTGGTTTCCTCTCTGGCTGTTTTGATGGTGGCAGTTCATCGGGAGGCGCTGGAAACTCTGTTGACACCAATCTCTTCCCTGCTGACGGTCAATTAGAAGCTACCATTCGGCGCACTACTGGCGGTGTGCCTCATATCACTGCTGACAACCTGAAATCAGCGGCCTTTGGCCACGGTTATGCACAGGCGCAAGACAACGTTTGCATGCTGGCTGAAGCGATCGTTAAGGCTCGTAGCGAGCGTGCCAAGTATTTCGGTCCCGGGCCCGATGTCGAATTTGCCCCCGGAGCAAGTGTAGGGCTGAACATCATCAATGACTTCAGTTATAAGGCGCAGCAGATTTATGCGGGAGCAGAGTCCGAATTTGAGACACTAAGCCCCGAAAGTCGCGCGCTAATAGAAGGGTTCACTGACGGATATAACCGTTACGTCAATGAAACCGCTCCGACTGACCTGCCAGTGGAATGTGCCGGTCAGGACTGGGTAAAACCTATTACTCCTGTGGATCTGCTTGCCCATTATCGTATCGTTGGTCAATATGCCAGTGGGGCGTTATTTGCGACTGGTGCTGTTTTCTTGGCGGTGCCCCCAGGAGAAAGCCCGGCGCCAAGCGTTGTAAGTTCGATTGCGAATGCGGAAGAGGTGGAGACTCTCCTCAAGAATGTCGTTGCAACTGCTCAAGCCAAAGCCAAGTCCAATAAGAACTTCTCGGACATGGGGCTGGCCAGTAACGCTTGGGGAATCGGAAAAAACATGACCGAGCAAGGGCGCGGTGCTCTTTTAGCGAACCCCCATTTCCCGTACACCGGCCACCGGCGTTTGTATGAGGTACAAATGACCGTTCCAGGTTATTTGAACGTTCATGGTGCTGGTCTTCTGGGAACCGCAATTCCGTTGATCAACTTCAATGAGAATCTAGCTTGGTCCCACACCGTTACAACCAGCCGCCGTTTTACTTGGTACGAACTTGTTCTCAAGCAAGGGGAAGATCTGACGTATGTTAAGGATGGAATTGAGAAACCAATTACCACCGAGACTTATCAAATTGAAGTAAGCATGGACGGTATGCCTGAACCCCTAGTTCTGGAGAGGACTTTCTACTTCTCCGAATATGGACCAATGATTGCAGCGAACGCTGTGAGCAGCCAATTACCGGCATGGGGCGATAATGGCGCCTTAAATACCTCCTCATTCGTAGCGCACACTTATCGCGACGCGAATGCCAATACCGGGGGGCTTCTCGACACTTGGTTGCAGATGAGTCGAGCAAGTAATCTTGATGAGTTCCAGGGTGTTTTCAAGAACTGTGGTTCCACTCTTTGGACAAATACCACCTATGCCGATGATCAGGGTAATGCCTTTTATATTGATAGTAGCTCCGTACCTAATCTCTCCGAAAAAGCGATTGCGCTGGTTAATTTCAGGCGGGCGGCTAGCGAGGCTTATTCCGGTCTTTTTGACCAAGGTGTGACACTTCTGGATGGAAGGTTGTCTCAAGAGGACTGGGTTGAAACGGACTGTGGTTCGCTGGTTCCCTATGAGCAGAAGCCAAAGCTGGTGCGCTCAGACTGGGTCCAGAACTCGAACAGCAGCTATTGGTCTACGAACCCGGACGAGTTCCTGACCGGCTACTCGCCGCTTTTCGGTGATGAGAGAGCACCGATCAATCCTCGTACCCGACTGGGCATCAAGATGCTTCAGAACCCAATGGATGCAGGTTTCCCTGGTGCACCGCTACCAGCAGGCCAAGACGGAAAGTTCAGTGCTGAAGAGCTGATTGGAGTGATCTGGAACAATCGAGCTTGGTATGCCGAGCAGCTTTTGCCTGAACTTCTCCAACGCTGCGATGACATAGGTAGCACAACAGTGAATGGTGTCGACCTCTCGTCTTGGTGCGAGTCATTGGGTAGCTGGGATGGTTTGTACAATAAAGACAGTGTTGGAGCACACATTTTCCGTGTATTCATGGCAAATTACAGGGGCGATCTTGGCACCGACCTAACAACACCGTTTAATCCTGACGACCCTGTAGGAACTCCTGCTGATCCTTCTCAGGAGAATGCAGGTACAGCCAACGATAAGATGCTCCTAGCACTTGCAGATGGTGTAGTGGCATTGCAGTCCCAAAGTATTCTGCCGACAGATGCATTGGGCAGTCTCCAATACTATCAAGCCTCTGGAGGGGTGGTGCCGGGTAGTGGCGGGACGCCTGTTTTCCAGACTCAGCGTATTCCTTGGCATGGCGGTGATGGAAATATTGATGGCGCGTTCAATGCCATTGGAGTGGTGACGGATGCATATGCAGAGGACACTAGATTCCCCCGCGTTGCACCAACAACCTTACCTGATACTGCGGGGCTTTCGGACGGCTCAAATGGTATTGACGGTTGGCTGATGGCAAGGGGGACTAGTTGGCATTTCGGACTAGAGTTCACGAACAATGGACCGAAGGCGTTTGGTCTCGTGAGCTACTCTCAGTCAACCGATGCTATGTCTCCTTATTTTAGCGATCAGAGCGAACAGTACTCCAATAAGGAATATCGTCCTCTACTCTTCTCTGAGTCAGAAATAGAGGCAAACGTTCTCCCTCAAGGGGAGGTCGTAATCTCTCAGTAATTAGAATTGACGGGGCCAGCGCTTTGTTGGCCCTCGTGTTCATGGCGAACTGTTCGAGAAGGATGGAACTACTTTTTAGTAGGTCCCTAGAGAATACCGTATCCTACGCTAGAGCACTGCTGAAAAACGACGAAAACTGGCTATTGAATTAGGAGGTATTCAGATCGGCTTGCTAACGGTGGGCTGTGTTAGATTGAGCAAGCCTTTGCCGATGAGTTGACCTTTTGGGATTTGGAATAGGGCCTATTATTTAATGTCGTCGGGGCCTTCTCGCGAACAAAACTTGGATCCGGAAAAGTTGACAATCACCTCCTTTACACCATTTTGATTGAGAATTCCCTTACCGCCACTTCCCCTTTTCGACTTGGTCGAAAACTGCCAACCTGAAGTCCAGATCGTAATCGAGCTGAATGTGTTTCTTGCGGGCGGGAAAAACCTCGCCTATCTGCTAATTCTCCATACGACAACCTATTTCAGGGCGGAATGCCAGAAACAAAAAAGCCCCGACCTAGGTCGGGGCAACCCGTTTCAGGGTGACCAGTTTTAGTTTTGGTCAAGCGCCTTTGGCAGGGTCTCACTTTCACCGAGAGACGCGTTGATGGCAGCAGCGACGTCAGCCCCAACAACAGCGCCAGCGTCGGCACCAGGAATCGCTCCGCCGCTAATTGCACCCACGGTGTGTGCAATCATTGCAGTGAATGCCGGTGTGGTGTCTGAAACACCTCCTGGGCATGCTTCATTGGGCTGAATTGGTGAAACAATAGTGCCATGGTTGGCGTCGCTACAAGGGTTGGTACCATCAAAGAAGCTTGCCAGTGGCATACCCGCTGAGTTCGGAGTGCTGCTATCCATGATGCTTAATCCAGCATTGTCAGCCAGTGTATTTCCAGCTGTGGGGTCTATGCCTTGGTCGATCAGTGCCAGCATCGGTTCTGTGCCAGCCAGCGGAGCAGAGAATGCCTCGCCTAGAGTATTGACGTTAGCTTCATTCGGCACAACGGTATCCCCGGTAACCTCAGTCAGCAGGAGGTTGCTCGTGGAGCTGCCGAGCCCCTCCACGAAGGATACTGGGTCTCCTGCATCTACGACTGACTGGAAGACGTAGAAGAAACTTTCAAAGTCCGAGGAGCCTTGGGTGACGTTTTGTTCTGCCAGTCCGCCCAGAATGGGTGTTGAGAACGCTGGTGAGTTTTCGATCAAGCGAGTCACCTGTGAGCCTGCATTGTGCAGCACCACCGATGAAAGCGGCGGATAGCCCAAGGTGCCACCACTTGCCAAGCTTAGGGTTCCGTCCAAGCTGGCGTTGAGAGTGGCATCATTGTTCAGGCTTGAGAACGTTGCACCGACAATCCCTCCTAGAGAGTTCCCAGCGAAGTTCACTGGTAAGCCAGCGAGGTCTGGAGCGAAGTCACCATTAATATCCATGGTCTGGAGTGTGGCCGTAACGTTCAGTAAATCTACAACCGCTTGGCGGAGGTTGTCGCTGCTACCCATCATATTGAGAGGGTTGATGAACAAGCTTCCAGACTCGACTTCTCCGATACTTGTTGCTGAGACCGGGTTTAGCGATTCATCGGCCGTGTAATTGAAGTGACGTTCGCCGGCATAGTCAGAGTTTCTCATCAACGTCAGCTGTGCCTCTAGCTCCGGAGGGAGACTACCTGACCCTATTGCCGCATCAAGTGTTGCATTCAGAGTTGCACCGTCCAGGGGGGCTAAGCCGGGAATTTGGCCGGGCGCTGCATCAGAACCTCCAAGACCGTGTAGCGGAAGATCGATGGTAACAACTGCCTGACAAGCTTGATTTGCAATCAGGATGGCAGGAAGCATTGCTGCGCTTCGATCGGTAGTAATGCCGTGCTGAAAAATAGTGACACCAACCGGATCAGTCCCTGCACCACAGGCAGCTGGCGCATTTGCAGGATCCGGATAGTAAACGGTGGTTGGAACCGTTATGTCAGCCTGTTTCTGCGGGAAGGGGAAGTAGCCATTGACGTTGAGTTGGCCGTCGATGTCTCGAAGGAATCGAAAAACATCCTGGGAGGCGCTACCTGTCAGAGATTCGTTAAGATCCGCTTCGAGGCTAGTGCTCCCCTTCCAATAGCCGTCAACTAGTCCTCTGCCATCCGCACCTGGCAGGTGCTGGAAGTAAGGCAGGGTGATAGCACCTTGAGAGACTTTAATCTGTGTGGCCGCCTGAGCAATCGGGTTCGTCGCAAGATCAAGACTGTCGATAGTTGCAAGGTCTATCGCATCACCGTTCGAGAGTATGATGTTGGGGCGAGGCGAAGGAAGGTGAAGTGTGTCTCCAACTTCGGCTGTGATTGCAGCCTCAATATCGGCGGGAGCCGTCAACGCCTGAGCCTGTCCCAGAGCGGTTATCGCACTCAGCTCTTGGGCAGAAAGATCCGCAGGATCTACAGTGGTTCCAAGGCCGGCGGCCAACTCAGCGAGTTCGCCTAGTTTGGTTGTCAGCTGTGAAAAATTCAGTGTCGGATAGTTGTCTTGAACGGCCTTAAGTTGGGCCGTAAATCCGACTTTTTGACCCAGTGCGGTACCAAATTCTGCTGGCGCCATCATCGCCCGAAGTACGTCAGTATCTGCGTTTGTCGTAAAGGTGTACGCAAGAGCGGATTCTGGCGTGTCATCCGGGATAGCCTCGGCCAAGAAGCCATTGGCGAGGGCGTCAGAGGCTTGCAGCAGACTCTTTACGTTCCCGAGCGCAGAGTTACCAAGAACCCCGTCGGCAAGTTGGACGTCCTGCACGGATCTTGCGATCGGTTTTCCGTTCGCGCCGACAATGTCATTGGTTGCGACTACCAGATATTTTTGGTCTTCGAGTAAAGGTTTTAAAGGAACAACTCGAATTGCGTTATCAGTCCCGCCGTCAACGCTGACTACATCAGCTCGGAAGCTCGGCCATGACGTTGGAGCTTGGAACGGATCTGCTTCGTTAATGCTAGAAGGATTGGTGTTCGGTAGTGCTTCAGGAACGCCTTCCACAGCATCATTCACGTTGAGTGGAAGTACAAAGACAGTCGCATTTGCAACGACGGAGGCTTTGTTCAGCGATCCGTCAAACTTAAGTGTGAATGCGCCGGATGTCGAAAAGCCGGAAAGGCGATTAACAGCATCGTCTGCAGGAGTGGTTCCAGTTGACAGCCCAGTAAAGTCGTAGTTGGCACTTTGAGTTGCACCCAGCAACAGGATCAGGTCCGAGTTGATCGGAAAAGCCGGTTCTTCGGCGATCGGGTTAGGATCATAGATTGGTCGGACAATAGATCTGTCAATGGTTGTGTCATTGATCCTGTAATCCGGATTAGCATTCGCCCCAGAATCGCCACTATCGAAGCAGCCTGAAAGTCCAAGGGAAGACGCCACGGCAACACTTATTAGAGTTTTCTTGAACATGGGTGGAACCTTTTCCTGTTGTTGTGTCGTTATGTTCGGCAGCTGACGGGGCCGGTCTGATCCGGTAAGCCCGTTGTCAGTGGCCTGTTCTGCTTGAATCTGTTGTCTGAAATTGTAGCCAGCGCTTTGAGCCAATTTCTGTAGCTTTGACTATAGCGACAGTATGGCAAGTGTTGATCAGCCGAAAGTGTGATTCTGACTGTTTGAAACCTCCCCGCACGGTTGGAGATTGGTCTTTGTGCAAAATAGTTGGCACTGAACCGTTTGTCGAGCCGGTGGCTGTCTGTTTTATGGGGATTTTTGAGGAATGTGGGCTATGCCCGACGGCAGGAAATCCGCCGGGCGTTGGGCTTATTCAAAGGCGGAAAAATCCGGTTGCCGTTTTTCCACGAACGCCCGGAAGGCCTCGGCCGCTTCCGGCGACTTGAGCCGCTCGGCGAAGAGCTCTCCCTCTGCGACCATGGTTTCCGTTAACTGGTTCAGCGTAGGGCGGTTCAGTAGTTCTTTCGTGGCACGGATGGCTGCCGGTGCCTGTTTGGCCAGTTGCGAGCAGGCCTCGAGGGCCCTTGCCTCGGTCTTTGCCGGCTCGCAGACGCGGTTGATCAGTCCCAGGCGGGCTGCGTCGTCTGGAGTGAAGGCGCCACCGAGCATTAACAGCTCGGCTGCCCGTACCCGCCCGATCCAGGAGGGCAGGAGCAGGCTGGAGCCACCTTCCGGACACAGCCCGAGGTTCGCAAACGGCATCTGGAATCGAGTGTTGGTGCCGGCGAACACCAGGTCGCAGTGAAGCAGCATGGTGGTACCGATTCCGACCGCAGGGCCATTAACCGCCGCTACGACCGGCTTCGCCCTCCGTCGAATCCCTCGCCCGAGCGATTTTCTGGTAAACTCTGGCCTCCTGATTTTCGATGACACGAAATAACGATATCAAGCTGATGAGGCGCCTATGACCACCGTAATCCGCCAGGACGACCTGATTGAAAGCGTAGCGGACGCGCTGCAGTTCATTTCCTACTACCACCCGAAAGATTTCATTGATGGTGTGTATGAGGCTTATCAGAAGGAAGAGTCCCAGGCGGCCAAAGACGCCATGGCTCAGATCCTGATCAACTCTCGCATGTGTGCGGAAGGGCATCGCCCCCTGTGTCAGGACACTGGCATTGTGACGGTCTTCGTCAACATCGGTATGAACGTCCAGTGGGACTGCGAGATGGCCCTGGATGATGTGATCAATGAAGGCGTGCGTCGCGCCTATACCCATCCGGACAACGTGCTGCGTGCCTCGATCCTGGATGATCCGGACGGCAAGCGTAAGAACACCGGCGATAACACCCCGGCCATCATTCATTACAAGATGGTTCCGGGCGATACGGTTGAAGTGCATGTTGCGGCCAAGGGTGGCGGTTCAGAGGCCAAGTCCAAGTTTGCCATGCTGAACCCGTCCGATTCGGTGGTGGACTGGGTTCTGAAGATGGTCCCGCAGATGGGGGCGGGCTGGTGCCCGCCGGGGATGCTGGGCATTGGCATTGGCGGCACCGCCGAGAAGGCGATGGAGATGGCCAAGGAATCCCTGCTGGATCCGATCGACATTCACGATCTGAAAGAGCGCGGCGCGTCGAACAGAGCCGAGGAACTGCGTCTTGAGCTGTTCGACAAGGTGAACGATCTGGGTATCGGTGCCCAGGGGCTCGGTGGCCTGACCACGGTTCTGGACGTGAAGGTCAAGGATTACCCGACCCACGCAGCCAATAAGCCGGTGGCCATCATCCCGAACTGTGCCGCGACCCGTCACGCGCATTTCACCCTCGATGGCACCGGACCGTCCCTGCAGACGCCGCCGCGCCTGGAAGACTGGCCGGAAATTACCTGGGAAGTGGGTGACAACGTGCGTCGCGTGAACCTCGATACGGTGACTCCGGAAGACGTGAAAGACTGGCAGCCCGGTGAGACCGTTCTGTTGTCCGGCAAGATGCTGACTGGTCGTGACGCGGCCCACAAGAAGATGGTCGATATGATTGAGAAGGGCGAGGAGCTGCCGGTCGATCTGAAGGGCCGTTTCATCTACTACGTGGGCCCGGTTGATCCGGTACGCGAAGAAGTGGTCGGCCCCGCCGGTCCCACTACCGCGACCCGGATGGACAAGTTCACTCACACCATGCTGGAGAAGACTGGTCTCACGGGCATGATTGGCAAGGCCGAGCGTGGCCAGGTCGCGATCGACGCGATTAGTGAGTTTGGTGCGGTGTACCTGATGGCCGTGGGCGGCTCTGCCTACCTCGTGTCCAAGGCCATCAAGCATGCCGAGGTGGTTGCGTTCCCGGAGCTGGGGATGGAAGCCATCTACGAGTTCGAGGTTGAGGACATGCCGGTCACCGTGGCAGTGGATTCACGCGGCTCCTCCGTGCACCAGACTGGCCCTGCTGAATGGCACGATAAGATCATCGCTGCCAAGGCCGTTTGATTCTCCAGACCGGAGAATAATAAAAAAGGGTGAAGCCGCGGCTTCACCCTTTTTTTGTGGCTGCTGGGTCAGGACGAGCAGCTGATATTGAGGTGTTTGCCCCAGTCTGGTGGCGGAGCGGCGTATTGCTCGTTGTCAGGTTGTTCGTCGAAGGGCCGCTCAAGAACTTTCAGCAAGGCCTTCATCGGTTCGTAGTCCCCGTTCTGGGCCTCCTGAATAACCTGTTGCGCCAGATAGTTGCGCAGAATGTACTTGGGATTCACCGAACGCATGGCGGTTTCCCGTTCGCCATGGGCTCGGATTTCAAGCGCCAGTCGCTCTTCGTAACGCCTGAGCCACTCATCGGCCACGCTGCGATCCACAAACAGGTCCCGAATGGGACCATTTCCATGGGCGTGAAGATTGGAGAGCGCCCGGAAGAACGCCGTGTAATCTATGTGGTGCTCATGCAGCATGCTGAAGGTGTCCATGATCAGGCCCAGATCCGACTCGTGCTCCTGCTGCAGTCCGAGTTTATCCCGCATGTTTTGCAGAAAGCGGGCGTTGTAGGCGATCTCATAACGGCGCAGGCCGCGGCGCACCGTATCCTCGTCCATAACCGGTAACAGGGCATTGGCCAGGTACTGGCAGTTGGTGAAGCCCACCTGAGGCTGACGGTTATACGCGTAACGGCCGCCCTGGTCGGTGTGGTTGCAGATGTAGCCCGCGTCAAAATCGTCGAGGAACGCGTAAGGGCCATAATCAAAGGTATCGCCAATAATGGACATGTTGTCACTGTTCATCACCCCATGGCAGAAACCGACTGCCTGCCAGTCTGCAATCAGTCGGGCAGTGCGCTCCACCACCTCTTCGAACCAGCGCCGGTGTCTTTCCTCTTCCGGTAGCTTGATCAGGTGGGGGAAGTGCAGTGAGATCACGTGCTCGATCAGGGTTTTTACCGTTTCTGGCCCCTCATGATGGGCAGCGAACTCAAAATGGCCGAAGCGAATGTGGCTCTGGGCAACACGTAACAGCGCGGCCGCGGTTTCGATGGACTCGCGCCGTACCGGGTCCTTCGCGCTGATCATGAACAGCGCGCGGGTGGTCGGAATCCCCAGACCTTCCATGGCTTCGCTGCACAGATACTCTCGAACGGTGGAACGCAACACCGCCCGGCCGTCGCCGAAGCGCGAGTAGGGGGTCATGCCGGCACCCTTGAGATGCCAGTCCCAGCGCCGGCCATCCGCCCCCACGGTTTCCCAGAGCAGAAGCCCCCGGCCATCGCCCAGCTCCGGGTTATACATGCCGAACTGGTGGCCGGTGTATTTCATGGCAACGGGGTCCATCCCCTCAAGCAGTTCTGCGCCCGCGCCAACCTGCATCCATTCCTCCGGGTTCTCGGTGTGGAATCCCATGTCGTCGGCAAGCGCGTGGTTGAAACATACCATTTTGGGCTCTCGCAGCGGGCTCGGCTTGACCCGGGCGTAGAAACTGTCGGGGAGCTCCAGATAGCGATGTTCAACACGAAAAACGTTGCTGGTCATAAAATGCCTATACTCCCATTGGTACGAATTCTGCTGAACGCTTTACTTGATTCATCAAGGTCGGGAACCAAAACGTGTCTGAACGTGAGCTGAAAAAAACCGTCGATGCCCTGATAAAGCAGGAGGCGCTTCCGGGCAAATACGCCAGAACAGTCGAACAGACCATCCTTCCGCTGGTCGACCAGATTGTCGCGCTCCGCAGCCAGTCCGCGGGTGCGGTTGTGGTTGGCATTCACGGTGCCCAGGGTACGGGCAAGTCAACGCTGACCCTGTTTCTGAAAGAAATACTGAGCACCCATCGCGGTTGTCCGACGGCCAGTTTTTCTCTGGATGATATCTACCTTACCAGAGCAGAGCGTCGCGAACTTGCAGACGCCGTTCACCCTCTGTTTATCACCCGCGGCGTGCCTGGCACTCACGACATAGAGCTGGGCCGTCAGATCATTGAAAAGCTTCGGTCTGCCGGAGCAAATGACCAGACCCCAATCCCGGCTTTTGACAAGTCGATCGACGACCGGGTTCCGCGTCAGGACTGGCCGGTTTTCACGGGTCCGGCGAGTGTGATCCTGCTGGAAGGGTGGTGCCTGGACGCGCGCGCCGAACCGGATGAGGCCCTTGATCGGCCCATGAACAGCCTGGAAGCCGAGGAAGATCCCCGGGGAATCTGGCGCAAACACGTGAATGACTGCCTTAAAGGCGCCTATCGCCAGCTGTTCGACCAGCTGGACACTCTGGTGATGCTGAAAGCGCCTTCGATGGAGAGCGTTCTGGAGTGGCGCACCCTCCAGGAACACAAGCTGGCCGAGAAATCCCGGAGTGCACCAAAAAAGGGCGAGCCCGATGGTGGCGCACAAGGCCTGCGCATAATGAGTGATGACGAGGTGCACCGATTCATCATGCACTACGAGCGCGTTACCCGTGCCTGTCTGAAGGAGATGCCAGAGAGGGCTGATGTATTGATTGAGGTGGCTGAGGATCATTCCCTCGGTTTGCCGCGGTTCCGATTCACCTAACGGAGAATTCTAATGACAAAGCCAAGACTTCTTATTATTTCTGATCTGGATGGCACACTGCTGAATCACGAGAACTATCAATGGGACGCGGCCCGTTCGGCCATCGAAAAACTTGAGAGTGCAGGCATTCCGCTAATCCTCAATTCCAGCAAAACGGCCCCGGAAATCAGGAAGGTGCGGCAGGAGCTGGGCAATGAAGCACCGTTCATTGTCGAAAACGGTGCAGCGGTGATCGTTCCTGCCAATACCTTTGGCAATTCGGATGAACTGGTGATGAATTTTGGGGCATCCAGAGATGACGTCCTTGCGGTACTTGGGGCGCAAAGGCAGGCAGGTGCCCGGTTTCGGGGCTTTGAGGATATGTCGGCGAAGGAATTGGCTGAGGTGACGGGCCTGGATGAGGTGTCTGCCGACATGGCGAAAAAGCGTCTCGGCACCGAGCCGCTGCTTTGGGAAGGCTCGGAGGACGAGCTGGCAGCGTTCAAGACGGCGTTGATGGCCGAAAACCTGCGCCTGGTGCAGGGAGGACGGTTTTATCACGCGATGGGAATCTTCGATAAGGCGGATGGGGCCCGCTTTTTGCTGGATAAATACCGGGAGCAATATGGTGATGAGCCGGTGATTGCCATTGCCCTCGGAGACAGCCCCAACGATCAGCAGATGCTGGAGTCGGCGGATATCCCGGTTGTCATTCGAGGCATCCACAGCGACGAGGTGCAGTTGCCATCGGCCAAGCACGCCATGCGTTCACTGAAACCCGGCCCTGAGGGCTGGAATGAATGCGTACTCAATCTCCTTTTTGAGTACGGATACTAATAAAAAGGAGAGCCGCCATGGGCGACTTTTACCAGAATGGCATTATCACGACCCTGCATAACCTTGTTCGCCGGCCGGTGGAGGACCTTGAAGCGGATTTGATGGAATTCCGCAAGGCCCGCCCCATGTCTCTGGTCCTGCCGTCGCTCTATTCCGAGTTGGAAGGCCCGGCACTGAAAAATATTGTGCAGGAACTTACCAAAGTGCCGTATCTGGATCAGATCGTTATCGGTCTTGATCGGGCCAACGAAACGCAGTATCGACATGCGCTTGAGTATTTTTCCGGCCTGCCACAGAACTTCAAGGTACTCTGGAACGATGGCCCGCGCATGCGCGGCATTGACCTCAAGCTGCGTGAGCAGAATCTGGCACCGACGGAAATGGGGAAGGGCCGCAACGTCTGGTACTGCTTTGGCTATGTCCTGGCCTCCGGTGTCGGAAAATCCGTGGCGCTGCACGATTGCGACATCCTGACCTATTCCCGGGATCTGGTGGCGCGACTGATCTATCCGGTTGCCAACCCTGGCTTCAATTACATGTTTTGCAAGGGCTATTACGCCCGTGTGGCCGACAACAGGATGAACGGCCGCGTCAGCCGCCTCCTGGTGACACCGCTGATCAGGGCGCTCAAGAAGGTGTGCGGTCCAAGCGATTTTCTGGATTATCTCGACAGCTACCGGTATCCGCTGGCGGGGGAATTCTCGTTCCGGACCGATGTGATCAACGACCTCCGGATTCCCAGCGACTGGGGGCTTGAGATCGGGGTGTTGTCCGAAATGAAGCGGAACTACGCCACCAACCGCTTGTGTCAGGTCGATATCGCCGATGTATACGACCACAAGCATCAGGAGTTGTCTCCGGAAGATGCGAGTCGCGGCCTGTCCAAGATGAGTATGGACATTGCCAAGGCCCTGTTCCGGAAGCTGGCGACCAACGGTGAGATCTTCTCCAACGAGAAATTCCGGACCATCAAGGCCTCCTACTTCCGGATTGCCCTGGACTTCGTCGAAACTTACCAGAACGACGCCATCATCAACGGGCTGACCTTTGACCGCCACAAGGAGGAGAAGGCGGTCGAGCTGTTCGCCCAGAACGTGATGCGAGCAGGCGCTTACTTCCTGGATAACCCCATGGATACCCCGTTCATTCCCAGCTGGAACCGGGTCACCAGCGCCATTCCGGACATCAAGGAGCAGCTGTTCGAGGCGGTTGAACTAGATAACGAGGAGTTCCGCCCATGAACCAGCCGCTCAAGGCCAAGCTGGTTTCCATGCTGGACGTGGTTTACCCGGCCCTGGACTGTGATTTTCTCGCCGAGCAGCTACTGCAGACCATGGGGCTGGCCCCGAACCAGCCACCGCCGCCTGCCCATCAGAATAACTGGGATGAATCCGATATTGTTCTGATCACCTACGCAGACACTGTGCTGAAGGCCGGCGAGAAACCCCTGGTTACGTTGCGTCAGTTCCTGGACGACTGCCTTGCCGACACGGTGTCAGCGGTCCACATACTGCCGTTCTTTCCGTACAGCTCGGACGACGGCTTTTCAGTCATGGACTACCTGGCGGTCAACGAGTCCCACGGAGACTGGGACGATATCGAGGCCATCTCTGAAGACTACAAGCTGATGGCCGACCTGGTCGTCAATCACATGTCCGCCCGAAGTCGCTGGTTCGAAAATTTCCGGAAGCGGGTGGATCCGGGCAAAGACTATTTCTTTGAAGGGAACCCCAGGGATGACCTCAGCGCCGTGGTTCGCCCCCGCACCTCGCCGTTGCTGAATCCGGTGCAGACGGATGACGGCGAGCGTTATGTCTGGTGCACCTTTAGTGAGGATCAGGTGGATCTGAACTTCGCCAACCCCAAGGTGCTGATCGAGTTCGCCGGTATCATTCGCTATTACCTGGAGCGGGGCGTGATCCTGTTCCGGCTGGATGCCGTGGCCTTTCTGTGGAAGGAGCCGGGGACGCCCTGTATCCATTTGCAGCAGACCCACGAGCTGATCAAGATCATGCGGTTGCTGATTGAGCATCACAGCCCGGACGCGGTGGTGATCACCGAGACCAATGTTCCCAACCGGGAGAACCTGACCTACTTCGGCAACGCCAACGAAGCCCACGTTATTTACAATTTCTCGTTGCCGCCCTTGCTGATCAACACCCTCGTGACCGGAGACTGCAAGCACCTGAAAACCTGGCTGATGAGCATGCCGCCGGCGCAGATGGGGACTACGTATCTGAACTTCATAGCGTCCCACGATGGCATCGGCATGCGCCCCACCGATGGCCTGCTGACGGAGGAGGAAAAGCAGCGGCTGATCAATACCCTGGATTCTTTTGGTGGCAAGGTTTCCTATCGGCGAACCCCGGATGGGCGCGACCAGCCCTACGAAGTCAACATTGCCCTGTACGATGCCCTGAAGGGCACGGCAGAATCCGGTGTGGACCACTGGCAATTACCGAGGTTCATCTGCGCGCATACGGTAATGCTGGCGTTGGAGGGAATTCCGGCGTTCTACATCCACAGCCTTCTTGCTACTGAAAACGATCTGGAACGGGTGGAAAATACCGGTCGACTGAGATCCATCAACCGCAGCCACTGGGAGCTGGATGAGCTCGAACAGGAGCTTGAAAATCCGTTGAGTCACCACAGTAAGGCCTACCATGAGCTCAAGCGACTGGTTGCCATTCGCCGGAAACAACCGGCCTTCCATCCAAATGCCACTCAGTTCACGTTGCACCTTGGCTTGCAGGTGTTCGGTTTCTGGCGCCAGAGCATGCGCCGGGACCAGTCAATCTTCTGTATCCATAACATCAGTGACGAAGTTCAGCAGATTGCCCTGAGCGACATCAACCTGATTGGTACCGATCACTGGCTGGACTTGATCTCGGGCATGACCATCGATGATCTTTCCGGCAGCATTACCCTGAAACCCTATCAAAGTGTCTGGTTGTCCAATCGGGAGTAGGGCAGAATGCATCCATGCCCGACGCGAACAAATCACCCAAACCGCGAATTCTCCTGCTTTCCGCCTACGACGCCGGAAGTCACCGGCGCTGGCGTGAGCAGCTTGTTGCCAGTCAGAGTGCTTTCGAATGGCAGACTCTCGCTCTTCCGCCGCGATACTTCCGCTGGCGTATTCGCGGTAACGCGCTCACCTGGTTGAATGAACCCCTGTTGCAGCAGCGCTGGGATCTGCTGTTAGCCACCTCAATGGTGGATCTGGCATCCATCAAGGGGTTTCATCCCAATCTGGCGAATACCCCAGCCCTGCTTTACATGCACGAAAACCAGTTTGCCTATCCCGAGTCAGAGGGCCAGCACGCGAGTGTTGATCCGCAAATGGTGAACCTGTTCAGCGCGACTGCGGCAACGGGTGTGCTGTTCAACAGTGCGTGGAACCGTCGGAGTTTTCTGGACGGGGTAGAGCGCCTGTATCAGAGGCTTCCGGACGGTGTCCCCGAGCGCTCACTGGAACAACTCGCGGATAAATCCCGGGTGTTGCCGGTGCCGATCGAAGACCGGTTGTTTGTTCGCCGTGCGGAACCGTTGGACAGTCGCTGCCCGCACATCTTGTGGAATCACCGCTGGGAGTACGACAAAGGGCCAGAGCGGCTGCTATTGCTGCTTGATGAGTTGGTGATGCGCGGTCAGGATTTCAGGTTAAGCGTGGTGGGGGAGCAATTCCGGCAGCAGCCAGCAGTGTTCGATGACATCCTTGAACGCCACGGTGAGCGAATCGTCTATTGGGGCTTCATGGCTGATCGGGATGAGTATGACCGGCTCCTGGCCACGGCCAATATTGTGGTTTCCACGGCAATACACGACTTTCAGGGGCTCTCGATGCTGGAGGCGATGGCGTCGGGCTGTGTCGCCCTGGCTCCGGATCGCCTCGCCTATCCGGAATATATGCCCCAGAATCAACTTTACCCGAGTGTCATTGGCAACGCCTCTGAGGAGGCAAAAGGTGCCGCAGAGTGTCTGGTAGCATTACTGAACCAGGGCGCTGAGCCCTACCCGCCAGTGCAATGGAGCCTTGGAAACCTGGCCGGTGCCTATGAAAATATGCTCATTACAACCGTTGAAAAACATCGGTTATCCTGACCACATCGTTTAAATGCCGAGATCGCAGACATGATGAAAGCAATCAACGTAACCGGTGGCACCCTTAACTGGGAAGAGCGAGAGGGTACCAGTGAGCTGCCGGCGGACCATGTTGAAATCGACGTTGTCTGGACAGCCATTAATCGCGCCGATCTGATGCAGCGTGCAGGCGTTTATCCACCACCTCCGGGAGCGTCTGACATTCTGGGCCTGGAAGTCAGCGGCCGGGTGGCGTCATTGGGCGAATCGGTGACGGGCTTTGAAGTTGGCCAGGAAGTTTGTGCATTGCTCACCGGCGGCGGATACGCGACCAGGGTAGCGGTGCCAGCGGTGCAGGTGCTGCCGGTTCCCAAGGGGTATTCACTGCAGAAGGCGGCGGCAATTCCGGAAGTGTTCGCCACCGCCTGGCTGAATCTGTATCAGGAAGCTGATCTTCAACCGGGAGAGCGAGTCTTGTTGCACGCCGCCGCCAGTGGTTTGGGTACGGCAGTTATCCAGTTGGCTACGGCTTTCGGCAACCCGGTCTTCGCGACCGCCGGAGACGCCCGGAAGCTGGAAATCTGCCAGCAACTGGGTGCTACCGGAGTCTGGAATCGCAAGGACGGTTCGTTCGTAGAGGCGGTCAAAACCTGGGGCGGCGTCGATATGGTGCTGGACCCAGTGGGTGGCAGCTACATCGCGGAAGACCAGAAGGTCCTGAATGTGGATGGGCGCATCGTGCTCATCGGCCTGATGGGCGGCCGCTCGGCCGAGGTGGATCTCGGTGTCATGTTGGTCAAGCGTCATCGCCTGATTGGATCCACACTGAGATCGCGGACCGTGGAAGACAAAGGCCGGGTGATGCAGGCGTTGCATCGGCATGTCTGGCCCCTGCTCGCAGCGGGTCAGATTGAACCTCTGATTGACAGTGAGTGGCCCATCACCAGGGTTGAGGAGGCTATGGCCTACGTCGCGGAGAACCGGAATACCGGGAAGGTTCTGCTAAGAGTTGCAGAGTAACCATCCCGGTTTCCCTTGGGCTGAAGGCGTAGTTAGTCGGTGATGTGGACCAGTTGCTTGCCGAAATTTCTGCCCTTCAGCATACCTTTGAACGCATCGACGGCGTTTTCCAGGCCTTCCACCACCGTTTCCCGGTACTTGAGTTCCCCGGAGGCAATCCGCGAAGCCAGAATATCGGTGATTTCCTGGTGTTGGTCCTGCCATTCGGTCACCAGGAAGAAGCGGTGTTCGGGAACCGGGTCCAACGCTTTGAGCACGTGAAAGGGGGTTTCAACGCTGGCCATGTCGGTCGCGTTGTAGGCGGAGACGTAGCCGCAGATGGGTACCCGGGCGCCCTCGTTCAGCAGCGGCGCGACTGCGCGCGTGACGGCACCGCCCACGTTCTCAAAGTAGATATCGATGCCATCCGGACAGGCGGCTTTGAGGTCAGCCTCAAGATTGCCAGCCTTGTAATCCACGCAGGCATCAAACCCCAGTTCATTGACCACGAACTCACATTTCTCCGGTCCACCGGCGACGCCCACGACCCGGCAGCCCTCGGTCTTGGCCGTTTGCCCGACCACCGTGCCCACCGGACCGGATGCCGCAGAGACAACCACGGTTTCACCCTTTTGGGGTTTGCCCACGTACATCAGGCCGCAGTATCCGGTTCGTCCGGGCATGCCGGCCACACCGAGATAAGTCTGAAGAGGGACGTTTTCCTTCTGATGGATCTTGTAGACCATCGGAGCGTCGGCTGGGAAAGTGACGTATTCCTGCCAGCCCGAATAACAGGTCACCAGGTCGCCTTCTTTGAGCTTGTCCGAGCGTGATTCTACGATTCGGGCGACGCTCTCACCGACGATGGGCTCGTCAATACCGATGGGGTCCATGTAGCCCTTGGCATCGTTCATACGGGGGCGCATGTATGGATCCAGGGAAAGCCAGAGAATCTTTGCTACGACTTCCCCCTCATTGGGGGCCCGCACCGGGCGTGGTTCCAGAACCAGGTCACCGTCCTGGATTTCGCCTTGAGGGCGCTGCTTGAGCACGACGGCTCGGTTGTTGTATTCGCTCACAGTTATCTCCGGTTGCGTAATGAAACCAGATTAGGGTGCCGGAGAAACACCCTGTGGTCAATCTCTCATCCCGAAACCTCGCCTAAGTCAATGGGGTTACATTCGTTTTTGCGGTGGTTATAATTGCCCGCTCGCTCAGGACGAGCCAGGACGTCACATTTTCTTCAAGGACTGAAGACATGCCCCAGGCAAACGGATTGCAGTTCACCGCCCGTGTCGGTGAACTTCCCCCCGATGTATTCGCCGTAGTTGGCTTTGTGCTGACCGAAAGCCTCTCCGAACTGTTTCATGGCCGCTTGCAGCTGGCCAGTACCGATCCGTCCATTCGTGCAGAAGACCTGCTGGAACAGCCGGTGGAGCTGGTGATCTGGCAGGATGGTGCGCCCTTGCGGCGCTTCACCGGTGTGGCCAGTGAGTTTGCCCGCGGTGACTCCGGCCATCGCCGCACCCGCTACGAACTGGTCGTCCAGCCGCCGCTGTGGCGTCTGGGGTTGATGCACAACAGCCGCATCTTCCAGTCACGGAGCACCGACGCCATCGTGCGCACCCTGCTGGAAGAGCGGGGCATTGTGGACACCGTCTTCGATCTCAAACGCACGCCGACAGAGCGGGAATACTGTGTCCAGCACCGGGAGAGCGATCTGGCGTTTGTGGAACGGCTGGCGGCCGAAGAGGGCTGGCACTACCGGTACCGGCACGGCAACGTGGATGGCGCGGAACTACCAGCCCTGATTTTGGCCGATCACCATGGTGATGCGCCCCGACTGGATTCCGTGAGCTACAACAGCGCCGCCGGTGGCAGTGCTCGGCAGCCTTGTGTCTTCCGTTTTACCTATCAGGAACGGGTGAGAGCGGCCTCCGTGGCCCTTAAGGATTACACCTTCAAAAACCCGGCCTACGCCCTGATGCACGAGCGGGGCGCCAGTGCCCCCAAGCACCGGGACGACTACCAGCACTTCGACTACCCGGGCCGGTTCAAGGCCGACGCCAGCGGCCAACCGTTCACCGACGCCCGACTCGAAGCGCTGAGAAACGACGCCAGCACCGCCAACGGCGAAAGCAACCGACCGGAGTTCACCGCCGGTGCCAAGGTGGCACTGACCGATCACGACAGCGCCGAACTGAACCGGGACTGGCTGCTCACCGCCGTCACCCACATTGGCAAGCAGCCCCAGGCGCTGGCAGAGGAGGGTGGGGCTGAACCCACCACCTACCACAACGCTTTCAGCGCCATTCCGGCGGACAAGACCTGGCGGCCACGGTGTGAGCACCGCCCCCTGATGGACGGCCCCCAGATGGCCCTCGTCACCGGCCCCGAGGGCGAGGAAATTCACTGCGACGAACACGGCCGGGTCAAGGTCCGTTTTCCGTGGGATCGCTATTCCCGGAATGATGAACACAGCAGCGCCTGGCTGCGGGTCAGCCAGGGCTGGGCGGGCGGCCAGTATGGCTTCATGGCCCTGCCGAGAATCGGCCACGAAGTGATCGTCTCCTTCCTGGATGGCGACCCGGACCAGCCGATCATCACCGGGCGCACCCATCACGCCACCAATCAGCTGCCGTATGCACTGCCGGAGCACAAGACCCGCACCACCCTGAAGACCCAGACCCACAAGGGTGAGGGCAGCAACGAACTGCGCTTTGAGGACGAGGCGGACAGGGAGCAGATCTACATCCATGCGCAAAAGGATCTGGGCCTGCTTACGGAAAACAACCGCACCGCGATCGTTAAAAATGACTGCCACCGGACGGTTGAAAACGATAGCCGCAGTCACGTCATGGGCGATGATCATGGCACCACCGATGGGGAGGCGCGCGAATCGGTTGGAGCAAACTGTTATCAGGTCATAGGGGACACCTTTCACATAAAAACCGGCATTGTCTTTGCCAGCGAGGCAGGGCGGGAAGTGCATCACCGAGCCGGTGAAAAAGTCGTTCTGGAAGCAGGGTCGGAACTCACCATTACCGGCGGAGGCAGCTTTATCAAGCTGGATGCCAGCGGCGTAACCCTGAGTGGGCCCGGTATCAAGATAAACTCCGGCGGGGCGCCGGGGAATGGTTCGCCCGTTCGAATGGAAAGGCCCCACCTGCCAGAAGTCCTGGCCAATGATGGGGATAATTCTGCCGCCCCACAAAATCCGGCTGAGGTGGGCCAGAGAACCAACGCGGGAGCGGAATACCTGGCATTCAGCGGCTATGCGAAACCCAAGCGCGAACTGATCGTTGACGTGGTCGGGGGCACTTCGGCCAGCGAAGACATTATCGTGACCAAAACGCCGGCCGAGGGGGAAAAATAATGAGCAATACCCTGAGCTTTGACGACGAAAGCCTTGAGCGTTCGATCCGACGGCGTGCGGAGTATGACGACGACGCTCCGGGGGATTTGATTCTGTCGGTTGCCAAGCGAGCGGGCGGAACTATCAAACTGCCTTTGCTGTCGCGTGCACGGTCCAATGTCGAACGGGAAGAATATCAGGAAAACACATTGCTTCGGATAAAGCCGCTGGCGGAAATCGTCAGTAACCTGCCCGTTTTGTCAGGAGGCCTCACTTTCCATACCGGTCGTGGGGTAGCTCTGTTGCGGCCGGGTTTTTTGTACGTATTCCGGGGAGCAAGCCTATGGCGGGAGCTAGAGATCGATCCCGCGGGTTTGATGAGTGATATCGACCTGCCGAGCATGCGCCTCGCACAGAATGAATCGGAAAACACGGGCAGCGTCCGCAGGGACAGCGAGGGCGAATGGCTGTCAGATATCCTGGTGCCGGTGCTGCTTCAGGGGCAGGCGGTCATCAATGAGGTCCGTATCGCCTACAGCGAAGTGCAATGGGACTGGCAGTATATTTGTCGTCTCGAGGCAGACGACGGCGCTCGGCGTGCCCGGACCAGTGGCATCGATCACGCTTGGCCGGCCGCCACCGTTGACGAGCTTACGTTTGAAAAAGGCTACCCCGCAGCAAACATTAAACATGTGGACGGCTTGCGGTCCCGGGATCTGGGGATTGAACTCATGCTTGAAACCCCCAGCGATTTTTCACCGGCCTTCGAAGCCCCGGGCGAAGACGAGCTCTGTACCCGCTTGAAACGAAAGCTGGAACACATTGCCCGTGAGAACACCCAGGATACGGATGGCATGGAGCTCAGCGTTCAGCCTGAAACAGATCGCCTCGCGGATCTTCGAGATCAGAAAGGCCTCGTTTGCGTTTCCATCCCGGATCCACTGTTCAGCCTGCGGAATTCTCTCGCCCGATTGCACCTTGCATTGCATTATCTCGACGCCGTGGATGAGTCTATCCAGCAAAACCCGATGGTTCACTCCGCTATGCTGATCCGGCAGGCGGTCTTCGACCCGCTCGTGCTGAATGGCGAGAACCGTTTGCAAAAGTATGCGGACGTCATCGACCGAGAGAAGCTTGATCAGGTGCTTGAAACAGGGGAAAAGCAGTCTGCGGTCGCGGTCATTGATCGTCACGTGGCGCAGTTAACGGCGTTGATGCAAAGCTTAACACTGGCGGCGGTGCTGGACGATTTTCGAGCGTGTTCCGATCTGGCGATCTGCGAGGGGTATTTGCTGATCGCAGACACACTGAATGTGTTGCAGCAGATTCCTGGTGTATTGCGGGCAAACGGCGTGGCGTCTGATGGGGCGCTTCTCGTAAGCCTGAAACAATGGGTTATGGACAGCGAATTTCTGACGGCGTGGGCACCGCAACCCGTGGAAGACATCGGCGATCGCGGAGCGTCACCATCACAGTTTCAGAGCCTTCAAAAACTGGCTGAAGACCGGTCGGAAATCACGGAAGATCAGTTGGATCGGCTCAACCTTCAGTCTCTGGCTTACCTGGAGAAGCAGCTTCAGGACCGTCAGGACGACACTGGCAGTATCGCCAAAGGCATTTCCGACGGCGGTAAAGTGGGAGCACTTTTCGCGCGCTCATTGGAGGAGTGGAGTACCGCGGTCTTGACGGTGTGCAAGCGTCTGATTGAGGAAGGCGCGGTCCGTCAGATTGAAATACAGCGTGTGATGCAGTCTGCGGTTTCGAACTTTGTGCTTGCGGATCCTGATCTGGAGGGCATCGATATCGTTTCCCGTGGCGGAGTCGACTCCAGCGGCACCATTCTCGGGGTCCAGGGTGAGGGCTTGCAGCGCGGACTGACCGAGTTTGATCGAACCGAGGGTGTGCTCACCCGAAAAAACGACTATCTCTATGCCGATCTGGTGGACGGTCATGGTGAGCTGCAAGGCTCAACCAGTCCGGCCCGGGCATCCGATGAGCTGGAAACAGCCCTAAAGAAGATGGCGGGCCCCGCCATGGTTTTCTACGCGCCTGCAGGTCACTCCGAGGCCGCCAAGCTGAGCCTGATAAAAGTCGATTTCGCGAAGCGGGTAAGTGCCAGTGTGGACGGGCCTGCCGTATCCCGAGGCCTGGTGGTGCTGGCGGCGTTTAATGTTTTCGTGGAATTTCGGACTTTGATGGACGGGTTGAATTCCGACGATGAAAAGTGGCCCCTGATGGCTTCGAAGGTGTCGGGTGCCTCCGTCGATCTAACCGCAGCGTCACTCAAACTCAGCCAGGTACTTGGCGAAATGGGCTCCTCGAAAGCAGGGGGTCCCAGGGCTTATCGACTCGCTGTAAGGCCTCTCTTCGATGTCAAGAACTGGCTCTTTATCGGTACACGTTTGCAGCGTCTTGGGGCCCAAACCCTGGTTCGAACGGTCAGTTTGGCAAGCTTCATGGCTGGTGCGCTCGGAGTGGGCTTGAGCTACTGGGAAATGCGATTAAGCCTCGCGGATAAGGATTTTGATGCCGCAACTGGGCACGCTGTTGCTCTGACTGGAGGAATGATCTTTCTGGCTCACCCTGTGATGGCGTCATTACTGGCTATCCCTGGCTGGGGCTGGGCAGTTTTGGGCATGGGGATGATAATTGGAGGAGGGCTATACGCTGCCAGCAGTACCGATGATCACTTCGAACAGCTGCTGAAACGTGGACCCTGGGGAATCTATCCAGAGGAGTCGGCGGGAACAAAGGGTCATAAAGCCTATTACAGTCAATTGCTCGCTTTGCTGGCACCGATTTCCGTTAGTGTCCAGAGCTACGCAGATATCGACCCGGATCTTGCTCTGATTAATCCCGACCATCCACCGGTTCCCGAGGACTACGTGGTGACCATTGACACTGCTTTCGCCAGCCGTTTTCAGCTTTACCGTGACCAAAGTCCGGCTTTGCCAGAGAAGCCCTTCAATCTGGTGGTACAGGAAGTAGCATATGCATCGTCGACGATGGAGACCTACGGTGCGGCAGGAGCCGTCCGGAGTATCCAGTTCAGAAACTCAACGCCCTTACGGAAAGTTGTGGCAAGACAATCGCTTCCACACAGGTCCGCTGTTCGCTTTCTGGTAAAAAGGGACCTTCAGGACACGCAGTACGAAAGTTGGGGATACCAGGAAACGGTTTCAACAAGACTGAGAGTGGGACTGCAGGCTGTTATCGATACTGAACTGGGGCCAATGGTGTTTCCCGGTCCCGTTTACAAGCACTACGAGCCGTTCGAGTTATCTCGTCATGGAATTCCTCCTGCCAAGGAGATATCAGCACTGGATCCCTTTTCCCAGCCAGCATCTCCGTACTGGTTCTTCACAGAGGTAGAAGTATGAACAAAAGACAGGGAGTGTCAGAGTTTGCAGGAACCGCATACATCGGCACTAATATTGAACCACTCCCCGAAAGCTGCCAGAAACGTTCCCGGATGGGAGATGAGCTACAGCAGGTTGGTGCCTATGCAGACGTGAATCCCTACTACAGGACCGTCGAGGATATTGAGGTTGTCCAGAGCCACGAACAGGAGGACCCCGAATTCAAGAGTAGGGACTGGTGGTGGACTCACCAACGAATCGGCTTCTTGAACGGTAAACAGGGTTTGAAGGCTCTGATGCTTGTCGTCCCGTTTGCCTGGATTCTCTTGTTGTGGCTCGGTGGACCTGGGCTAATGATTTGGGGGCTGGACGAGTTTGAACCCCTACGCAAACTTCCCGCGTTGCTGGTTGCCGCGTTTGTGCTGGTCTTTTCCTTTGGATGGATCGCCTTTGCAATCTGGGCGACTCCCTACACGACGAATTGGTTGATGAGTACCGGCATTGGCTTTTTCCTTAAGCCCTTTGAGAAATCTCTGAATAACAGGCTGGATAATGCGATGGATGACGGTTACAGCGAATTCAATCGCGTCACCGGGCAAGTTCGTCTTGGGCTGGGGCGTAGTCGAATTTTCGAGGCCCCATTCATCGAGTTCGATGCCTATGTGGAACGAATAATCCAGCATGGGGGAATTTTCTACCGGTTAATGTTGGTGCATCGCTACACCCAAAAGACCTTCAACAAGACGTCCCTGAGCAATATTGAGGCCCAGAAAAATGAAGTTCTGGCCTTGTGGGACATGTTGCAACGCTTCATGGATGTCAGCGAACCTCTGCCGGATGTTCCCCGCTTCGAACCCTTTCGGCACCTCGACCCAATTACACTGGAAAGCGATAAAAAAACGGGCCGAAATCCCCGGTATTGGAGGGACCTGGATCTGGCGAGCTGGCGACAAAATGATGGAGCTGAATTGCTGAAGAAGCAGCGTAATTTCCCTTGGGGCCAGCGCCAGTGCCGGTTGACGCCGAAACTGGGCAAAGTGTCGATGGCGGAATACCGGGAAAAGCGTCCGTCAACCGCCTGGCCTATTTAACACCCTATGGCAGGATCTACTTGGGCCATGATGACGGCACTACGAATATTCTTCGGCGCTCAAGCCAGGTCTCGGCACTAGGCTCGTGTCTGAGTTCTGAAAACAGGCGTGGAATCCTGTCCTCGTTGATCCGGGCCAAGGCTTGCGTGGACTCTTCCGCCGCAGGGGCTTCAGGCTGGTACCAGGGACCGACCCAGTGGGGTTTGCGCAATTGCACCCAGGTGGAGGTATCGGTTTGCGTCAGCTCATGGGCGTATGCCCACCAACCCCGAAGGTGATTCGGCGGAGTCATGGCGGGCGGGGCCACGTCGCGGCACAAAGGATAGAACAGATAACCGGGCATGAATATTCTGGCAGTGAGCGGACCGGTGATGCCATGACTCGACAGCAGTTCGAGTGTCTCGGGTTGATGCGTGCGTTGGCTTTGATGGTTGATCAGCCTGTCGCTTTTGATATCCAGGCGGTCCTTTGCGTTCGGGCCATACCAGAGCGCCTCACCGTCGGAACCGGGAACACCGAGATAGTACTTGATGGCAACTTCGTGGTGTTCGATCCGATCATCGGTTGTGTTGTGAACGATAAAATCGAGCTCTCCGAGGGTGTGCCCGTTAGATTGTATCTGGGCGTTCTTGAGAAGAATGTTCCAGCCCAGAAGGTCGGATAGAAGCACTTGATAGAGTCGCTCAAAATAGAAACCAAGGCGTCGCTGGGGAGGTTGTCCCAGCAGGGCTGGCGCAGCCTCGGGTGTGCGATCCCATGCCCTGAGGTTCTCCATATAGTCGGCACGAAGGTAGCGGGCGGGCTCGAAGGTGAATGGCGCATCGATTAACTGGGGCGCAGAGCACAACCACGCGAGGTGCCGCACGGCCGGGTGCCGGAATTCAAGCAGGGTGTTGTTGGGGTTACGTACATCCATGGCTTCAGAATACCGTAAACTGTCCGCAAGGTAAGGGCGATTCATCGCTCATGACCAATCGCATTCAATAAGGAATCGACATGCAATACCTCCACACCATGATTCGAGTGAGCAACCTTGACGAGACGTTGCATTTCTTTTGTGACCTTCTGGGAATGAAGGAAATCAGCAGGAAGAGCAGCGAAAAGGGCCGGTTTACACTGGTCTTTCTGGCGACACCCGAAGACGAGGATCGTGCCCGGGAAGAAAAGGCCCCCATGATTGAGCTGACCTACAACTGGGATCCCGAAGAGTACGATGGCGGGCGTAATTTCGGGCATCTGGCCTATCGTGTGGACGACATCTACGCACTGTGTGAGCGCCTGCAGGCCAACGGGGTCACCATTAACCGGCCGCCCAGAGACGGGCACATGGCCTTTGTCCGAACTCCGGACAATATTTCAATCGAGCTTCTGCAAAAAGGTGAGTCGCTACCCCCGAAGGAACCCTGGGCCAGCATGGAAAACACCGGTAGCTGGTAATCAAGCAGTGAAGGTCCGAGCATCAGGATGATGCGCAATATAGACATGGAGAGTGTTATGGACGATTGGCAAGGATGCCTGGCGCCCGAGTGCCAGGCGGCGCTGGTGCAGGCGAAAGAGAGTGTCAGTGAGCGCGGTGGTACGGTTATCACCGTCGAGGATTTTTTGCTTGCCCTTCTGGACACCTGTCCGGATATACCCCGGTTTCTTCGCAGCTGTGGGATAGATATTGATGAGCTTGTTCGGACGATTCAATGCGAGCAGCCCATAGTGACAGAAGTCGGCGGAGAAGATCTGCTGTCATCCCAGTTAATTGACTGGCTCGCGCGGTCCAGAGAGATCTGTGAGGCTCCCTGGTTGGGCTGGAGTCCGTTGTTGAAAGTGCTTGCGACCGGCATGGAGCGCTTGGGTGACAAAGCCTACGTGGCAGTTCTGGAATTGGTTTCCCACTGGCCTGGTGTCACCACCGACGGCCTTCCGAAGGGCCTCGAAAGCCCTGGTAATTTGCCCCTGGTGGTAACCGATCCGGAGTGGATGGCATTAGCTGAAGATGTCGCCATCACGGTTGCCGCATCGTCGAACGCTCTACTCTGGGTGCGCGGTGAACGGGGTTCGGGGAAATCCAGTTGGCTCCAGGTGATGTTGGCAGCGCTGGAAAGGGAGTATCTGGAACTCGATCTACGCCGTGAGGCCGATATTCTGGCGAGTGATCTGCCCGTACTCCCGGCTGGCGAAGGGCGGGGAAACACGCTCTGGCCGGTATTGGTGCTGGACAACATGCCGCCGTCTGACCTTGAATTCCTGATGAACCAGCCGGCGAGTCTCGCCGCTGAGCTGGTCGCGAACTGGAAAGGTCCGATCGTGTTGCTTGGGCCCGAGTCAAAAGGGCTTGGAGAGCCGCGCCTGGACCAGAAGCTGGGTCGCTTTCTGGACGTCTTTGATATGCCCGGTTCCAGTGAAGTGCAGCGCGAAGCGATTCTCACGGCCCATCAGGCCGCCATTGAGAAACGCTGGAGTATCGAGCTTCCGCTTGCCGTCATTCGTTTTGCAGCGACGCGTCGGAGCCACTGCGTCTGTAGTCCGGGTGGCATGCTGGAATGGGTCGAGCGCGCTACTGCGCGGCTGGACCTCTTTGCCCGGCGTGGTCCGCTGGAGTCGGTGTCGTTTTCTGGTCAGACTGATACCTTGCACCGCCAAAATCTGGTAGCTGTGGCACGTTCAGAGCCCCGGGAGGGAATGGACGAGTCTCTTGCGGAATTGCAGCTTCAGCGAGCGGCGTTAGAAGTCTCATGGCATGAGCGCAAGGCTGCCGGCACATTGAGACGACTTTCAATCGCGGATCTGCGACGTGAACTCGAACGTTGGGTTGCAGCGCGCAGCGGCCCGGTTCACTATGTGCTGCATTGTGATCATCAGGATGGAGATTCAGCGGGTGCAGGATCTGGAAATTTACATTCGTGACCTCGAAGAGGGCGCGGTTTCAAAGTGGCTGGACAGTCACCTGGATAAACTGGTGCTCGACGACAGCCAGGTGACGTCAGTGGTGAAAGGCGATGCCTCTTGCGCGGGTCAGCGCTTGAAGATATCGCTCTACCCGGGCGCGTTCGGAAAGCGTTTTACGTGCCTGGTGATGGAAGGCGAAAACCTGCCGTGGAATACCGATCTGGACTGTGCGCGTAGCGCCTGGCGTGCCATGGATACCGAGATCCGTTGCAGTCCTGGTGACTGGAAAGAAGGGGAGCCGGTCGAAGATGAAAAGTGGTGGCGACTGGACCACCGGGGCGAGCAGCAGGTCGTCTGGAACTAAAAAGGCAGCCCAAGGGCTGCCTTTTTTATCAGGATCAGGGCAGGATCAATCGCTCAGGATTGAAACGTTGTCTGCCTGCAGACCCTTGTCGGCTTCCACGACATTGAAGCGAACCAGTTGGCCTTGACGGAGTACCCGACGACCACGGCCTCGAATGGCGCGGAAGTGCACGAACACCTCGTCGCCGCTGTCGCGAACAATGAAGCCAAAGCCTTTCTTGACGTTGAACCACTTCACTGTGCCTTCTTCGTCACCTTCCGGGCTGTTTTCGTCGTAGTTGTCGTCTTCATCGTCCTGGTAGCCCTGGCTCGGCTGGGAACGGGCACCACGTGATGCGGTGCGTTTGGTAGCCTGTTGCTTGCCAGCGATGGCGATGGTCAGGAAGCCCGCAATACCGAAGATAACGAAGGCGACGATGTACGCTGCGATGCCCCGGTTGCTGCCAAGTGCTTCGACAAGCTCACCGGCGGCGATCAGGCGAAGAGGTTCCGGGGTAAAAGAGAGCAAAAGGGCCAGTATCAGTGGAGCGGGAATGGCGATCAGGATAGCAACAAGGATCGCTTTGGCTGGATTACGCATTGACTGAGATTTCTCCATTCTTGTAACGCTAACGATAAAAAACCGGATATCGGGTAAAATCGCACACCCGGTCGATGAAAACCGCCGAACTTCCTGATTCCGGGAGCGCTGGCGGGCAAAAGCGGCATGATACCAGATTATCCCAATCGCTGACCAAGGAGATGGGGTAGCGGTTTGCCGACAGACACAATCGAGAAGAATCCATCTTTGGGAGTTTTAGTAGCCACATGAGCCAGAAAGATCTGGAAACACGACTCGATGAACTGGAAACGCGAATGGCGTTTCAGGATGACATTATCAACACCCTGAGTGAGCAGGTGGCGAAGCAGGAATTGGAACTCCGGGAATTGTGGGAGGCCAAGCAGTTGCTGCATAAGCAGCTAAAAGAGGTGTCTCCATCTAACATCAAAAGTGAGGAGGACGAAACACCGCCTCCCCACTATTGATCCTGGCCCGGAAACCCCGGGCTCAGGCCAGCAGCTCGATGAGGATCTGTTCGTAGATCCTGGAGAGCGTATTCAGATCTTCGGCCTTCACGCACTCGTCCACTTTGTGGATGGTGGCATTGATGGGGCCAAGTTCGACGACCTGGGCGCCGGTAGGGGCAATGAAACGCCCGTCGGACGTGCCGCCTGAAGTTGAGAGCTCGGTCTCCCGCCCGGTGACGGTCCGGATCGCATCCTGGCTTGCAGAAACCAGTGCACCCCGATCGGTGAGGAATGGGCGGCCACTCAGGTGCCACTGCAGATCGTATTTCAGGCCATGCCGGTCCAGAATCGCGACCACCCGCTCTTCAAGGCTCTCCGCGGTATTTTCGGTGCAATACCGGAAGTTGAAATGCACCAGGCACTCACCGGGGATGATGTTGCTGCCCGTGCCGGCTTCCATTTTGGTGATCTGGAAGGTGGTGGGTGGGAAAAAGTCATTGCCACTATCCCAGAACTCCCTTGCCAGGTCGTCCAGTGCCGGTGCCACGGTATGTACCGGGTTCTCCGCCAGATGCGGATAGGCCACGTGGCCCTGGACACCGTGGACCGTCAGGTAACCGTGCAGGGAACCCCGTCGACCGTTCTTGATGACATCCCCGACCTCGTTGGTGCTGGACGGTTCGCCAATCAGACACCAGTCGATCTTCTCGTTCCGGGCTTCCAGGGTTTCGACGACTTTCACGGTGCCGTCCTTGGCCGGGCCCTCTTCGTCGCTGGTGATCAGGAGGGCGATTGAGCCACGGTGGTCCGGGTAAGCCTCGACGAACCGCTCGCAGGCGGTGACGAAGGCGGCGAGGCTGCCTTTCATGTCCGCCGCGCCCCGACCGTAGAGGTAGCCGTCCTTGATGACCGGATCGAACGGGGGGTGGCCCCAGTTCTTTTCCGGCCCGGTCGGAACCACGTCGGTGTGGCCCGCAAAGGCCAGTACCGGACCCTCTGATCCCTTGCGGGCCCAGAGATTGTCGGTGTCACCGAAGCGAAGATTTTCGCCGGTAAAGCCCAGGTGTGCCAGCCGGGACATCATCAGGTCCTGGCAGCCGGCATCCTCTGGCGTAACGGATTGCCGGCGAATCAGGTCAACGGCCAGTTCAAGGGTTTTCGACTCAGTTGTTTGCATGCAGCTCTTCGTTCAGCTCGATGGAAGACTTGTTGGTTTTGCACTCCACCGCGCCGGTCTGGCTGTTGCGACGGAACAGCAGGTCCGGCTGATTGGCGAGGTCGCGGGCCTTGATGATTTCCACCAACTCATTGTTGTCATCGAGCAGGGCGACCTTGGTACCGGCGGTGATGTACAGGCCAGCCTCAACCTTGCAGCGGTCTCCCAGCGGGATGCCGATACCGGCGTTGGCCCCAATCAGGCAGTTCTCGCCCACGGCTATAATGATATTGCCGCCACCGGACAGGGTGCCCATGGTGGAGCAGCCGCCGCCAAGGTCAGACCCTTTACCGACCATCACGCCGGCGGAAATGCGGCCTTCAATCATGCTGGTGCCTTCGGTACCGGCATTGAAGTTGATAAAGCCTTCGTGCATCACGGTGGTACCTTCGCCAACATAGGCACCAAGACGAACCCGTGCCGTGTCGGCAATGCGAACGCCTTTTGGAACCACGTAGTCAGTCATCTGCGGGAACTTGTCGACGGACTTCACTTCCAGGGTGCGACCCTCGATACGGGCCTGCAGCTGGCGGTCCGGGAGTTCGCCAAGATCGATTGCGCCTTCGCTGGTCCACGCGAGGTTCGGCAGCAGACCAAAGATGCCATCCAGCTTAAGGCCATGGGGTTTGGCCATGCGATGGGAGATCAGGTGCAGTTTGAGGTAGACCTCGGGGGTGCTGGAGGCCGTGTCGTCGGTTCCAAGAATGGTTACCACGACCGGGCGGGTGCTCGTTGATGCTTTCTCCGCCAGTACTGCCTGTTCTGTCTGACCGGCCTGACGCAGTGCCTTGGAGAGCTGGCTAAGCTGCTCCGTCGTGGCGCTGATGGCCTGATTGCCACCCTTGTAGTCGAGCGCGTTCTGGACAACTTCCATCAGGGTATTATCGGGTGTCATCACCGGCTGCTGGTAAAACACTTCCAGCCATTCGCCCTGGTTGTTCTGGGTGCCGATACCGATACCGAATGCGAAACTCATCAGGTGGTTGCTCCTTTATATTCGTCAGACTTAAGCGTTTGAAAACTGTTTGGCCCAGTCGTCGGCCTTGAAGCCGACGGAAACCGTGTTGCCATGCTCCACCACCGGTCGTTTAATGATCGACGGGTTTTCCAGCATGATGTCGTGGGCGGATTGGGCGCCAATGGTATCACGAACGTCATCGGGAAGTTTGCGCCAGGTGGTGCCGCGGCGGTTCAGCAGGCTCTCCCAGCCAATCGTCGCTTCCCAGCGACTCAATTGGGCCTCATCCAGGCCGTCCTTCTTGAAGTCGTGGAACTCGTAGTCGATGCCCTGTTCATCCAGCCACTTGCGGGCCTTTTTGACGGTGTCGCAGTTCCTGATGCCGTATAGCTTCATGCCTTGTTTGCCTTTACAAATTCAACGATCCGTTCCGCCGCTTCCACACACTCTTCCAGCGGAGCGACCAGTGCCATGCGAACCCGGTACTCACCGGGGTTGTGGCCGTCCACGGTTCGGGAAAGGTAGCGGCCAGGCAGCACGTGTACATTCTGTTGCGCCGACAGTTCCCGGGCGAAGGTTTCATCGTCCATCGGTGTGACTGGCCAGAGGTAGAAGCCGGCATCCGGATACTCGACCTCCATGACTTCGCGAAGAATTGGCACCACGGCCTCGAATTTGGCGCGGTAGGCGGCCCGGTTTTCCTTGACGTGATCCTCATCCTGCCAGGCCGCGATGCTGGCGAGCTGGTTGTGAATCGGCATGGCGCAGCCGTGATAGGTCCGGTATTTCAGGTAGCCTTTCAGAATGCCCGCATCGCCGGCGACAAAACCGGAACGTAGCCCGGGAAGGTTGCTGCGTTTGGACAGGCTGTGAAAAACGATGCAGCGGGCAAAGTCGTCGCGCCCGATAGCTGCGCAAGTCTGAAGTAGTCCTTCCGGCGGGTTGGCCTCATCCGGATACAGTTCCGAATAACATTCATCCGACGCGACGATGAAGTCGTGCCGGTCAGCCAGCTCGATCACCTTGATCAGGGTTTTCCGGGGAATCACGGCACCGCTTGGGTTGCCGGGAGAGCACAGGAACAGAATCTGGCAGTCCTGCCAGACCGAGTCAGGAACTGCCTCAAAATCCGGAATGAATCCGTTGGCGCCGTCGCAGGGCAGGTAAACCGGTGTCGCACCGGCGAGGAAAGCCGCGCCCTCGTACACCTGATAAAACGGATTCGGGCTCACCACGGTCGCGGTTTCTCCGCCCGCGACAACCGCCTGGACCAGCGAGAAAATAGCTTCCCGGGTTCCGTTTACCGGAACAACATTGTCGGCGGCACTGAGGGAGCCGGGCACCAGCCCGAAGCGACGAGTGGCCCAGTCGCTGATGGCCTCGCGGAGCTCGTCGGTGCCTTTGGTGGTCGGGTAGTTGGCCAGCCGGTCGAGGTTGTTGGCGATGACCTGCTTGACGAATTCCGGTGAGGGGTGCTTGGGCTCCCCGATACCCAGTGAAATTGGCCGCAGATGGTCGGGCGTTTTGATGCCGGCTTTCAGCTTGGTCAGTTTTTCAAAAGGGTAGGGGTGGAGTCGGTCCAGGTTTGGATTCATTGAATGTCGTCCAGCATTTTACAGAGGTCTTGCTGCAGTTCGTGGCACACGGCCGGGTCACGCAGGGGCTCGCCCCGTTCGTCGGTCACGAAGAAAACGTCCTCGACCCGTTCGCCGAGGGTGGCGATCTTGGCATTGGTCAGGCGCACCCGGTGGTCGAGCAGAACCTGTCCGATTCTTGCGAGCAGACCCGGCCGGTCAGGTGTGATGACTTCCATGACCGAGCGTTGATTCACGGTGTCGTTGGAGAAGGTGACTTCCGTCGGAAAGGCAAAATGTTTCAGCTGCCGTGGCGTGCGGCGGTGGATGATATCCGGATAGTCATCGGGGTCATCCAGTTCCTCGATCAGGCGCTTGCGCACGCGTTCCTTTCGAGCCGGGTCGGTACCGAGCGGTTGGCCTTTTTCATCGAGCACCACATAGGAGCTGATGGAATAGGGGCCTTCGCTCGAGCTGATCCGGGCATCCACGATGTTGAGGTTCAGTTGTTCCAGCACCGCCGTCGTGGCGGCGAACAGCGCAACCCGGTCTTTCATGTAAATGATGATCTGGGAGTAGCCGTCCGTGGGGCCGCCCCGGGTATCGCGAATCAGCACCAGAGGGTCCGGGTTATTCCCGTGGCGGATGATGGCCGCCGTCTGCCAGGCAATATCAACCGTGGAATCCTGCAGGAAGTAATCCTCGTCGACCGTGTCCCAGATGCGATCAATCTGTTCGTCGGTCATATTCTGCGCGTGCAGGATTTCCCGCGCTTCCGATTGCGTGGCGCTGACCCACTCGTTGCGGTTCACCGGCGTTTCGGTACCGCGCCGCAGGGCGCGTTTCGCTTCAATATAAAGCTGACGCAGCAAAGACGCGCGCCAGGTGTTCCAGAGCTTGGGGTTGGTAGCGCTGATATCGCAGACCGTCAACACATACAGATAATCGAGGTGAGCCTGACTGGGCACCGCCTGGGCGAAGTTGTGGATGATGTCGGGGTCCGAGATGTCCTTGCGCTGCGCGGTCATGGACATCAGGAGGTGGTTTTCCACCAGCCAGGACACCAGTTTGGTATCCCGTTCACTCAAATGGTGCCGTTCGCAGAAGGCTTCGGCATCAACCGCTCCCAGCTCCGAGTGATCGCCGCCGCGGCCCTTGGCAACATCGTGATACAGGCCCGCAATGTACAGGGTCTCCAGTTTTGGCAGTCGGTGAATCAGTCGGGATGCCAGTGGATATTCGGTGCGCGCTTCGGTGCTGTTGAGCCTGGCCATATTGCGGATCACCCGCATGGTGTGGGCGTCCACGGTGTAGATGTGGAACAGATCGTGCTGCATCTGGCCGATAATCTGTCCGAATTCCGGCAAGTACCGCCCCAGCACGTTGTACTTCTTCATCGCGGACAGGGTCTGGTCGAGGGCGTGCGGAGTTCGGAGCAGTTCCATGAACAGCGTGGTCACTGCGAGGTCGGAGCGAAACGCGTCGTCAACCAGGTGCCGGTGGGCTCGCAGGGACCGGATCGTGGTCGCGCGAATGCCCTTGATGTCCGGGTGCTGCGCCATCAGAACAAAGATTTCCATAATGGCGTAGGGGGCGTAGGCGAACACCTGATTGTTCACCGCTTCAATATAGCGGTTGCGAATCTGGAATCGTTTGTTCAGGGGCTGGATGTCGTCTTCGGTGCCGGAGCCCAGAATCGCTTCATCGTAGTATTGAAGAATCACGTCCGTGAGCTCGGCCAGGGCCAACACGGTTCGGTAATAGGACTGCATCATCAGCTCAACGCCAAGGCGTTTGCCTTCGTCCTTGTATCCCAGCATCTGGGCGAGGGCGCGCTGATGGTCAAACAGCAGGCGGTTTTCGTTGCGATCGGCCAGCAGTTGCAGGCCGTAGCGAAGTTGCCAGAGGAACGTCTCGCCCTGGAAGAGGATCTGATGCTCTTCTTCCGTGAGAATACTGAACCGGGTCAGGTCGGCGATGTTCTGGAGGCCGAAATGCCGCTTGGTGATCCAGCCAATGGTCTGGATGTCTCTGAGCGCCCCGGGTGACCCTTTGACGTTCGGTTCCAGATTGTATTCGGTGTCGCCGTATTTGTTATGGCGTGCCTTCTGCTCTTCCCGCTTGGCGATGAAGTAGTCGCGGTCACTGCTGACGTTGTCGGAATAAACCTGTTCGCTGAGTTCTTCCCGGAGTTCGTCCGGGCCGGCAATGGTGCGGGTTTCCAGAACGTTGGTAAGGATGGTGATGTCATCCCGGGCGGCTGCCAGGCTTTCGTCGATGCTGCGTACGCTGTGGCCGATATCCAGTTTCAGGTCCCAGAGCAGAGTGACGAAGGCGCCCAGGTCTTCGTGCCAGCTTTCCTCGATTCCAGACCGGGTCAGAATCAGCAAGTCAATGTCTGAGTGTGGGTGCAGTTCCCCCCGGCCGTAGCCACCCACGGCAATCAGGGCAATGTCGGGCGAGTCGGCGAACGGGTAGCGGTTCCAGATCAGTCGAAGAACGTTGTCGACGGTACTGGCCCGGGCGTGAACCAGGGCGCGGACATCGGCGCCCTGGCGGAAGGCCTCGGCATCGGCGTTATACCGTTCCCGTAAAAGCTCCCTGGCAGCCAGAACTGGCGAGGTGTCATTGCTGATGCGGGATTCCAGTTCGCTCAGGTCCACTTAGAAGGACTCTTCCGATCGTTTGGTCAGAACTTCGTGACCATCCGCGGTGACGAGGATGGTGTGCTCCCACTGGGCCGACAGCTTGTGGTCCTTGGTCACGACGGTCCAACCGTCCGGCAGCAGTTTGGTCTGGTATTTGCCCTGGTTGATCATGGGCTCGATGGTAAAGGTCATGCCTTCCTGCAGCTCCATGCCGGTTCCGGGCTTACCGTAGTGCATCACCTGGGGCTCTTCATGGAAGACCTTGCCGATGCCGTGGCCGCAGTAGTCGCGGACAACCGAGTACCGGTGTTTTTCGGCGTGCTGCTGAATAACGTGACCGATGTCTCCGAGGCGAGTGCCGGGCTTGACCAGTTCGATACCTTTATATAGGCATTCCTGGGTGATGTCGATCAGCCGTTCTGTGCCCGGCTTTGGTTTGCCTACGATCCACATCTTGCTGGTGTCGCCGTGGTATTCGTCCTTGATGACCGTGACATCAATGTTGAGGATGTCGCCGTCCTTGAGGACCTTCTTCTCCGACGGGATGCCGTGGCAGATGACATGGTTGACGGAGGTGCAGACCGACTTCGGGAAACCCTTGTAGTTCAGGGGCGCAGGAATGGCTTTCTGCTCGTTCACAATATAGTCGTGGCAGATGCGGTCGATCTCCTCGGTGCTGATGCCGGGCTTGATATGTTCGCCAATCATCTCGAGCACCTCGGCGGCCAGGCGGCCGGCGACGCGCATTTTTTCGATTTCTTCCGGAGTCTTGATCGATACTTGCATCGGGCTTCCCATTGATTTGTACCAAACCGGCATTTTAAGGGGCTGAGTGGCTGGGTACAAGGAAGGGTGGTGGTAAAAATAATGGCGTTTGCGGAGCGATTTATGGTATAAACGCGCCCGCCGGAAACGAATCCGGCAAATTCGCACACGTGTCGGCACGTTGTCCCAGGGTGCCTCCCTTCAGCTTTATGAAGGCGGGTTGGGGCAATCGGACGCGTGGAGGACTAACCCGAAGCTAAAAGGTAAATATCATGGCTCAGGTAAATATGCGTGACCTGCTGAAGGCAGGTGCTCACTTCGGTCACCAGACCCGCTACTGGAACCCGAAAATGTCGAAGTTCATCTTCGGCGCCCGTAACAAGATTCATATCATCAACCTTGAGCAGACTGTTCCTGCCATGAACGATGCGCTGAACTTCATTCAGCAGCTGGCAGAGAACAAGAACAAGATCCTGTTCGTTGGCACCAAGCGTGCAGCGGCCAAGATCGTCAAGGAAGAAGCAGAGCGCGCTGGCCAGCCGTTCGTTAACCATCGCTGGCTCGGTGGCATGCTGACCAACTACAAGACTATCCGTCAGTCCATCCGTCGCTACCGCGATCTGGAAGCCCAGAGCAAAGATGGCACCTTTGACAAGCTGACCAAGAAAGAAGCCCTGGACCGGACCCGTGAGATGGACCGTCTTGAGCGTTCCATTGGCGGTATCAAGGACATGGGCGGCCTTCCTGACGCCATGTTCGTCATTGACGTTGACCACGAGCGTATCGCCATCAAGGAAGCCAACAAGCTGGGCATTCCTGTGATCGGTGTGGTCGATACCAATAGTGATCCGGACGGCGTTGATTACGTGATTCCGGGCAACGATGACGCCATCCGTGCGATCCAGATCTACGTGAAGGCCGTTGCCGATACCTGTGTCGAAGCAGCCCAGTCTGCCGGTGCAGGCGCTGACGAGTTTGTTGAAGTCAGCGAAGACGCTGCAGGCGCCGCCCCGGCCGCCGAGTGACGCGTCAGCTTCACGTTTGAGATGAAATGTATGCCCGGACGCGTTTCGGGCATACGTCCTACCGAATTCGGAATAGTTGAGAGGATTGAACATGGCTGCAATTACCGCTGCAATGGTCAAAGAGCTGCGTGAACGTACTGGCCTTGGCATGATGGAGTGCAAGAAAGCACTGGTAGAGGCTGATGGCAGTGTAGACGCCGCAATCGAAGAGCTGCGCAAGTCTTCCGGCCTGAAAGCCGCCAAGAAGGCTGGCCGTACCGCCGCTGAAGGCGTGTCTCTGATTAAGATCTCCGATGACAACACGGTTGCCTACATTCTGGAAGTGAACTCAGAAACCGACTTTGTTGCCCGTGATGACAATTTCATGGCATTCGCTAACGATGTCCTCGGCGTTGCCTTTGAAAAAGGCGAAACCGACGTTGCCAAGCTGATGGACGGTGATCTGGAAGCCAAGCGCGAAGCGCTGGTCCAGAAAATCGGCGAGAACATCACTGTTCGTCGCATCGTGAAGGTTGAAGGCCCGGTTGTTGGTGGATACGTCCACAGCAACAACAAGATCGCTTCTGTTGTCGCCCTGACTGCAGGTGATGCGGAAGTGGCTCGCGACATCGCCATGCACGCCGCTGCGGTGAACCCGCGCGTTGGCAAGCCGGAAGACATGCCTGCTGAAGAGCTGGAGAAAGAGAAGGAAGTCATCAAGGCCCAGCCGGATATGGAAGGCAAGCCTGCCGAAATCGTCGAGAAGATGATGGGCGGCCGCATCAAGAAGTTCCTCAAGGAAAACAGCCTTGTCGAGCAGCCTTTCGTCAAGAACCCGGACCAGACCGTGGGTGAACTGATCAAGTCCGCCGGTGGCGAGCTGGTCGGTTTCGTTCGCCTGGAAGTGGGTGAAGGCATCGAGAAAGAAGAAGTGGACTTTGCTGCCGAAGTTGCTGCTGCAGCTGGCACAAGCAAGGCCTGATCCTTCTTTCGGCACTGTGGCGTCGGCCGCAGTGCCATCTGAGTCTGCCACGTTAGTCAGGAACGCCTGGCTTTCGTGGCGGGCTTGTATCTGAGATACCCCTTTTCTGAGGAGTATGTCAGATACAAGCCTGCGACGCGTGTTACGCCGGACAGCAGCCAACAGACGAAAAGGGGATCACCATGCCGACATCATCGAAAACCCAGCCCAGATACAAGCGTGTTCTGCTCAAGCTCAGTGGCGAGGCCCTGATGGGGGAGCACGATTTCGGTATTGATCCCAAAGTCCTTGATCGCATGGCCCTTGAGATTGGCGCCCTGATCGGCATCGGTGTTCAGGTCGGCCTGGTTATCGGTGGCGGTAACCTGTTCCGGGGTGCCGCCCTGAACGCGGCCGGCATGGACCGCGTAACCGGCGATCACATGGGAATGCTCGCGACCGTGATGAACGGTCTGGCCATGCGTGATGCCCTGGAGCGCTCAAACATCCGCACCCGCGTGATGTCGGCCATTCCCATGAGTGGTATCGTCGAGCACTATGATCGACGCCGTGCAGTTCGGGACCTGAAAGACGGCGACGTGGTGATTTTCTGTGCCGGTACGGGCAACCCTTTCTTCACGACCGATTCCGCTGCCTGCCTCCGGGGTATTGAAATTGAAGCAGATGCCGTGCTCAAGGCGACCAAAGTCGATGGTGTCTATTCCGCTGACCCGCATCTGGACAGCTCGGCGGAGAAATACGATTACCTGACCTATGACGAAGTCCTGGACAAGAAGCTGGGTGTTATGGATTTGACCGCCATCTGTCTGGCGAGGGATCACGGTATGCCGCTGCGGGTCTTCGACATGAATCGCGCCGGTGCGCTGACCCGGATCGTGACCGGGGAAAAAGAAGGTACACTGATCGAATAGCAGGCTTTTCGGGGCTGATGCAGCCCCGGAATCATCGCACGGACTGATTTGACGAACGAATTGAGGATGCTGAAGTGATTAACGACATTAAAGCAGAAGCCGAGAAAAAAATGCAGAAGAGCCTGGACGCTCTCCACGGGGCGTTTAACAAAATTCGCACGGGCCGGGCTCACCCGTCGATTCTGGACAGCGTAATGGTTAACTACTATGGCCAGGAAACACCGCTGAAGCAGGTCGCCAGTATTAACGTTGAAGACAACCGCACCCTGGCGGTATCCCCCTGGGAAAAGAATCTGGTTCCAACCATTGAAAAAGCCATCATGAGTTCCGATCTGGGGCTGAACCCCGCCACCAGTGGCGACCTGATCCGTGTGCCGATGCCGATGCTGACGGAAGAAACCCGTAAGGAAATGGTCAAGCAGGCGAAAGCCGATGCTGAGCACGGCCGGGTTTCTATCCGTAATGCCCGCCGTGATGCCAACAGCATGATCAAGGAACTGCTGAAGGATAAGGAAATCACCGAAGACGATGAGCGTAAGGGTGAGGACGAGATCCAGAAGCTGACCGACCGGTATATCGCGGACGTCGAGAAGGCGCTGAAGGCGAAAGAAGAGGACCTGATGGCGGTTTAATCGCCAGGGTTGATCTGTAAGCGAAGATGGTCGGGGCACTGGTTCCCGGCCAAGCAGAGGATTTCATGACGGGAACGGTATCCGCAGAGATTCCGGTGTCGGCTGACAGGCGTCCCCGGCACGTAGCGATCATCATGGACGGTAACAACCGGTGGGCAAAACAGCACCGTCTGACCGGGGTGGCCGGACACAAGGCTGGTGTGGATGCGGTCAAGGCTGTGGTGGAAACCTGCGGTCGGGAAGGTGTCGAGGTGCTCACCCTGTTTGCGTTTTCCAGCGAAAACTGGCGCCGCCCCCAAGACGAAGTGTCAGCGTTGATGAAGCTGTTTCTCTTTGCGCTTGAACGGGAAGTTCGCAAGCTGCACCGCAACAACATCCGGCTCCGGATCATCGGTGATCGGACCGCGTTCAGCTCTGTCCTGCAGCAGCACATGAAAGAGGCGGAAGAGCTGACCCAGCACAATACCCGTATGACGCTGGTAATCGCGGCAAATTACGGCGGCCACTGGGACATTGCTCAGGCAAGCCGACAGGTTGCCGCCAAGGTGCGGGCCGGTCAGATCGAGCCCTCGGATATCACCGATGACCTTATACAGCAGCATCTGAGCATCGGAGATCTGCCGATGCCGGACCTGATGATCCGGACCGCCGGTGAGCAGCGAATCAGCAATTTCATGCTCTGGCATCTGGCCTACACTGAGCTGTATTTCTCACCGGTTTTCTGGCCGGACTTCAAAGCCGACGAGATGCGCAAGGCACTGCAGGCATACGCTGGGCGTCAACGCCGGTTTGGCCAGACCGACGACCAGATCGCTGCCAAGGCATCACAACAATAATGAAACCATAGCGACCGTCACTGTGTTAAAAACCCGAATCATTACCGCTCTGATCCTGGCTCCGATTGCCATCGGCGGCATCTTTTTTCTGCCGCCACTGGGTTTTGCCCTGTTCACCGGCGCCATCATTACACTGGGTGCCTGGGAGTGGGCCAACATGTCCGGTATTGAAGGGCAGGTCGGGCGAGCGCTCTATGCGGCCGTAACCGCGGCGGTCCTGTTTGGCCTGCTCAATGTGCCGGCCGTTGCCGTGCTCTGGCTGGCCCTGGTGTGGTGGTCGGTCTGTTTTCTCATGGTTCGCAGTTATCCCGAGGGCTCTTCGCGCTGGGGCAGTGTGCCGGTGCGGGCAGTCATGGGTTTATTGGTGCTTGTGCCGGCCTGGGTGGGGCTGAACCACCTGAGGACAGGCAGTCTTGACTTTGGTGCTGTCACCAACAGTCTCTGGGCGATCCTCTACGTATTCTGTACTGTCTGGGTTGCCGATATCGGTGCCTATTTTGCCGGGCGCGCCTTCGGTAAGGCCAAGCTGGCGCCACGGGTCAGTCCGGGCAAATCCTGGGCGGGGGTTTGGGGCGGTCTGGTCGCGGTGGGCGTCTTTGCCATTGTGGTTAGTCTGATGGCCTCGGCTGACAGCTCCGAAACGATTTTTCTGGTCCTTGCCAGTCTGGCTACGGGTTTGGTCTCTGTGCTGGGAGATCTGCTGGAGAGCATGCTCAAGCGGTTTCGGGGGATCAAAGACAGCAGCCAGTTGTTGCCGGGTCACGGGGGGATCATGGATCGGATCGATAGCCTGACAGTGGCTATTCCGGTGTTTGCCCTGATCATCACACAACTCGGCTGGCTCACCGCCGGGCAATGGTAACCATGGTAACGCGCAGCCTGACAATCCTGGGGGCAACGGGCTCCATTGGCCTGAGCACCCTGGATGTTATCCGGCGTCATCCGGACCGTTTTTCAGTGTACGCCTTGACCGCAGGCACCCGCGCCCGGGAGCTTGCGGTGCTGTGTCGGGAGTTCCGGCCCAAGGTGGCTGTTATGGCGGACCCGCAGGCAGCAAGGGAGCTGGCCGAGCTTTTGTCCGACCTTCCTGCCATCCGGGTACTCAGTGGCTCTGAAGGGTTGTGCGAGGTTGCCTCGGTAGCCGAGGCAGACACGGTAATGGCGGCGATTGTTGGCGCCGCCGGTCTGCCTCCCACGCTTGCTGCCGCGCAGGCCGGCAAAAGGGTGTTGCTGGCAAACAAGGAAGCGCTCGTGATGTCCGGCAAGCTGTTCATGGATGCGGTGGCGGAAGCCGGCGCGGAGCTACTGCCAATTGACTCGGAGCACAATGCAATTTTTCAGTGCATTCCTCCTGACCGGATCCGGGACCCCGAGGGCGCCGGCATTTCCCGAATTCTATTAACGGCATCGGGCGGTCCCTTCCGGGAGCACAGCGCCGAGGCGTTGCGAGCGGTCTCTCCGGAACAGGCCTGCGCCCACCCCAACTGGTCGATGGGGCAGAAAATTTCCGTGGATTCAGCCACGCTCATGAACAAGGGGCTGGAACTGATTGAGGCCTGTTGGCTGTTCAATACCACGCCCGAGGCGATCGAAGTCCACGTCCACCCGGAGAGTATTATCCACTCGATGGTCGAATACGTGGACGGTTCCGTGCTTGCCCAGTTGGGCAGCCCGGATATGAGGACGCCGATCGCAAATGGCCTGGCCTGGCCCGAGCGAATCGATGCCGGGGTGGCGCCGCTGGATCTGTTTTCCATTGGCCGTTTTCATTTTGAACGGCCGGACCTGGTTCGTTTTCCATGTCTGAGGCTGGCGGCTGAGGCGTTTGATGCTGGCGGTACCGCCCCCGCGGTTCTTAATGCCGCGAACGAGGAAGCAGTCTCAGCCTTTCTGGCTGGTAACCTGTGTTTTGCCGATATCCCCGTTATCATAGAGCGGACGCTGGCCGCCACGGCAGTGGCTCCCGCGGACAGTTTTGAAACCATATTCGCCAAGGATTCCGAGGCCAGGCAGCGCGCGCGGGAACAGATTGGCTTGTTAACTGTCTGAAATTCCGAGCTGTTTCTGTCTTGCCCTAGCCATCAACCGGGAATGCTATGCAGATAATCGAAACCATTCTGGCGCTTGCGCTGACACTGGGCATCCTCGTAACGCTTCATGAGTATGGCCATTTCTGGGTTGCCCGTCGCTGCGGCGTCAAAGTACTCCGGTTCTCAGTAGGGTTCGGCAAGCCACTGTTTTCCTGGTATGACCGTCATGGGACGGAGTTTGCCGTCGCGGCAATCCCTCTGGGTGGCTATGTCAAAATGCTGGATGCCCGGGAGGGACCGGTTCCCGAGGAGCTGAAGGATCAGGCATTCACTTCCAAACCGCCCTCCAAGCGCATTGCCATTGCTGCCGCGGGGCCGGTGGCCAACTTTATCTTCGCGCTCTTTGCCTACTGGCTGCTCGGCATCGTTGGCGTTACCGCGGTCGCGCCGATCGTTGGTGACGTCGCCCCGGATACCGTAGCTGAACGTATGGGGCTTCAGGAGGGCATGGAACTGCACGCCGTCGATGGTCACCGCGTGACGTCCTGGCGGGACGTTAACATGCGCTTGCTGGAGCGTGCCGGTGAGCGCGGCGAAATCGCCATCGAGGTGACGGATAACGGTGTGCGTGGAACCATTACCGGTGAACTCGGTGGCTGGCGTCTGAGCGATGAATCCCCAAATCCCCTCGGTCAGTTCGGCATTACACCCTGGCGCCCGGACATTCCGCCGGTTCTTGGAGAGATCTCCGACGGTGGACGTGCGCAGCAGGCAGGTTTGCAACCGGGGGATCAGGTGCTGGCGGTGGACGGCGAACCGATCGGGAACTGGTTTGATCTGGTAGACTTCATTCGCAGCTCTCCCCAGCAGACTCTGGCGTTGACGATCAAGCGTGAGGGCGGCGAGCGCACAATCGAGGTGACTCCCGAGGCGAAAGCCGCGGAAGAGGGGGAAACCATCGGCTTCCTGGGCGCCGGTGTGCAACCGGTGTCCTGGCCCGATGAAGTGTTGCGGGAAGTAAGCTATGGGCCGTTGGCCGCCATTCCCAATGCGGTCAACGAAACCTGGGCCGATACCCGTTTGACGCTGGTGGCCATCAAGAAGATGGTTACCGGTTTGCTGTCACCGACAAATCTTAGCGGTCCGATTACGATTGCCAGGGTCGCCGAAGCCAGCGTTAGCTCGGGATTCGAGGACTTTGTCCGGTTCCTGGCCTATCTCAGTATCAGTCTTGGTGTCCTTAACCTGTTGCCCGTGCCCGTTCTCGATGGTGGCCATATTGTTTATTACACCATTGAAGCCATCCGCGGGAAGCCGCTGTCCGAAGAGGCCCAGGCCCTAGGGTTACGAATTGGTATGACACTGATTCTCACATTAATGGTGTTTGCTCTTTACAACGACCTGATGCGGTTGTGAGAATTGCGAGCTCCTTACGCGCATTAACCAGGCGAAATATTTGAATGAGACGTTCTCTTCTAGGTGTAGCTATTGGCCTCGCTGTTGCCACGACCGGCATGAAGCCAGCTCTTGCAGATGAATTCACAGTTGCAGACATTGAGGTCGAAGGCCTGCAACGGGTATCTGCAGGTACCGTTTTTTCTGCCTTTCCCGTTAACATCGGTGAGCAGGTCGATCCCGCCGAATTGGCCGATGCGATCAAGTCCCTGTTCGGAACCGGTCTCTTTACCGATATTGAAGCCAGCCGCGACGCCGGTGTCCTGATTCTAACCGTCCGTGAGCGTCCTTCCATCAGCGCCATTGAGATTGAGGGCAACAAGAACATCGAGACCGACATGCTCATGGACGCGTTGTCGGGTGCCGGTCTTCAGGAAGGCCAGGTGTTCCGGCGAGCCACCCTTGAACGACTGGAGCTGGAAATCCTTCGATCCTACATCGCCCAGGGTCGGTATAATGCGCGGGTAACGGCAACAGCAGAAGAGCTGCCAAGGAACCGGGTCTCGATTAGTCTGGACATTAACGAAGGCACGGTTGCCGCCATTCATCACATCAATATCGTGGGCAATCAGGATTTTGGGGACGAGCAGTTGCTCGACCTGTTCGAGCTGCAGACCAGTAGCTGGTGGAATTCCATCACCAACTCGGACAAATACGCCCGCGAGCGGTTGAGTGGTGACCTTGAGTCGTTGCGCTCGTTCTACCTTGACCGTGGTTACCTGGATTTCAACGTGGAGTCCAGTCAGGTATCGATCTCGCCGGACAAACAGCAGGTCTTTATTGCCATCGCTCTGAATGAGGGGCCGCAGTACACCATCTCCGAAATCAATCTGCGCGGTGACCTGATTGTCGGTGAAGAAGAACTGCGAAAGCTCATCCCCGTGGAAGAGGGGGATGTTTTCTCCCGCGCCCGTATGACCGCGATTTCCGAGGCACTGTCGTTCCGACTGGGGCGTGAAGGCTACGCGTTTGCCAATGTGAACGCGGTACCTGAGCCCGGAGAGAACAACACCGCTGCGGTTACCTTCTTCGTGGAGCCCGGCAAGCGTGCTTATGTTCGCCGTGTGAATTTTGACGGCAACGTGTCCACCCGTGATGATGTCCTGCGTCAGGAAATGACCCAGATGGAAGGTGGTATCGCTTCTTCCGACCGCATTGAATTCTCCAAGACCCGGCTTGAACGCCTGGGCTTCTTCAAGACGGTGAACGTGGAAACCGTTCCGGTACCGGGTACCGATGACTTGGTTGACGTGAATTACAGCGTAGAGGAGCAGCCCACCGGTAGCTTGTCTGCATCTGTTGGTTTCTCCCAGGACTCCGGCGTAATCCTTGGTGCCAACGTGTCGGAGAACAACTTCTTCGGTACCGGCAAGCGGGTGTCGTTCGGTGTTAACGTCAGTGACTCCGTTAAGAGCGCCAACGTTTCCTATCTGGATCCTTACTATACGGTGGATGGAGTAAGTCGCGGGTTCAGCCTGTTTGCCCGCGAAACCGATTACGAGGAAGAGGACATCTCATCCTACCTGCTGGACGAGTACGGTGGTCGGGTCACCTTCGGTTATCCGACAGATAACATTACACGCCTGAACTTCGGTCTCGGCTACACCCGTTCCAATATCAAGGAAGGTGCCTTCACGTCCCAGGAAGTCATTGATTTCATCGATGAAGAAGGGGACTCCTTCGATAACTACTTCCTGTTCGGCAGCTGGCGGCGCAGTACCCTTAACCGGGGTGTGTTACCGACCGACGGTTACAGTCACTCGGTGTCTCTGGATCTCGCGGTACCCGGCAGTGACCTGACCTTCTATAAGTTGAGTCACAAGACCGATTTCTATCAGCCCCTGACCAGTTCGGGCCGCTGGATAGTGCGCGCCCGAACCGATATCGGCTATGGTGATGGCTACAAGGACCGAACCCAGATGCCGTTCTATGAGCATTTCTACGCTGGTGGTTACGGTTCCGTTCGGGGTTACGAGGCAAACTCACTGGGTCCGAGGGCAACCAACAACCCGAACGATCTGTCTGAGCCCGATCCTTTCGGTGGTAACTTGCTCACCGAAGGCAGTCTGGAGCTGATATTCCCGACGCCGTTTGCCGGCGACAGCCGCTCCATGCGGACGGCCTTCTTTGTTGATGCCGGTCAGGTTTTTGATACCGATCGCGGCTTCGATCCGGCTCTGGATGAAGTGCGGCTGTCTGCCGGCGTCGGATTCCAGTGGATTACCGCGGTAGGTCCGCTGGCCTTCAGCCTTGCGCAACCTCTGAACGACAAGGCTGGTGATGATACCCAGGTGTTCCAGTTCTCCCTGGGCCAGACGTTCTGACGAATGACGATAAAAATTATGGATGAAACGAGGAGAATACTGATGTCTCGAATTGTAATGATGGTTGCGGCTGCCTTGATGGCACTCTCGTTCCCGGCACTGGCAGAAACCCGCATCGGCGTCGTGGATCTTCGACAGGCGCTGTTCTCGTCAAACGATGCCAAGAGCTTCAGCGAGTCCCTGCAGAAGGATTTCGCCGGCGATGAGGCCAAAGTCCGGGAAGTGCAGGAGCAGGCGCGTCAGCTCAAGGAGCGTCTGGAAAAAGATGGCGCCATGATGAACGAGAGCGAACGTAACAAGCTGGCTGGCGAGTTTCAGGAAAAGGTCAAAGAGTTCAATTTCCTGAAGCAGCGTCTGGACAGCACCGTTGCCCAGCGTAAGCAGGCATTCCTCGAGCAGGCACGTCCGGAAGTCGACGCCGCGGTCGAAGAGTTGCTTGAAGAAAACGACCTCGATCTGATTCTCCCCAGCGAGGCCGTGGTTTACGTGAAGCCTGAAATGAACCTCACTTCTCAACTGCTTGAAAAGCTGAACCGTTAATCTTGGTGGGGGCTTCCCCGGAACGTTTTTGGAGCAAGTAATGACAGAGAGGTCCTTTCGGCTCGAAGAAATCGCCAAGGCGTTAGGAGCCGAACTCCGGGGTGACCCCGATGTTCAGGTAGCGGGGCTTGCCACCTTGCAGGCTGCCAGTCCCGGCCAGATAAGTTTTCTGGCCAATCCCTCCTACGCCAAGTATCTGGCGGACTCTCAAGCCTCGGCCGTGATCATGTCCCCGGCATCGGCCGGGGACGCCAAGACCAATGTCCTGTTATTGGACAATCCCTACCTGGGCTATGCTCGTCTGAGCCATTGGTTCGACCCTGAGCCCGTCTCCCAGCCCGGCATTCACCCGTCAGCCGTCGTTGACGCCAGTGCCCGCGTGGCGGATGACGCGTCAATTGGTCCAAACGCCGTCATCGAAGCTGACGTGGAAATCGGCGAAAAGGTGGTGGTTGGCGCGGGCTCGGTGATTGGGGCCCGGGCACAAGTGGGCGCGGGAACGGTTATTCGCCCGCGGGTAACGCTTGCCCATGATGTGATTGTGGGGCAGCGCTGTCATATCCTGAGTGGCGCTGTTATCGGGTCTGACGGCTTCGGTTTTGCGAACGAGAAAGGCGTGTGGCACCGAATTGCCCAGCTGGGGCGCGTGGTGTTGGGCAACGATGTCGAGGTCGGGGCGAACACCACCATAGACCGGGGCGCTCTTGATGACACGGTCATCGGTGACGGAGTGAAGCTCGACAACCTGATACAGATTGCTCACAACGTTCAGATCGGTGACCACAGCGCCATGGCGGCCATGGTTGGCATTGCCGGCAGCACCCGGATCGGTCGCCATTGTGTGTTCGGTGGCGCGTCCGGAGTAGCGGGCCATCTGGACATTGCGGACCAGGTGCATCTGACCGGCATGACGCTGGTTACTGGCGACATCCGGGAGCCGGGCGTCTATTCCTCCGGAACCAGCGCGGATACCAATCGGAAGTGGCGAAAGAATGCGGTGCGCTTCAGGCAGCTGGATGACCTGGCACGACGGATCAAAGAACTGGAAAAGAAATTAGAGGGCTGAGGCCGACAAGATGATGCGAATTGACGAAATTATGGAATATCTGCCTCATCGTTATCCGTTCCTGCTGGTGGATCGGGTCACGGAGGTCGAGAAGGGAAAATCGATCAAGGGATACAAGAATATCTCGTTCAACGAGTCATTCTTTCAAGGCCATTTCCCCAATAACCCGATTATGCCGGGCGTGCTGATCATTGAGGCCATGGCTCAGCTTTCCGGCATTCTTGGTTTTGTGACCGTTGAACGGAAACCGGCAGACGGCGTGGTACAATACTTGGCTGGTTCCAGTAAGGTACGTTTCAAGCGACCCGTGCTGCCCGGAGATCAGCTCTGTATGGAGTCAGAACTGATTTCCGGCAAGCGTGGCATCTGGAAATTCGAATGTCGGGCACTGGTCGACGGTGAAGTCGTGTGCGTGGCAGAGATTCTGACCGCTGAGAGAGAAGTTTGATGGCGACAAGTGACTGGTCGGGTATTCATCCTCAAGCGATTGTAGACCCATCAGCCAAGCTCGGTGGCAACGTAACCGTTGGTCCCTGGAGTTACATTGGCCCTGGTGTAGAGATAGGGGATGGCACCGAGATTCTGTCCCACGTGGTTGTGAAAGGGCCGACCGTGATCGGACGTAACAACCGGATTTTCCAGTTCTCCAGTATCGGAGAGGAATGTCAGGACAAGAAATACGCTGGTGAGCCGACGACTTTGATCATCGGCGATGACAACGTTATCCGCGAGAACTGCACCATCCATCGGGGCACCGTTCAGGATCGCGGGGAAACCCGCATCGGCAATGGCAATCTCCTGATGGCCTACGTGCATGTTGCCCACGACTGTATCGTTGGCGACAACACCATTCTAGCCAACTGTGCAACCCTGGCCGGCCACGTCAACGTCGGTGATTTTGCCATTCTCGGTGGCGGCACGATGGTTCACCAGTTCTGCAACATCGGTGCGCACAGCATGGCGGCCGGTGGTAGCATTGTGCTCAAGGACATCCCCGCGTACGTCATGGCGAGCGGTCAGTCGGCCCAGCCCCACGGAATGAACGTGGAGGGGCTGAAGCGCCGAGGATTCAGCAAAGAAGTGCTGCTCAGCTTACGTAGAGCCTACAAGGTGATCTATCGTCAGGGATTGACCACGGAGCAGGCCGTGGAAGAATTGGCCAGCACCTATCAGGACATTCCCGAAATAAGTCCCCTCATCGACTCCCTGCGTCGAGCTCACCGCGGCATCATCCGCTAACCTGGCGGGAGCCTGTTGGTGATGGACCATCCATTACACCGTGCGGTTGTCAGCAACCGCCCAATGACCTTTGGAATCATTGCCGGCGAGGCATCGGGAGACATTCTCGGTGCCGGGCTGATACGGTCGCTTCGGGCCCGATATCCGGCCGCCCGATTTGTCGGGATTGGCGGTGACGACATGATTGCCGAGGGTTTCCACTCCCTGGTTCCGATGGAGCGGCTTTCCGTGATGGGGTTGGTTGAAGTCCTTGGGCGGATCCGCGAGTTGTTCCAGATACGTGCCCGCTTGCTGGACTACTTTTTTGCTACCCCGCCGGACGTGGTGATCGGCATCGATTCCCCGGATTTTACCCTGACCATTGAACGCCGCTGTCGCGAAGCGGGTATTCCGACGGTTCACTATGTGAGCCCATCGGTCTGGGCGTGGCGACAGAAGCGGATCTTCAAGATTGCCAAGTCCGTGAACCTGATGCTCACGCTGTTTCCCTTTGAGGCCCGCTTTTACGAGGAGCATCAGGTGCCAGTGGCCTTTGTGGGACACCCTCTGGCCGATCGAATTCCCATGGTTCCGGAAACGGGCAAGGCCCGCCGGGAGTTGGGGCTTTCCGAACACGCGCCTTTGCTGGCGGTACTGCCGGGGAGCCGGGCCGGAGAAGTGGAACGCCTTGGAACCCTGTTTCTGGAGGCCGCTCGCTGGATCCAGGAGACTCGACCGGATTTGCAGTTGGTGATTCCCTGTGTAAATCGGGAGCGGGAAAGACAGGTTCGGGATCTGGTTGACGCCCTGGAAGTGAAACTACCCGTTACTATTGTGCGTGGAAAATCACGCGAGGTCATGGCGGCCTCGGATGTCGTGCTACTGGCATCCGGCACTGCGACGCTGGAAGCCATGCTGCTGAAAAAGCCGATGGTGGTGGGGTATCGACTGAGTGATTTCAGCTACGCGCTGCTGTCTCGTTTAGTCAAAGTGCCTCATGTTGCGTTGCCCAATCTTCTGGCCCGAGAGACTCTGGTTCCTGAACTGCTACAGGACGATGCCACCGCCGAGGCGCTAGGCTCTGCAGTGCTGGAGCGGCTGGAGAACCAGCAGGAGCGCCAGCGGCTGGTCGACGCCTTCACTGAACTGCATCAGACCCTGAAGCAGGACGCCGATGAGAAGGCGGCGCAAGCGGTATCTGATTTGCTGGAGGGGAGGCGAGCCTGATGGCACGTGTTGAGTTGCCACCATTTGAATGTTCCTACCAGGGCCAGTTGCTGGCGGGCGTGGATGAAGTGGGGCGGGGGCCGCTCATCGGAGCGGTTGTGACCGCCGCAGTGATTCTTCATCCGGACCGGCCTATTGCGGGATTGGCGGATTCCAAAAAGCTGACGGAAAAGAAGCGCAACGCGCTCTACGATGAGATCATCGAGAAGGCCGCGGCATGGTGTATTGGCCGTTGTGAGGCCCATGAAATTGACCAGTTGAACATCTACCAGGCCACAATGGTCGCGATGGAGCGTGCGGTTGCCGGGCTCGGGATTGAGCCTGAGTATGTGCTGGTTGATGGCAATAGGTGCCCGAACTGGCGCTGGGCCTCCGAACCGGTGGTCAAGGGCGACAGCAGGGTAAAGGAGATCAGTGCGGCATCCATCCTGGCAAAGGTTACCAGAGACCGGGAGATGGAAGTGTTGGAGCAGAGCTATCCGGGCTATGGCCTGGCGAAGCACAAGGGGTATCCGACACCGGTTCACCTCGAAGCCCTGTTTCGCCTCGGTGTTACGCCGGAGCATCGTCGATCCTTCCGGCCGGTCCAGGAGGCGATCGAGAAAACGGGCTTTTGGAAGCAGCCAGAGGCCCAGGAAACCGCTGATGCCGGGGGGCTTCATTTTCCCTCTGACTTGTTTGAAAATAGCAATTGACAGTGTGCTTGTCAGTCCTTACTATACGCGCACGTTGATCGGGGTAGTCCCGGTAAACAACCAGTTTTGATGCGGGGTGGAGCAGTCTGGTAGCTCGTCGGGCTCATAACCCGAAGGTCGTTGGTTCGAATCCAGCCCCCGCTACCATAAAAGAAAAAGGCAGATCAGTGATTCACTGATCTGCCTTTTTTGCGTTTAGGGCTGCAGAAAGTTTGTGTGACAAATAGGTGCCAGAGCTTCGGAATAGCATCGTGCGCTCGCCTTTTTATCTGAATGGCCTTTCTAATTCGCCTGATCCGCCGTCCTTCTCATAAGCATCCCCATGATCGTCAGGCTTGCTCCAGCCGCCAGCATGTGAAGCCCAAGCAAAGCCCCGAGCAGAGCCATCGTGGCTTCTGGCGAGGACAGAAGAACGATGGCCAACGCCGAGGAGATGATTCCTGCTAGCAGCAGCGGCCAAAAGGACTGGGTACCCTTGATGTGCTTCACACGGAAAGCAAACATGATCTGGATGACACTGCTTGCCGCCAGAAGTATCAGCAAAAGGGTGGTGAGAGAAATGAGTCCCGCCAGCGGATTGGCCATGAAGGTCCAGCCTAGAAAGGCCATGAGCGCGCCCAGCGCCCAGTTCAGAAGCTTACGCGCGGTTTCTTCCTTGCCAAATCCCAAGGCAATCTGAAGCGCACCACCAAGCAAAAGAAAAATTCCGATCACAGAGACTATTGCAGCAGATGCAAAGACGGCACTGAACAGAACAACAACACCTGGCGCCATGGTCAACAGCCCTAACCAGAAATATTTGGTCGAATGGTTGATTCTCACGACTGGCTCTTTTTTTTCGGTTCTATCTACGGATGGACTTTCCCCACTCTGGTGGACACTCCTGGCCTATGTTCAAAGCATGGGAGAAAGCGCTAGGAGCAACCAACGTTATTCACCCGAATTCCAGGATGAAGCGGTCCGGCAAGTAAAACCTGAAAGCAAATGGTCGATAGGGCGCTTTAGCGAACGCCTGACCGCCTGGTTACTCAAACCGATCCCAGTAGGGTGGCTCCCCGAAATAACCATCCATGAAATCCACAAAGCTACGAACCTTGCTTGCCAGCAGCTGCCGATGGGCATACACGGCATAGAGCGCCATTGGCTCTGGCTCGTGCTCTGGCAGGATAATCCGAAGTTTCCCCTCCCGGATCGCGGAGCCTGCAATAAAGGTGGGCTGGAGGGCGATCCCGGCTCCGGCGATGGCAGCTTCTACCAGCACATCGCCGTTGTTGCTGACCATGTCGCTTCCGGCATTCTGCAGCCATCGGTGTATCGACCAGGTGGCATCCACATCCATGTAGCTGTAACGAAGGTATTGATGGTCGCCTAGCGCCTCTGGTCGATCAGGTGTGCCCTGTCGTTGCAGATAGTCCGGGGAGGCGCACATGACCAGGCGGACTGGCGCAATACGTTTGGCAATCAGTGAGGAGCTTTTCAGGTGGCCGATCCGTAGTGCGATATCGAAGCCTTCCTCGAGGATATCGACCTTGCGATCGTTCAGTTGCAGGTCGATGTTCACGGCAGGGTGGGCTTTCTGAAAGTCCGTCAACAATGGCGCCATATGGCGGATGGCGAAAGAAACCGGGGCACTGATGCGCAGCAGGCCGCGCGCTTGGGTCTGCAGGTCGCCAAGCTGGTTTTCCATGTCATCAATGTCATTCAGCACTTGCTGGGCGCGCTGGTGGTAGCTTGCTCCCGCCTCCGTCAGATGAATCTTGCGGGTGGTGCGGTTCAGCAGGCGCACGCCAAGGTGCCGCTCAAGCTGGGAAACGTATTTGCTGACCAGCTGTGGGGACATCTCCATCCGATCTGCGGCGCGCGTGAACGTACCTTCGCTTACTACTGTGACAAAGGCACGCATGGCATCAATACGGTCCATTGGTTTATCCCGTCTTTCCTGTTTCTATCATTATCAATGCGATGTTGATAATTAAGCAACGTTGGTCATCTTAGTTTTTCAATTTGGCGATAGTAGAGTGACTACATCACCTGAGGCGGGAGCTTCGGGCCAAATTAACGACAGCAAGATTCGAGGGGACCATCATGACTACTCAATTCGTACAGACACTGCTCCAATCCAATGCCGGTTTCGCTGCTCTGGTACTTCGCGTGCCGGTCGGTCTGATTCTCGCCGCCCACGGCGCCCAGAAACTTTTCGCCTGGTTCGGCGGCTACGGCCTTGAAGGCACCGGGCAGTGGATGGCGAGCATCGGCCTGGAGCCAGGCTACCTGATGGCGTTACTGGCCGGCAGCGCAGAGTTCTTTGGTGGCCTGGCCCTGGCCCTTGGCCTGCTGACCCGTCCCGCTGCGGTGGTCAGTGCGATTGCCATGCTCGTCGCGATCTTCGCCGTCCACATCGGCAACGGCCTGTTCATGTCCAACAACGGCTATGAGTACGCCCTGACCCTGTTTGTGGTGAGCGTGGCCCTGGCCATTCAGGGTGGTGGCCGATTTGCCCTCGATAACGTGCTTCTCGAGCGACTCGGCAGTGCCGGGCAGGGCCAGCGGGCCGCCCTGTAACAGCCAGTGTCCACATTGCAGAAACGTTTAGGTTTGAGTTGGCGCTCCTCCAGTGTGGGGAGTGCCTTGCTGACAGGAGAACAGGACCATGCTGGTAAATGGCGCCTGGAAAGAAAACTGGCAACCGGTACAGGCGAAGGACGAGCAGGGACGTTTTATCCGACAGACGTCCCCATTCCGGAACTGGGTTACGCCAGACGGCTCCGCCGGGCCTACCGGAACTGGCGGATTCAGAGCCGAGAAGGGGCGCTATCACCTATACGTGGCGTACATTTGTCCCTGGGCCTCGAGAGCCCTGATGGTGCGCGAACTCAAAGGGCTGAAGGACCTGATCGGTGTAACGGTCGTCAATCCGCGGCTGACCGACCAGGGTTGGCAGTTCGGTGGTTACCCCGGTGCGGATGAGGACGGGCTCAACGGTGCACGCTACATGCACGAGCTGTATACCCGCGCCGATCCGACAATCTCCGGGCGGGCCACGGTGCCTGTGCTCTGGGACAAGCATACCGGGACAATCGTAAACAACGAATCTGCGGATGTGGTTCGGATGCTGAACAGTGCGTTCCGGGGCATCGTGGACAAGGGGTCGGACCTGTATCCCGAGGATCTGGCGTCCGACATCGACAGCCTCAATGCGTATCTGTACTCGGATCTGAATAACGGTGTCTACCAGGCGGGCTTTGCGTCCAGTCAGGAGGCCTATGACGAGGCTTACACCAAGGTTTTCGCGGCCCTCGACGAGCTGGAGGCGCGACTGGCAGACAGGCGTCCCTACCTGTTCGGGGATCGTCTGACGGAAACGGATATTCGCCTGTTCGTAACCCTGGTGCGCTTCGATGCGGCCTATCACGGCCTGTTCAAGTGCAACCGCAATACGTTGCAGGTCATGCCCCGTCTGCATGCCTATATGCATCGGATCCTGAAGCTCGACGGCATTGCCAGCACGGTGAACCTCGATCACATCAAGGCCGGGTATTACTCCATCAAGGCCCTGAACCCGAGCGGTATTGTACCGGCGGGCCCGGGTAAGCTCTGACCGGCATTTTCAGTGCCATGCTACAAGTGATTGCTGGAGGCTTAGCTATGATCAAAGAACCTGATGTGCTGTTCATTTCCCACGGCGGCGGGCCGATGCCTCTGCTGGGCGACCCGGGGCACAGGGAGTTGGTGGATCATCTCATCGACCTCGGCGGAATGCTGAAAAAACCGTCTGCAATTCTGGTGATCAGCGCGCACTGGGAGGAACCGGTACCGACGATCACCGCCGGAGCCAGCCCGCCACTGATCTACGACTACTATGGCTTTCCACCCGAGGCTTACGAGATACAGTATCCGTGCCCGGGCGAGCCCGCGCTTGCCAGTCAGGTTTACCAGGCATTGAATAAGGCGGGGATCCCGTCGCGGCTTGATGCTCAGCGCGGTTTCGATCACGGCTTGTTTGTGCCGCTAAAGCTGATGTACCCGGAGGCGGATATTCCGTGTATTCAACTTTCGCTGGTGAACAGCCTGGACGCTGGCGAACACCTGGCGATAGGCCGAGCCCTGCGGGGCTTGGACTGCGAGAACCTGCTGGTGATCGGGGCCGGTTTTTCGTTTCACAACATGCGGGCGTTTTTCGCGCCCAATACCCGGGAGGTCCAGGCCCGCAACCAGGCTTTCGAGGACTGGTTGAATCAGACCTGTACCGATGCCGGCTTGCTGGAGTCACAGCGCGCCGAACGTCTGGCCCACTGGGATCGGGCTCCCCACGCCCGATTTTGTCATCCCCGGGAAGAGCATCTTCTGCCGTTGCACGTCTGTTACGGGCTGGCGGGCAGGGCCAGTGATGCTCGCATGACGGCAACAATCCTCGGGAAGCAATCCGGAATCTTCTATTGGGAGGGCTGATCATCCTTGTAGTCCTTTCAGGACGACGTTCGACATCCCTTTAAAGCAGACCCCCGCCTCTTTTCGTCGCCCCGTTCTAATACACCTACTGCCTGTGATCATAATTTGACGTATTTTTTTGCCAACTCATGAGCAAAATACGTCAAATTTATCTCTGAATTTCGTCCTACCCCGATGAATTCCTGTCTAATGTGACGCTTTTCCTTGCCTGTTTTGCTGCCAATTGATACGTAGTAGTCCGTACTTAAATTCCATTTCTGGCTAAAAAACATCCAAAAAACAGAGTTGTGGAATATTTTGTTACCAATATCTGACGGAAAATTGACCAATTTGTAATTTGGAATTTGACGTTTGCACCCTTCATAATTGCCCACGAATTGAACAACTCCACTGAAACGACAATTAAATGGTGATTATAGATATGAAACGCGTCAACAGAATGGCAACAGCAGGTATCGCCGCATTCGCAATCGGAGCTCTTCTCACAGGCTGTGGCGGCGGTTCTTCAGGTTCCAGTGCAGGAACAGGGTCTAACGTAGGTGGCGGCGGATACGTCGATGAAAAAACTGCGGTACTGAGCTGGAATGCGCCCATGACACGGGCGAACGGCGAAAGCATCCAAATGGGTGAGCTGGAGAAGTACGTGATCCGGTATGGAAAGGATGCCGAGGACCTGGGCGAGGAAATCGTTGTGAACAACGCCCAGTCGGAAGCGGAAATGTCTTACGCGATTAACGGTCTGGAGAACGGTACCTGGTACTTTACAATTCAGGTTCAGGACACCAGTGGCCTGATGAGCGAACCTTCAGACGTGGTTAGCAAATCTATCCAGTCTTGATCCGTGACTGCCCCTTGTATGCCTGAAGTAACGAAGTCTCAGGCAAGGGGGTCGGCAATCGGGAGCTTCAGGGTGAAGGTGGAGCCTTCATCTGGCGTCGAAGCCACCGAGATTTCCCCTCTGTGTTTTTCCACCACGGTCTTCACAAACGACAAGCCCAGACCCGTGCCATGCACGCCGGCGAGCTCGCTTCGCTTCTGACGGCGATAGCGGTCAAACAGGTGGGGTAACTCATCCTCATCAATGCCGCTGCCTTCGTCGCCGATTGTCAGGCAGGCCTGGTGACCCGCGCGGAAAACCTGAATATCGATCGCCGAGCCAGCCGGACTATACTGAACGGCGTTGGTCAGTAGATTGATGACCGCCCGCTCAAGCAACTCCGCATTGCCTTTCAACCAGAGATCCTCGGTTCCCTGTAGCTGGAGCTGGATGCTCTTTTCAGCTGCCTGTTCGCTGACACTGTCACGGGCATTTTCGACGATCGCCAGGAATTCGCACTCATAGAAGCGGGTTTCCGTCAGCTGTTCGGCGCGTGCCAGCTGAACAAACTCTTCCGCCAGGTGATAGCTCCTCCTGGCAAGCCGGCCAAGCTGTTCAAGCTGTTCTTTTTCAATATGGCTGGGATCCCGTTTCAACTGCTCAATCAGTGCCAGCTGAGACACCAGGGGCGATCGAACGTCATGGGATATGAAGTCAATTGCTTCCCGGTGCTGACGCTGTTGCTCACGAAGTTCCGAGATGTCAGAGATGTTGGCGATGATGCCGTGCTGATCACTGTCCGGAAGGGCGAAGGGCGCAAAGTGGATCAGGAAGTCCTTGTTGTGAATGTGCAGATCGACTGTGCGGCTCTGTCGCAGCGTCAGGGTTTCCGAGACGGTTTCGTGCCAGGGGGGCGTTTCCCGGGGATCATGGCCCTCAAGCAATCGGGCCAGGGGCAGGCCGGCAAGGCTGGGCATTGGTTCCTGGAACCATTCCTCGATGTGGCCATTGGCGAAGCGGATCACGGCCAGCTCATCGGTGACAATGATGCCGTCGGGCATGCGCTCGAAGCTGCGCCGGATGAACTGCTGCATGTGATTGAGTCGTTCGGTGGCGATACGCACCCGCTCGATTCTGGCCGAGATGTTCTCCCGGGGCTTTGCTGTTTTGCGAAAGCCATCGTTGACTTCAAGGTGGAGCCGGCGAAGGTAGCGTTGAATGGCCTCGCGGCTCAGGTCGTTCGGCAAGATCAGACCGAGGGTATAGATGGTGGTGCCGCGCAGCAGTTCTATCCAGCTTCGGTTGCTGTCATGGGCCCAGCTGCCGGTTTCCAGGTTTTCCGGTATGTCAGCGGCGGTGAGGCCTCGCTGGGACAAAATATTCTGGCCTTCACAGAGCAGCCATCCCTCCGGCTGAAGCAGTGCCTGAAAGTGTTCGAGGAGCTGGGCGGGATGCCGGCGGGAAGGTTCGGGAACGGAAATGTGCGGGCTACGGGCCAGGTCGTCCAGTTGCCGGTTGAGGAAGCGGTTAGTCATGGCCAACCGGAAGCCACTGGACAGCGGTAGTGCCAGCAACGGGACCAGCAGGGCATTCGCAATAGGAATCCAGAGGTTGGCGCCGAACAGCTCAAAGAAATAGAAGCCGAGCAGCGTTAACACGGTCACTACGCAGGCGGCAATGGTGCGAGTCGGGCGCATTCTTGGCAGCGCCACAGACAGCGCGATCACGATGGCCAGGGTGAGGATCGGTCCAAGCCACGTCGGGGCCCGGCGAATCAGAAGGTTCTGGCTGAGCGCGGAAAATGTGTTGGCATGAAACTCCACGCCCGACATAGGCCGGCTCAATCCCGAAAAGGGTGTGGGCAGAATGTCACCGAATCCTGCCGCCGTCGCCCCGACAAAGACCGTCTTACCCTCGAAAACCTCGGGCGCTGGTGGCTGGTTGAGTACCCGGATATACGAGTACGTGGGCAGGGTGCCCGCTCCTCCCGCAAGTGACACAGCCCTGTATTCATCCCGGACGTTCATGAATGGGGGCGCGGCCGGCGTGTCGGCCCCTCCTTCAGGGGGATTCGCGGCCGCCAGGGAAAGGCTGGGCCACAGTTGGTTGCCCAGGCCATTGAACAGATAGAGTCCTCGGGCAACGCCGTCTTCATCAAGTTCAACATGGGCGTGACCGAGCCTGGCGGCTGCCGCTGCAAGCTCTGGCGCGGGTAATTCTTCGCCCAGCAGGTGATTGGTCGTCGGTGGAGAAAGATGGATGGGCAGAATGACATTTCCGTGGCGCCGCATGGCCTTGGCAAGCGCCGTGTCATCCTGCGAGGGTTCTGGAAAAAGGACATCAAAGACGATGGTCTCTGCGCCGGCGGACTTCAGCTTGTCAATGAGCTCCGCGTGGATGGACCTTTGCCAGGGCCAGCGCCCGAGTCGTTCCAGGCTGAGCTCGTCGATAGCGACGATCACAACGTTGTCGTATGGGGGTGCCGGGGCGGTGGTCGTCGCTTGGTCGAACAGCCAGAAGTCCAGCCGTTGGGGCAGGGCGGAGGACTGGATCAGGAGAAGGAGTGCCAGCAGGATCAGGCCCATGGTCCAGGGGGTCGTTTTTATTGGCAGCCAATCCCGGTTCATGAGCCCTGCTGTGTCGTTCTGTCGATCAATGGATTATTCCAGGTAGAGTTCCCTCCCGGGTCCCCAGCGACTGGTCAGGGGGCCGTCAGAAAGAGCTTTTAGCCGCACAAAATACCGTCTTCCGGGAATCAGACGCAAGGCTGCCGTGGTGTCAGCCAGCTGCGCCTCCTTGATGATGTTGCGGAATTCGGGTTCTTCGGAGAGCTGCAGGCGATATTCCTTCGCGGTCCTGATCTTCTCCCAGAAGACCCGCACCTGGCTATCCACGTAGTTGACACTGATGATGCGCACCGGGGGCAGGCTGCCATTGACCACCAGTGTCCGGGTTTCGCTGGTGGCCACTGAATTGCCGCCCGCTTCGGTGACAACCCGCCAGTAATACTGCCCGGGTCCGAGCGGGCGCAGAGGCAATGCCGAGGTTTCGGGGGCCCATTCGCTCGTCGTGACCAGTTCCCGGAAGCTGTCGTCTTCGGCAATCTCCACCCGCGCGACTTCGTTCTGACCATTCAGGCTCCAGCGGAACTCCGGCATGTCATCGTTGGCGACGCCGCCGGCGGCCGGCGCCACCAGGCTTGCGGCCTGGGCCTGGAGATCAATCTCGATGGGAATCACCGCCGGCATGCCGGCCGTGCCCCGACTATCCAGTGCCGCCAGGTGAATCTCGTAGTCGCCGTTGTCGAGCATGCTGAGTTTGAACTCGTTGCTGTCGAGTTTTCGGCTTTCCACCCAGCGACCGCTGTCGGACTCGAAAATGTCGAGGCGATGACGTGGAGCGAGGCTTGGCGCCCAGCTTATCGATGCCGGGAGCTGGTTCAGGGTGGATGGCAGCGGATTCACCTCCGGTGCCGGGGGAAGGCGACGGATGCTGAGGCCGGTATTGGACGCGGTCGACACCGTTGCGCTGTATCCCGCCGGGATGCGGCGGGTTTTTCCAGGCGCGCCGAAATCAACCACACCCTCGGTGACCTGGAGGCTGGTGCCGTTCACGGACGTTTGCAGCGCAAACGCGGTTCCCCGAACCGCCGCGACGGCAGACGGGGTTTCAATTTCGAATCGCGCACCACCCTCTATTACCGGTTTTACCCGGGTGTGCACTTCGCCTTTATGCAGGCGCAGGCGGGTATCCACCATTCCGGATTTTCCATACTGGGTCAGGCGGTTGAAGATCAGTCGGGAGTCCGGGGCAATGCGCACTTCCGATCCGTCTGCCAGGGCGATGGTTGCAGAACCAGAGCTGGAGAGAATTTCATCGCCTACGCGAATCAGGGTGTTGGGGGTCAATGGCAGTTTGCGGCCGTCCGTGCCGGAAATCAGCTGAACGTTTCCGGAAACCGTGGTGACACGGGCCGGATCAGGTTGACGTTTCAGCCAGGACAGGGGGATTCGGATGCTGTCGCCTTCGGCGAGTACGGAACTTTTCTCGATCTTGTTGTACTGCAGTAAGCGCGCGGCAGTAAAACCGGGCGCCAGGAGTTCTACGGCCACCTGACGATAGCTCTCACCGGGCCGCAGGGTGTAGATCCACTCGGGTGTCGTGGCTTTTCCTGAATCCGTGACCGACGACGCCGACCCCTGGGTAATGGAGAGTTCAGCCTGAGCGGACAGTGCAGTCAACAGAAATGCCGGCGCCCAAAGCGCCCGGAGAATTCGTTGTATTCCCGTTTTACCCATTTGCAGCCCGGTCAGTCTCGACGATGTCTGCGGTCTCTGCCTCCGGCGTCTTCATGGACTCAAGCCGGTACCCGCGCTGGTAAATGGTCTTGATCCGGAATCCGTTTTCGGGATTCAGCCCAAGGCGACGGCGGAGGCGACTCATGTGGGTGTCCACGGTGCGGGTGTTGATGTCCCGTGCCAGACCCCAGACGCGCTCCAGCAGCATCTCCCGGGTCAGAAGTCGACCCTGGTTCTGGAACAGGAACAGCGTCAGGTCAAAATCCTTGTCGGTCAGGGTCAGCTCTTCCCCGTGCAGCGTGATGATACGGCGCTGGGTGTTGACCTCGAAAGGCCCGTATATGAGTACCTCCTTGTCGCTGTCCGGATTGATCCGGCGGGCAAGAGCGTTAATCCGGGCAACCAGCTCGGCTTCACGTGCCGGCTTGGCGAGGTAGTCGTCCGCCCCCGCATCCAGTGCCCTCACCACGTCCGCCTCGCTATCACGCTGGGTGAGGAAGACCACCGGGATGGACCAGTTGAGCTGGGCCCGGACGCTTTCCAGTACGTCGATGCCGGTCATGTCGGGTATCTGCCAGTCAAGGATCAGCAGATCGTAACTGCGATGCAGGACGGCGCTCAGGAACGACTGGCCAGCAGGGAAGCTGTCGCAGTGGTGCCCCCGTTCGGACAACATCGACTGTACGTGCTGTGCCTGTTCGTATTCGTCTTCAAGCAGCGCGATTCGCATGAAGCCTCTCCCGGAGTTGCTCGCTGTTGTGATCTTGCCGATAAGCTGAAAACCAGACGGACCGGTCAGCCATACCGCGGGATTATCACAAAATGTGAAAATCTATTCAGTATCGTTATGTAGACTTGCGTAAACGGATGGCAGGTTTTCCATCCTCGTCATTAACCGTTTGTCGGCAGGCGGGAAAATTACTGCAGCCCCAGAACCAGCCTTTTTTACCTTTTCGCCTGACCAGTGGCGAAAAACAGTGAGGGCAGGGGATCGGTTTCTGGCCGGTGCCATCCGACGGGGTCGCATCCTCAATGGGGCGGGTGCCGGTGCAGTCGGGGTATCGGGTGCAGGCGTGGAAACGCCCGAATTTGCCATCTCTTTCGGTCATGGGCGCACGGCATTTCGGGCAGTGCACCTGTGCGGGCTGTGATTCCCTGGTCGCCTCGTCGACGCGGTCACCCTGCGGGCGATTAATGAATTCTCGGACTTCCTGTTTCAGGGTGTCCAGGAATACGCGGGGATCGCCCTCGCCACGCCGGATACTCTCCAGTGTGGCTTCCCATACGGCGGTTCGGTCCGGTTTGCTGACGGATTCGGGCAGGGCGTTGATCAGCGCCTTTCCCTTGTCGGTGGCCCGAATGTGGCGGCTGTCCCGGTACAGATAATCCCGCTTGAACAGGGTGTCGATGATGGCTGCGCGGGTGGCTTCGGTGCCCAGGCCATCGGTCTCACGAAGCGTTTTCCGTAACTCGGCATCGCTGACGAAGCGGGCAATGTTGGTCATGGCCGACAGCAGAGTGGCATCGGTGAAATGCTGTGGCGGTTTCGTTTTCCGCTCGGTAATGGAGCAATCGTCGCACAGGACCGGCTCGCCCTTTTCCAGTCTTGGAAGTGGTGCCTTCTGGGGATCGCTGCGGCCTTCCCGCATTTTCAGTTCCAGGGCTTTCCAGCCTGGCGTCAGCACGGCTGTCTCGGTGGCCCGAAATTTGTGTTCAGCCACTCGCACGGTCAGGTGGCCTTCGCGGTGCACGGCATCGGCCGCGAACTGCATCAGGTAGTAACGGCTGACCAGGCCGTAGATTTTTTCTTCAGCCGGCGTCAGCTTGCCGCTGGGGGACGGACGGCTGGTCGGAATGATGGCGTGGTGAGCGTCAACCTGCTTATCGTTCCAGGCGGCGGTGCGGCGCTCAAGATCTGCCTGGCTACAGGCCTCGGCGAGATCCGGCGCAACTCTGCCAATCGCCCGCACAACCTGTTCCCGCTGGCCGTAATGTCCCTCCGGCAGGTAGCGACAGTCCGATCGCGGGTAGGTGATCAGTTGGTGGCGCTCATACAGGCTCTGCGCCGTGTCCAACACCTCTTTGGCGCCCATGCGGAATAAGCGGCCGGCCTCGATTTGCAGGGCCGAGAGCGATAGAGGTAGAGGAGGCGTTTCCGGGCGATCGCGAAACCGCGACTCGACGATGGTTCCCGGGCGGCCATTGGTGTCAGCGGCAATCTGGTCGGCGGTTGCCCTGTCGAGCACACGGTTTTCCTCATCGAGGTGATCCTGGAACTGATCGTCCGGGAGCCAGCGCGCGGTGAAGGAGGTTTGATCCGCTTCTTCTTCCTGGGCCGAGAACCGTGCCTCAATGCGAAAATAGGGTTTGGGGTCAAAGTTCTCGATGGTGTTGTCGCGTTCTACGACGAGCCCGAGAACCGGAGTCTGCACCCGACCGACGGAATAGACGCCCTGTTCGCCCTGTTGCTGATAGGTCAGGGTATAGAAGCGAGTCAGGTTGATGCCGTAGAGCCAGTCTGCGCGTTGGCGAGCGAGGGCCGAGTGGGACAGCCGGCGGAATTCACGGTTGTCTTTCGGGCTCTGCACGGCCCTGGCCACCGCAGTCGGGGTAAGATCGTTGATCAGCACTCGCTGGACTGGTGCCTTTGCGCCGAAATACCGTAAAACCTCGTCCACCAGAAGCTGCCCCTCCCGGTCAGGGTCTCCGGCATGAACAATGGTTTTCGCCTGCCGTATCAGGGATTCAAGCACCTTCAATTGCTGGCGCACACTGTCCTTGGGCATGACCTGCCATTGCTCCGGGAACATGGGCAAATGTTCCGGGCGCCATTTCTTCCACGCCGGGTTGTAGCTCGCCGGCTCTGCAGGCTCCAGCAGGTGACCAATGCACCAGCTGACGGTGGCGGCATCATCGCCCTGGCCGCAACGGATCCAACCCTGGCCTTTCTGGTACGGGCCGGGCAGGGCGGCGGCAATGGCGCGGCCGAGGCTTGGTTTTTCGGCTATATAAAGAAGCATGATTTTGCGTGCGATGGGATCGGGATGGGAATGTGGCGGTTTGGCTCTTTGCTGTCAAGGTTCGGGTGGCTGGCGGTTTGTGTAGTAGACTGCAGGAAACAAAGCATTCGGAGAAGGATAGGATAATGAAGATCCAGAACGCCATCGAGGCCAAGCTGAATGGGGCTTTTGTGCCCCGTCTTCTGCAGGTGGAAAACGAGAGTCACAAGCACAGCGTGCCGCCGAATTCCGAGACGCACTTCAAGGTGACCCTGGTATCGCCAGAGTTCGAGGGTCAGATGAAAGTTAAGCGCCATCAGGCTATCTACAGCGTTCTGGCCGATGAACTGGCGGGCGAAGTCCACGCGCTGGCCTTGCATTTGTACTCGCCAGAGGAATGGGAGGCCGCAGGGTATTCAGTGCCCGAGTCGCCCAATTGCATGGGTGGGTCAAAAAAGGATCCGGCCATGACAGCATCCGTGAGTCGGGGAGAGGGCTCATGAGCCAGTTTTTCCAGATACACCCGGAAACGCCGCAGAAGAGGCTGATCAACCAGGCGGTGGATATTCTGCGTCGGGGCGGGGTGATTGTGTACCCTACGGATTCTGCCTACGCCATCGGCTGTCACCTCGGCGACAAACAGGCGGCAGACCGGATCAAGCGGATTCGGCGCCTCGATGACAAGCATAATTTTACGCTCGTATGCCGGGATTTGTCCGATATCGGCGTGTACGCGAAGGTGGATAACACCCAGTACCGGTTACTGAAGAACTTCACCCCCGGCCCGTACACCTTCATTCTGGATGCAACCAGTGAAGTGCCGCGCCGGCTTCTGCACCCCAAGCGGCGTTCGGTTGGCGTCCGTGTTCCAGACAATGCGATTGTTCAGGAGCTGCTCGGGGAGCTCGGCGAACCCATCATGAGCAGCACGCTGATCCTGCCCGGTGAAACCGAGCCCATGACCGATCCCTACGACATCCGGGAGACCCTGGAGCATGAGCTGGACCTGATCATTGATGGTGGTTTCTGCGGTATGGAGGCCACGACGGTTGTGGACTTCACCGGCGAGGCCCCGGTGGTGACGCGGGTCGGTAAGGGTGATCCCGCGCCGTTTGAGGTGTAGGGCCTAGGCCCGGGCGTTCAGGTTGAAGGCGTAGCTCCGGTTGTTGTCCGACGCTTCGAGTTGTTCGGCACCGGCGGAGCGACGCAGAGTGTCATAGCGGTGTACGAGGTCCTGAAGCCCGTTGAACTGCTGGTTCTCGCTGATGAGCGTGTCCAGTAGCGGGTTGTTTACCCCGTAGGCCTGGTTCAGTTTCAGGGCGTTGTCCATGAAATGTAGCGTCGGCTCATTGATGCTCAAGCGGCTGAACGCGTCTTTGAAGTTCTTGTTGATGTTCAGGTCATTTTCGATGACTGCCCTGGACTCCTCGGTGATCTTGCCGCTCACCTGAATCTTTCCACTCTCATCCCGATTAACGTTCAGCGCCGTGTTTGGCGCAAGGCTATACTCGGCAAGCTTGTGCCGCAAAGTCTCCCGCACGAAGGCAAGATCCTGCCCCACCGACTGTTTGTAATCCGTCATCGCGAGTTTGCGGGATTTCAGGTTGGCCAGGTCCGTGCTGTTTTCGCCAGAAGGGGTGAAACGGTCATCACCCGGCGCACCAGCGGGTTGGGGAGATGGCCTGTCAGCCTTCGCTGGCGCCCCCTGCGCCGCACTGTCCGGCGACGGGCGTTTTTCCATCGCCTGCTGAAACTGGGTGCTCGCCCGGATCAGGGATGTCAGTAGTGACATGGCTTTTTGTCCTCTCTTGGCAACGAATAGGGGTGCCGGAAAATCATCGTCTGCCTTGATATATGCACGTTTCGGGCCATTCCGCACGACGGGGGTGAGAGGGGCGGATTTTGTCTGGGAGTTGCCTCAGATCTGATCTGTGTCAGTAAAAAAATGACGCGTTTCTATAGAGTCCGATGTCGATTCGTTGTCATTGACCGACGCCAAACGCGACACTTAAATCACCCTCTGTGTGCCTTTCAGCCGGACTGCCATGAAAAAACAACACTCCATCCGCTTTTTATTGCTCGCCGCGCTGGCGGCGGCATTCTCCCTGATTCTCGTGCTAACGGTTCTCTACAACGCTCAGGCTCAGCGCGAGCATATGGAGGAATTCAGCCACCAATACGTGGATGGTCTCGCCAAATCCTATTTCGATGGCCTAAACACCATGATGGTGACGGGCACGATCGCGAACCGGGATGTCTTGCGCGAGAAAGTCATGGCCCCGGACGAGGTTCTGGATATCCGGGTCGTTCGCAGTGATCACCTGAACCAGATGTTCGGCAAAGGTACCGCAGCCGAGCAGAAACGTGATGCGTTGGATCGGCAGGCCCTTGCCGGTGAGCGAGTCGAGTCCTATTCCAGCAATGACGATGGCCGTGTCTACACGCTGGTCGAGCCTGTTGTTGCCAGTGAGAATTACCAGGGAGTGAACTGCCTCGGATGTCATCAGGCCAAGGAAGGACAGGTACTTGGTGCCATTCGGGTGGATTATTCCCTGGCTGCGACCGACGCGCGGCTGAATCAACAGCTGCTGACCAGTGGTGGCATCCAGGCGGTGATTTTCGCCGTGGTGTTTTTCCTGACCGCCTTCGCCCTTGCCCGCTTGGTGTTTGTACGCCTGCGACGGCTCCATGACCGTATGGACGAGATATCCCGCAATTCCGACCTGACCATTGAACTCGAGGTGGGCCGAAACGATGAGATTGGATCGGTGTCCCGGGCCTTTAACCGGATGATGGCGAAAATCCGCGAGAGTATGCATACGGTGATGGATAATGCCGAGCAGGTCGAGCGCGCCGCCCGCGGCATAGCGGAGAAATCAGAGACCACCGAACGGGAAGTGCTGGCTCAGCGTGACAACACCGACCAGGTGGCCAGTGCCACCACGGAGATGGCTGCCTCCGCGGTTCAGGTTCGAGAAAACGCCATTCATACCACCCAGAAATCGGCCGACACAGCCGCCTCTGCCAGTGCCGGTGAACAGCTGGCACGGGATGCGGTGGAAGGCATCCAGGCGCTGAACGCGGAGGTTCAGTCGGGCGCACGGCGAATTGAACAACTCGACCAGCGCACCAGCCAGATGTCGGACATGCTTGAGGTCATTTCCAACATTGCAGACCAGACCAACCTGCTGGCTCTGAATGCCGCCATTGAAGCAGCGAGGGCAGGAGAGCAGGGGCGCGGCTTCTCGGTGGTGGCGGATGAGGTTCGGGCACTGGCGTCCCGTACCCAGGATTCCACGGAGGAGATTCGCAACACCATCACCGGGCTAAAAAATGAAGTGGTGGATTGTGTCGGGACCATGAGTCACGCCTCGGAAATGGCGGAACACCAGGTCCGGGCTATTCTACGGGTCGAGTCCGAGCTTCAGACCATTGCCCTGGCTGTGCGGCAGATCACCGACCTGAACCAGGAGATGGAAAGCGCGGCTAACGAGCAGAGCGAGGTGTCTGAATCGATCAATCACAACGTTATCGAGATCAGCCGCTCCGCCGAGCAAACTTCTCAGGATGCCCAGCAAACGTCTCGCATTGCGGGGGATCTGCTGGCCATGGCGGAAAATCTCAGGCAGATCATCGGCCAGTTCAGGTTGTCGCAGGACTAACCACGATGGTCTGAGACAAACGGGTTTGTGGCGCGCTCTTCTCCGAACGTGGACATGGGGCCGTGTCCCGGGATAAAAGCGACATCGTCCCCCAGGGGGAACAGTTTCTCCCGAATCGACCGGATCAGCGTGGCGTGGTCGCCTTTCGGGAAATCGGTGCGGCCAATGGAGCCATGAAAGAGGACGTCGCCAACCAGTGCCAGCCTCGACGCCTGATGGAAAAACACGACATGGCCGGGCGTGTGGCCCGGGCAGTGCAGCACCTGCAGGGTTTGATCTCCGACAGTCACCGCTTCACCGTCGGTCAGCCAGCGGTCCGGAGTGAAGGTCTCGGGTGTTGGGAAGCCAAACATCTGCGCCTGCTGGGGTAGGCCTGCGATCCAGAAGTGGTCCTCCCGGTGCGGGCCCTCGATCGGTACGGCCAACTCCCTTGCCAGTTCCGCCGTGCCGCCGGCGTGGTCAATGTGAGCGTGGGTTAGCAGGATTTTTTCAACGCTAACGTCTTCTTCTCTGACGGCTGCGCGAATTCGATCAAGATCGCCACCCGGATCCACCACCGCCGCTTTCCTGGTCGTTTCGCACCAGATCAGCGTGCAGTTCTGCTGAAAGGGAGTAACCGGGATGATGCGGTATTTCATGGCAGGTGCTACCTCTGTCAGATCATTTTGGCGGAGTAGTCTACGACAATTCGCAATTTGTTAAACCCGGATGGATTTCGCTCAGATCCGGACGCGATGTGACACAGCCCTCAATTCAAGCGCAACTCCACACGGATAATAGGGCATTGGACTGGCAATTGTCCGATTAGGCGGTAGCTTATAGACACATAATCATTCGCCCACGGATATATCTGGGGCGGTAATACCGGGTGGTTGCATGGTCCGGATGCGATCGAGGTGTATCCCGAAAAGGAGCAGTAAAAAATGGACATCACAAGCGTGAAATTTCTCTCGATGGCAGTAGCAACCGTTCTGATCACGGGGTGTGGCGGAGGTGGCGGTGGTGGCAGCACGGCCAGCTCATCAGCCCAGCTGTCCCTCGATACCCAGGGCTACGGCGGTAAAAAGGCTTCATTACGGGTTCAGGGCGATTTAGAGGATGCAACGACAGCCTATTCCGATATTAATGGCGTAATTTCGCTGGTGGAGGACGTTGAGGTTTCCCTCCAGTCACCGTCCGGTGACACGGCGGTTGCCACCGCAGCTGCGGCCGAACCTGAATACAGCTGCGTAAACCCCGATGGGGTGGTGGACGTCCAGCAGACGATTGGCTCGACCAGCGAGAACTATGTGTTCACGTTGAGTAACTGCCAGGTCCAGACCTTCAACCATGGAGTGCTGCTGTTGAATGGCGAGTATCGCCTGGAGGCAACCGCTTCCGGAGACGGCTCGTCCGGTACGGTAGCACAGCGGATTGACATCTCCGGCCAGGAACTGGATTCCGGTGCGGACTTGGCGATTCTGGGTAGCCAGACGGCAACGATTCGCGCCACCAGTGATTCCAATTACTCCATCACCACCGTATCGCCTTCAATGGAGTATCGGCTGGGCAACGAGTACGTCGCCACACGCAATTCCGAGTTTGTGGTTTCGCAGTCCGTTGACATCTATACGCTTTCAATGAGCACGGACCTGGTGAGCTCTGCCCTTGGAGGGTATGTCTCTTTCTCGACACCGACTCCGATCGAGGTGGTTTTGACCGAAGATTGCCCAATTCGTGGTCACGTTCTTCTCGAGGGCGACGGTACGGTTGAAGCGCGCTATGGGCAGAGCACCGGCCGGGGCTTCGGGCTTGAAGTGCTGGTCAACGGCAGTGAAGTCTCCTACGAGGATACCTGCGTCGCGGCGTTGCCGCTCTAGGGCGACGAAAAGTAATCTGTGTTTCCTGGCACCTGAAAAGGCTGTGTAGATCGAAGGCTTTATTCGGGTGCTGGAATTTTTCGGGTCACTACAAATGCGCCGCGAAGATCCCCCTCTGAAAACCCGGTAGCCTTGTCTTCAGGGTATAGCTCGGCCAGTTTGGCCTTTACCTTCGGGTCGATCGAGTCGCCGTGACAGCCAAGGCAGAGCTTTTGAGTCGGAATTGCGCTCATGTACTGGAATTCAGGCTGTCCAGACGCCTCGGAAACCTGCCACACCTCTACCGGCTTGCCGTTTTTCACCGGCTGCTTTTTCATGGCCTGAAGTTGGATTGCCTGCCAGTCTGTCGGGGCATTATTCGAGTTCCGGACTTTCAGGCTTGTTCGGCTGATTCTCCATTCGTCGTTGCTGTTGCTGGCGGCGATTTCGGGCGCTACGGTTTTACAGACTCCAATTCCGTTGGTGAGACCGCCTTCCTTGATGGCCGCCTGCAGCGCCTGTTTAAGAGAGCCACCGAACGCTTTTACCATCGCGCGCGCCTCGTTGACCATTTCATCCGTGGACTGCGCCGCCGGTTGGGCTGAAGCCGGCATGGAGAGAATTGAAAGTAGCACGGCAGTTGTAACAATCAGCTTAGTCATTGGTCAGCTCCCTGATCGGCTTTGTCGATTGTTATAAATATATAACATCGTCAGATAGGCAGATTGAGCCAGGTCAGGACTTCGAGAGTGACTTTGTGCAGGTGCAATCTAATCCGTGGGATTCTGGGTAAATCTACTTGGCTAGGGGCAATCGAGGAGGGGGATGGTACCCCCGGCAGGACTCGAACCTGCTACCTTCCCCTTAGGAGGGGGACGCTCTATCCAGATGAGCTACGGGGGCAATTCCTCAGGAAGGGCGGTATGATAGCGGTCTGGAGCTGATGGCTCAAGGTGTTGCCCCGTTTCCACGGTTTTTCCGGAGTGAGCTTTGCCCAACCCGTTTTCCCTAAGCGTCATTGTGCCGGTGTGGAAAGAAGCCGCCGGCATCCAGAGTTCCCTGAAAGCCCTGGCCCCCATTCGGGAGGCCGGCCATCAAGTCATTGTTGTCGATGCCGGCAGTGATGATGGTACGGCTGGGCTGGCCCGGCCTCTGTGTGATCGGGTCGTGGACTCCGATAAGGGGCGTGGCGCCCAAATGAATGCAGGCGCGGCAGCCGCAGGGGGCAACCTGCTGCTGTTCCTGCACGCAGACACCCGTCTGCCCGTCGATGCCCTCACGCAACTGGAAATCTTCATGGCAAGCCGCCGTGCCTGGGGGCGTTTTGATGTTCGGCTGAGTGGGCATCGGCCGTTGTTTCGGGTCATTGCCTGGTTCATGAACAAACGGTCCTGGCTGACCGGCGTTTGTACCGGCGATCAGGCCATGTTTGTGCGTCGGGACGCGTTCGAGGCCCTTGGCGGCTTTCACGCTCAGCCGCTGATGGAAGATGTCGAATTCTCAAGGCGCCTGTCTCTGGTCTCACGTCCTTACTGCATTCACTCACCGGTGATTACCGACAGCCGGCGCTGGGAAAAGCTTGGCCCCTGGCGTACGATTTTCCTGATGTGGCGGTTGCGCTGGCGCTATTGGCGCGGTGAATCGCCGGAATCCCTGGCCCAGGCCTATCGTTCGGATGTTCGCAATGCCTGACAGTACCCCCGCAAGCACCGTATTGATGCAGTTCGCCAAATGGCCCGAGCAAGGGCGGGTGAAGACCCGCCTGATGCCAGCCCTAGGGGCAGGCGGTGCGCTCCGGGCCCATGTCACGCTCACTCTGGCGGTTCTCGATAATCTCTGTGCAACGGGCTATCCGGTGCAGTTCTGGTGGGATCGCGAGCTGGAACGGGCGCCTGACGAGGCCGATATCATCATGCAGAACCTCGAACGCGCCGGCCTTGAACAGAAGATTCAGCATGGAGAAACCCTGGGTGACAGGATGCAGGCAGCACTAAGCGAGTCGCTTGAACACCACGAGCGGGCCATGGTAATTGGCAGTGACTGCCCCTCGGTGGATCCTCAGTACGTTCGTCAGGCGCTTACACGGCTGGCTGAGTTTGATGTGGTGCTTGGACCCTCCGACGACGGCGGCTATGTCCTGATTGGAGCAAGCCGGGTTGTGCCCGGCATGCTGGATGGCATTGAATGGGGGACCGAAAACGTACTGATGCAGACTCTGGCCCGTATGGAGAAATCAGGGCTCCGCGTCAGTCTGCTGGAGCCCCGGTGGGATGTGGACGAGCCGGAAGACTGGGCGCGTTTTCAGCGCCTGCCAGAGGCCTAGTTCAGGTTGCGGGGACTGGCGGCCTCGCCATCAAACGGGTCAGCGCACTGTCGGCGCCCAGGCCATCCTCGCCAGTCACCACGCGCAGTGCCTGTTCACGGCTCAAGACTGCTTTTCTGAAGGTTTCCAGCAGGGCCTCACGACTTACGCCCTGTACCGCCCTGGCCAGCTTTTCCCGCGAATCGAAGTCTGTGGCATTGCGGTCGATCTCGCGCCAGTACCTGCTTGAGATGTCACCGAGCTGGCGTTCCCGCTCCAGCAATTGGCTGATCACCGCCTGCTTTTCTCGATTCAGGCTAGAATCATCCAGACTGGCCAGTTGGGTTTCAAAATTCTCTGAGAACTGACGAACGGCCTGGTCAATTTGTTCCTGGCTGGCGCCCGGGGATTGAATCACAAAGCCAAGAGCCGGCGTTTCCAGGATCTCAAACGGCGTTGCGTAGACGATGTAGCCGAGCTGGCGTGTCGTGCGGATATTCTCGTAAAAAGGGCTGCTGATGATCTGCGCCAGCAGCCGAAAACGGGCCCGCTCTTCGAAGCTGGTATTATCTCCCTGCATATAAAGGGTGTAGCCGGTATCCGGGTGGTTCACATCCAGTGTCACCAGGGTTTCCTCCGGTGGTAGCTGGCGTACCCGGCTACGGTCCACTTTGGCGAAGCGACTGTCATCAAGCACAATCGCGCGGATCTGTTGTGCCAGGTTGAGGGCGTAGGCGCGACTCAGGTTGCCGTGGGCCAGCATGAGCGGGTCCACCTCCGAGAGCAGGGCTCTTGAGAAGGATTTCAGTTCATCCAGGGTCACCTGTTGCGCGGCCGCGAGCTTGTCCTCGGTGCTCCACGCACCCTCGATCAGGGCCGTCTGGATAAACTCCGATGTCTGTTCCACCGGTCGGTTCTTGGCCTTGTTCCTGAGGCTGTCGACAAGGTTCTGGCGGGCAATGTCGAAACGCTGTTGCGTCAGGTCCGGCTCCGCCACCTGCATCAGAATACGGTTGATCAGCGTGTGCAGTTTGTCGCTGTAGCCACCGACCCGAACGGTTATGCCGCGCAGGTGGGGATAAATGCTGTAATCCAGCCCGGCAAGGCGCGCCGAGTATGCCCAGGCATTGAGGTTAGTCTTTACCGCATCCACCAGCAGCTGGGTCAGGACACTGCTGCGGGCCGATACCCGTGCGGCTTGTGTGCGAAGGCTGATAAACACGTTGGCCTTGGGGGTATCGAACCGTGTATCCCGGGCAAACCAGATGTCCAGACCGTCCTGGCTGCCCAGCCGGGTGGGCTGCTCCATGGTGGGCCCCGCCACCATCGCGAGTTCCTCGGGAATAAACGGGTTGGGCTGGGGCAGTCTGAGCTGGGACGCCAGTTCCGGTCGTGAATTGCCCTCCAGGGCTTCCGGATCCAGCGCTTCCCATTGCCACTCGGCACCGTACCACTGGGTTTGTTCTGGATTCTCCAGCGCCGGTTCCGGTGCCAGAACGAAGGCCATCAGATTCTCTGGGGTCAGGTGATCCAGAATGGTCTGGTACTGCTCCGGCGCGTAGCGCTCCAGCAACCAGGGCGCGCTGAGAATGTCCTCGGGCGGATAGTGTTGAAGCTGACCCGCTAGCGCCATGGCTTCATGCACCGGTTCGCCCTGCTCACGGAAACGGAAATCGATACGGGCCAGTTGCTGCATCTCGGCGAACCGCTGTTCGCTGATGCCGTTGCTCCGGATCTCGTCGATGTAGGCGAACACCAGCGGCAGGATGTCGTCCTGGCGGCGCAGGCCTTCGGGGGTCAGGGACATGCTGATTTCCAGCGTGGCACCTTCACCCGTGTCCATTCCCTGGCCGGCCGAAAGGCTCTCTACCAGTCCGGCGCGCTTGAGCACATCGAACAGGCTGCCCGGACCTTCGTGCCCAAGCAGGTTGGCGATGTAACCCGCTGGTTTAGTGCGGTAGTTGTCCTCCTGGGAGGGAATCTGGAAGGAGAGGGTCAGGCTGCGCACGTCTTTGATGGCATCTGCAGTGACCTTGGCCGGAAGTCTGTCATCCTCGTAAAAGGCAGCCGGGTGCTTCTTGGGTTCCAGCTCACGGTTCTCGATGGCGTTGAAGCGGCTCTTCACCATCTGCTCAAGTTCGTCCAACGGCTGGGGACCATAGACCGCCAGAGTCATCAGATTGGCGGAATAACGGTCTTTCCAGAACTGGATCAGATCGGGCCGGAGCGGATTGTCGTCGGTGTTTTCCAGGGTACTGAGATTGCCCACCGCAAACTGGTTAAAGGCGTGCTCAGGATTGCTGGCCGCTTTCTTGACCGAGTAGAAGCGGCGGCCGTCCTCTTTCTGTTTGGAGCTGAATTCCGAGTGCACCGCGTTTCTTTCCCGGTCGACCAGCTCGGCGGTAAACAGCGGGGCGGCAAACTGTTCAGCAAACCGGTCCAGGGCGGGTTCGAGGTAGGGCGCTTCCACGTCGAAGAAATAGTTGGTGTCCTGGAACGCGGTGTAGGCGTTGTGGCTGCCGCCGTGGCTCTTGATGAACTGCTGGTACTCTCCCGGCTCCGGGTATTTTTCCGTGCCCAGGAACAGCATGTGCTCGAGGAAGTGTGCGAGGCCCTCCCGGTCGGCCGGATCATCGCCACTGCCAACCGCTACGTTCATGGAAGCTGCGGCCTTGTCGGCATCACTGTCGGATACCAGTATCGCGCGGAGGCCATTGTCCAGCTCCATAAAACGGTAGTCGTTGTCGTCGGCAGGGCTCTTGACCGGTGGCTGCGCCGACAGGGCCAGAGTGCTGCTGAACAGCAGCACGAGCATTGCCAGCACGGTGGCGATCGTCGAGCGGATTCGTGCGTTCCGGGGGGTACCAGTGCTCATAGGGCCTCGTTCATCTATTGAGAGTTCGGGCGTAATCAGTGCATCAACGCGTTGCGGGTACTTTCTGGTTGCTGCTCCAGGGTCTTGCGGGCCAGGTCCACGGCTTTATCGGCGTCCATTTGCCCGGACGCAATGCGCTCCAATACGGTTGCCATGATGGCGACCGATTGCCGGTAATCGGCAAACTCCGCCTGGAATGCCGAGTCGATGGCCTCGTAGACGGCCTGGATTTTTTCCTCGCGGCTGCCGGACGTTTCGGCGGTGTCGTTAATGGCCTTGAGGCAGGCGCGGGCAATGGTGATGTAGCGTTCGGTGTTCGGGTTTTCTTTCGGCATGGTGTGGCTTCCGCAGATCCAGGATTTCTGTGAACTATGATGACGCCAAGTGGCGCAATAAGTTCCTGATTATGTCATTGCTGGCGGGGTGTTTCATTGCTTTCCAGTAATCGAATGAGAGGGCAGGCACAGACCAATTCCTGTGCTAGTCTCAAAATCATTGTGTCGACATACGGGACAGGCTTCCGGCTGGAGCCCGCGTCCCGGGTTAGAGTATTAGCTCTAATAAAAACAAGAGGTTACAGAGTAAAAGCTCTAAAAAAGTTCGATACATGAGGGTTGCAATTAAGTACAATGCCGTCGTTTCCGGAAGACTCTACGACTTTGGTCTAAATGGGTGCCGGCATGGATAGACAACAAATGAGCAACAAGCAGGGTGGATAATTGATGAACTATTTCCTGACGGGTGGCACCGGATTTATTGGCCGTTTTCTCGTGGAAAAACTGCTGGCACGGGGCGGTACGGTGTACGTACTGGTGCGTGAGCAGTCCCAGGGTAAACTTGAGTTGCTGAGGGAGCGCTGGGGTGCAGACGAGTCCCAGGTCAAGCCAGTGATTGGCGACCTCACCAGCAAGAATCTTGGTATCGATGCCAAGACGATGAAAGCCCTTGAGGGCAATATTGATCATTTTTTCCACCTTGCCGCCGTCTATGACATGGGCGCCGATGAGGAAGCCCAGCAGGCAACCAACATCGAAGGCACACGAGCTGCAGTGAATGCTGCCGAAGCCATGGGTGCGAAGCATTTCCATCACGTGTCTTCCATTGCCGCTGCCGGTCTTTTCAAAGGCACGTTCCGCGAAGACATGTTCGAGGAAGCGGAAAAGCTCGATCATCCGTACCTGCTGACCAAGCACGAGTCCGAGAAGGTTGTCCGCGAAGAGTGCAAGGTTCCGTTCCGCATCTACCGTCCCGGTATGGTCATTGGTCACTCCAAGACCGGTGAGATGGACAAGGTCGACGGACCCTATTACTTCTTCAAGATGATCCAGAAAATCCGCCATGCTCTGCCCCAGTGGGTCCCGACCATCGGTATCGAAGGCGGCCGCCTGAATATCGTGCCGGTGGATTTTGTGGTGAACGCCATGGATCACATTGCCCATCTCGATGGTGAAGACGGCAATTGCTTCCATTTGGTGGATTCCGATCCGTACAAAGTCGGGGAGATCCTGAATATATTTTCCGAGGCTGGTCACGCGCCCAAGATGGGCATGCGGATTGACTCCCGTATGTTCGGCTTCATTCCGCCGTTCATTCGCCAGAGTCTGAAGAACCTGCCTCCGGTGAAACGTCTGACCGGCGCAATTCTGGACGATATGGGCATTCCGCCCTCCGTGATGTCGTTCGTGAATTACCCGACCCGGTTCGACGCCCGTGAGACCGAACGTGTGCTCAAGGACACCGGCATCGAAGTGCCGCGCCTGACCGATTATTCCGCGGTGATCTGGGACTACTGGGAGCGAAACCTGGACCCGGACCTGTTCAAGGATCGCACCCTGCGTGGCACTGTCGAAGGCCGTGTGTGCGTGGTGACCGGCGCTACCTCAGGTATTGGTTTGGCGACCGCCCAGAAGCTGGCGGATGCCGGAGCTATCCTGGTAATTGGTGCCCGTAAGCCGGAGCGCCTGAAAGAGGTGGCTGCGGAACTGGAATCCAGGGGCGCCAGCGTGCACGCCTACCAGTGTGATTTTTCCGACATGGAAGACGCCGACCGCTTTGTGGAGACGGTTCTGGACAACCATGGCCAGGTGGATGTGCTGGTGAACAACGCTGGCCGGTCAATTCGACGCTCACTGGATCTGTCGTTTGATCGCTTCCACGATTTCGAGCGCACCATGCAGCTGAACTACTTCGGTTCCGTGCGCCTGATCATGGGCTTTGCGCCAAAGATGCTGGAAAATCGCCGCGGTCACGTGGTCAATATCTCCTCCATCGGTGTGCTGACCAATGCGCCGCGCTTTTCTGCGTACGTGGCGTCCAAGTCGGCACTGGACGCGTTCAGTCGCTGCGCGGCTGCCGAGTGGTCCGATCGCAACGTGACCTTCACTACCATCAACATGCCGCTGGTGAAGACGCCGATGATTGCTCCGACCAAGATCTATGATTCGGTCCCGACCCTGACGCCGGACGAAGCCGCCGACATGGTTGCCGAAGCCATCATCTATCGTCCGAAGCGCATTGCGACCCGCCTGGGCATCTTCGCTCAGGTGCTGCATGCACTGGCGCCGAAGATGGGCGAGATCGTGATGAACACTGGTTATCGCATGTTCCCGGATTCTCCGGCAGCGGCGGGCAGCCGATCCGGCCAGAAGCCGAAAGTGTCCACCGAGCAGGTGGCCTTCGCGGCAATCATGCGGGGCATCTACTGGTAAGTAGCCAGCCCGTGCGATCAAAAAACCCCGCCTTGGCGGGGTTTTTTGTGACGGTCACTCAGGTTCTTCAATCAGGGGTGGGGGAAAGCCGCCGAGATCTTTCCAGCGATTCACAATGCCGCAAAACAGATCCGCCGTTTTCTCCGCATCATAGGCGGCGGAATGGGCCTCCTTGTTACTGAACGGAATGCCGGCCAGTTTGCAGGCCTGGGCCAGCACGGTGTGGCCGTAGGCCAGACCCGCCAGGGTGGCGGTGTCGAACGTGGAAAAAGGATGAAACGGATTGCGCTTGATATCGGCTCGCATGGCCGCGGCAAACACGAAGTTGTGGTCGAACGTGGCGTTGTGGCCCACCAGTACCGCGCGTTTGCAGTCGAAGGCTTTGACCGCCTTGCGAATGGGGGTAAAGATCTCACTCAGGCCTTCGCGCTCGGGGACCGCTTCCCGCTCCGGATTCCAGGGGTCAATGCCGGTGAAATCCAGGGCCGACTGCTCAAGGTTGGCGCCTTCAAATGGATCAATCTGCTGCAAGTGCGTTTCCCCGCGCAGAAGGTAGCCATTTTCGTCCATGGTCAGCAGCACCGCGGCCACTTCCAGCAAGGCATCCCGCTCCGGGTTGAAGCCGGCGGTTTCGACGTCAACGACGACGGGTAGAAAACCGCGGAAGCGGCGGGACATGGGATGCGGTTCTTTGTTTTCGTCAGTCACTCAAACTCCGATCATGGCCGTGTTATGAAAGGTCAGGGTGTTTACGCCAGGCGCCAGTTAACGGTTTCACCCGCTTTCAGTGGCACGATATTGCCGTCTGCCAGGGGAAGCTGCTCCGGCATGGCCCAGGGCTCCCGGACCAGGGTGATGGTGTCGGTGTTTCTCGGCAGTCCGTAGAAATCCGCGCCATTAAAACTGGCGAACGCTTCCAGTTTGTCCAGAATGCCCAGTTCCTCGAAGATCTCTGCGTACAGGCCAATGGCCCCATAGGCGGAATAGCATCCGGCACAGCCGCAGGCAGTTTCCTTGCGGTCCCTGGCATGGGGTGCGGAATCGGTGCCCAGGAAAAAGCGTGGGTTGCCACTTGCGATGGCGTCACGCAGGGCCTGCTGGTGGCGGTTACGCTTGAGAATCGGGAGGCAGTACAGGTGCGGACGAATGCCGCCAACCAGCATATGGTTACGGTTATACATCAGGTGCTGGGGGGTCAGCGTGGCGCCCAGATTATTGCCGGTGTGCTGCTGGACAAATTCCGCCGAATCAGCCGTCGTAATATGCTCCAGGACCACCTTCAGATTGGGGAAGGCTTCCATGGTGGGAGCCAGCACCCGTTCGAGGAACACTTTCTCGCGATCGAAAATGTCGATGTCGGCGTCGGTTACCTCGCCGTGCACAAGCAGCAACATGCCGCACTCAGCCATGGCTTCCAGCACCGGGTAGATATTGCGGATGTCTTTGACACCGGATGCAGAGTTGGTAGTGGCACCGGCCGGGTAGAGTTTGGCGGCGACTACGCCGGCTGCCCTGGCATCGCGAATCGTCTCTGCGGTTGTGCTCTCGGTCAGGTAAAGCGTCATCAGGGGCTGGAAATCGGTGCCGTTGGCGGCGTCCAGGATGCGCTCCCGGTAGGCTAATGCATCCGCGGTGGTGGTTACTGGCGGAACCAGGTTGGGCATGATGATCGCGCGCCCGAAGCACGCGGCGGTGGCCGGGACGACATCCTTGAGGACATCGCCGTCGCGAACGTGCAGGTGCCAGTCGTCCGGACGGGTAAGAGTGATCTGATCGGTCATGGGAGGTTTCCGCAGTTCCATCGGTGGGCCATGGCCCGGAAAAATTTTGCGAATTATACCAGAAGGGGAGAGTGTTTGTTTTTGTATCCGGGCCTAAAGAAGGTGGGGGCAGGGCCGATAACCGGAGAAATCATTGTTTCAGTTGAACCCGTTGGTCATCCGCTATGGCATCCAGCTTCCGAACATTCTCTCTTGGCCTGATCAGTGCAATGGCGCTGGGTCTGGCAGGGCCGTCAGAGGCCTCGAGCTACGGTGCCGGCATCGAGAACAGCCAGTGGTACTTGGCGGAGTCGGTTTTTGAATGCTCCCTGGTGCACGAAGTTCCGGGGTATGGCAAGGCCGTGTTCCGGCACCGGGCGGGTGAAAGGCTCACGTTTTTCCTCGAGTCGGAATCGCCGTTGATGAGGCCGGGCCGTGGTGATCTTGTTGTCGAGGCCCCTGCATGGCGCCCGGGCGTTGCCCCCCGGCCTTTGGGCAAAGTCACGGTGTCGGACGGAAACCGGCCGGTGCTGCTGGAAACCCGCAAGGCCATGGTGCTGGTTCAGGGTCTGCTTGAGGGCATGCGCCCGACGGTCACCCGGGAGTCGTGGTTTGATGGTCGCCCGGTGCGGGTTCAGGTGTCCAATGTGAATTTTGCCGACCAGTTCCGCAGCTATCGGTCCTGCACGGCCAACCTGTTGCCAGTGAACTACGATCAGGTGCGGCGCACCCGCATCCCGTTTGCCAGTGGCAGCGCCAGTCTGTCGGAGGCCGACCGCCAGTTGCTCAATAACCTGGTGACTTACGTGCTGGCGGACTCAACGGTCGAGCGGATCTTCGTGGACGGGCACAGTGATCGCCTGGGTAGTCGTATCGACAACCGGGCATTGTCCGAGGAACGGGCAAATGTGGTGGCGGATTATCTGAAGGCGCGAGGTGTTGCCGACGATATGATTACGGTGCGGGCCCACGGCGACCAGTACCCGGTATCAAGGCGGCCCTCCGATAACCGTCGCACCAATGTCCGGTTACAGCGCGAGGGCGAACGCCCGGCATTCCAGCAGGCAAACGGTTATGGGGGCGACTCCGCCGGCTGATGCCGGTCTAGTAGACCGAGTTCAGTACTTCAAGGTGGGCGGTCACGCTCTCGCCTAGCGCTTTCAGGCTGTAGCCGCCTTCCAGCGTTGAAATGATCCGGTCATTGGCGTGGTCACTGGCCACGCTGGCGATCATTTCCGTTAACCAGCGATAATCATCCACTTCCAGATTCAGTTCGGCCATGGGGTCGAGTCGGTGGCCATCGAACCCTGCGGAGATCATGATCACCTGGGGTTTGAAATCCTGCAGCTTTTTGACCCAGGCCGACTCGACGGCCTTGCGGTACTCGATGGCGGCACAGCCCGCTTCAATCGGGGCGTTGATAATGTTTGGCGCCTGCCGGTGCACGTGCGAGTGCGGATAGAACGGATGCTGGAAGCTGGAGCACATGAGAATGCGCTCATCCCCTCCGACGATATCCACCGTGCCGTTGCCCTGGTGCACATCAAAATCGATGATGGCGACCCGGTCCAGTTGATGGAAGGTGAGGGCGCGCATGGCCGCCAGAGCCACGTTGTTGTAGAAGCAGAATCCCATGGATTTACTGCGTTCGGCGTGGTGCCCCGGAGGCCGGGCGCAGACAAAGGCGTTGGTGACCTGGCTGCTCATGACCATATCCACCGCCTGGATATTCGCACCGGCAGCAAGACGGGCGGCGCGCAGGGTATCTGGCATCATGGCGGTATCGGGGTCGGTGAACACCCGGCCGCGGGTGGGTTGCATCAGGTCGAGCTGGTGCAAGTACTTTTCGGGGTGAACGGTCAATAGCTGATCACGGGTAATCTCTTCCGGTCGGACCCAATCCAGGTCTTGCTCGAGACTGGTTTCTGCGATTTGGCTGAGGATGGCCGTGATTCGCTCAGGGCTCTCCGGATGTTCCGGGCCCATGTTGTGTTTCATGCAGTCATCATGAGAAAAAAATGCCGTGGTCATACGCCTCTGAACGCCCTGAATCTGCTTTTATTTTCACCAATGTTATCAGGGAACAATACCGGCTGCCGTGTTTCTTTGGTCGTAATGGCCGCGATAGTCGTTTTACATCAATTCATCTCCGCCTAAGATAAGGTATACACTCATAAGTCATCTGATTTAGTTACATTATCACCTGTACGGCCATGAGGCCGGCGTCCAAGGAGAGCCAGCTTGAGTACCCGGTATCTGGAAAGTCTGTTTAATCCCGACTCCATCGTGGTTATCGGTGCGTCTGAGCGGGCGAACAGCCTCGGCGGTATGGTGCTGCGGAACCTCATGGGTGGCGGCTACCCCGGCAAGCTGTTGGTGGTTAACCAGAACGATTATGACAATGTGCACGGGGTTCCCTGCGTCAGAAAAGTATCGAAGATGGACTTTTCGCCGGATCTCGCCATTGTCTGTACGCCTCCTGATACCGTTGCCAAGACCATCAAGCGTCTTGGGGAGGCGGGCGTCCGGACCGCGATTGTGATGACCGGCGGCATGTCCCGGACTCACAGTAAAACCGGGCAACCGCTGATGTACTCGGTGCGTGAAGCGGCGCGGGAAACCGGGATTCGGGTACTGGGCCCGAACACGATCGGGCTAATGGTTCCGGCCCGGAGCCTGAACGCGACCTATGCCCATATGGGCGCAATTCCGGGGCGAGTGGCGTTTGTTGGCCAGTCCGGAACCATTGCCAGTTCCGTCATTGACTGGGCCTTTGCCCGAGGCGTGGGCTTCTCCTATTTTCTGACCCTGGGCGACGGCATGGACATCGATCACGACGATCTGATCGATTATCTCGCCCAGGACACCCAGACCCGGGCCATTCTTCTGCACATCGAGAACATTCCCAATCCCCGGCGTTTCATGTCGGCGGTCCGGGTGGCTTCCCGGACCAAGCCGGTGATCGCGGTCAAGTCTGGTCGGGTGCCGGAATCGGAGTGGTTTCCCCATGCACTACCGGACGGTTTGACCCGCAGTGATCCCATCTACGACGCCATGCTGCAGCGGGCCGGTGTACTGCGTGTGGATGGCCTCGGGCAGATGTTCGATGCCCTGGAAACCCTGACCCGTATGCGACCACTGCGTCGCGAGACTCTGGCAATCATGGCAAACGGGGTTGGTCCCGGCGTCCTCGCGGTGGACCGCCTGGCCGACCTGGGGGGAGAGCTGGCGCAGTTGTCGGAACAAAGTATCGATGCGCTGGCGGAGCTGTTGCCGCCCTACTGGACGCGGCGCAACCCCATCGACCTGAACTACGACGCCTCGCCCGAACTCTATGCCAATGCGATCCGGATTCTTGCCAAGGACCCCGAGGTGGCCAATGTTCTGGTGATGTATGCGCCGAGCCTGACGGAAGACAGCCTTCAGATTGCCGATGCCGTGGTCCAGGCCTCCAAGGGGACGCGCCTGAACGTGTTTACCTGCTGGCTCGGCCAGAGCACGGTGATGGATGCCCGGGAAGAGTTCTATCGGGCCGGGTTGCCGTCCTTCTTCAATCCGGAGAAGGCGGTGATGGCGTTCATGCAGCATGTCCGGCATCAGCGCGTCCAGCGTCTGCTAACGGAGACCCCGGAATCCTTCACCGATCATTTTGCCGATCGGAGCCACACCCGCCGCGTGGTCATGAAGGCTCTGCGGAACGGCCGAAAGCATCTGTCCAACCGGGAGGCCCGGGATCTGATCGACGATTACGGCATCAGCACCATCGAGACCATGTACTGTGATGACATGGAGGAGGTGCTGGAGGTTTTTGCCGTGGAGCGGCGCCCGGTTGATATCACCATTATCCATGAGCAGGGCTGTCACCCGTTCCTTGATCTCAGCCCGACCCAGCGTCGGTACAAGGGCACCATCCAGAAACTGAACAGCGAGGCGGCCATCATGGATGCCTGTCGCTATCTCATGGAAGAGTATCAATCGCATTTCCCGCAAAGTGGCTTCCTGGGCTTTGCGGTCCAGCGCTCTTACCAGCACGTCGGGGGAATCGAGTTCAGCGTCGGCATCACCCGCGACCCGCTCTTCGGCCCACTGGTTGTGTGCGGTGCGGCCGGGGCGCAGATCAACGTGATGACGGACCGCCAGATTGCGCTGCCACCGTTGAATATGGTGCTGGCCAGGGAGCTGCTGCGCCGGACCTACATGTACAAGTTGCTGAAAGAACACAGCCTCAAGCCGGAGGAGGATATCCGGGCGGTATCCGAAACCCTGGTCACCCTGTCGCAGATCGTGATCGATATTCCCGAGATCCAGGGGTTGGAAATCTCCCCACTGTTGTTCAATGAGCAGGGCTCGGTGGCGGTCAATATTGCCATCAACCTTGCTGAAAAACCGGGTAAACCGATCATTCAGCCCTACCCGAGGGAGTTGGAGGAATGGATTGTGCTGCCGAAGTCAGGACGCAGGGTCATCATCCGCCCTGTGCTGGCCGAGGACGAGCCTGCCCATCGGGCTTTCCACGAGCTGCAATCCCCGGAATCCATCCGCTACCGCTTCTTCCAGTACCGCAAGCACTTCTCCCGGGAAGACGTGGCCCAGATGGTGCAGATCGATTACGACCGGGAGATGGTATTCATTGCCAACGCGCCGCGGGAAGATGGCGAAGGGGAAGAGACTCTCGGTACCGTGCGAACCTGGACCGATGCCGACAATCTGCAGTGCGAGTTTGCGGTGATGGTGCACGACCGGATGAAAGGCGAGGGCCTGGGTGTCGCGCTGATGCAGAAGATGATCGACTATTGTCGGGCTCGAGGGACCGTGGAGATGGTCGGTGATGTGCTGCCCGACAACCGGCCCATGTTGCAGCTGGCCGAGCACCTCGGTTTCGAGATCAAGTACAACACGGAAGAAGAAGTAATGGACCTGCGCCTGGTGCTCAACGAACCGGAGAAAGACTGGCAGCGGGAGCGGTTGGGCAAGAGCGTCCACTAGAGACGCCCGGGCCCTGTTGGTTCATTCCTCGACGATGGCTGAGCGGTCCTCGCCGCCCATGGCCTCCAGAAGCCCAGGAATCAGCTTTGAAAGCTCGAGGGTCATCAGGGTGAACGCGGCGTCGAACTTGGCGACGGCGTCATCCACGTCGACGTCATCCAGCTGATCCTGAAGGGTCTCCCCGAATTTCAGGCGGCGAATCCCCAACTCCTCGTCCAGCACGAACGACACGTTGTCGTCCCAGGTCAGGGAAAGCTTAGTGACCTGCATGCCGGCGTCCAGATGATTCCGGATTTCGTCTGCCTTGAGGTCCAATCCCTTGCAGCGCACCACACCGCCGTCCTCAGACGGATCCTTCAGTTCGCATTCGTTGCCGAGAACCACCTGACCGGGCAGGTCAATGGTCTCGTTCAGCCAGCCGGTAAAGGTAAAGGCCGGCGCCTGCTCAACGGCCGGCGGCCGGACGGGCAATGACCCCAGGCTTTTACGCAGGGTGGAGGCAAGGTCCTCCGCCTGTTTGGCGGAACCCGCGTCCACCACCATCACACCGTCCTTCGGTGCCAGGTAGGCGAAGCCGCGACGGTTCTTGGAAAAGGCCTGGGGTAGCATTTCCAGCATGACCTGTTCTTTGATCTCGTCCTTTTCCTTGCGGCGGACCTTGCGGCCCTGCTCGAACTCGATGGCTTCAGCCTTCTCTTCCACCGCTTCCTTCACCACCGCGCCCGGAAGAATCTTTTCTTCCTTGCGCAGGGCAATCAGATGGTAGCCGCCGGCGCTGTGAACCAACTGCTCGCCATGTTTTCCCAGTGGAGGGACCCAGCCCTGCCGGCTGGTTTCCTGGGGACCGCAGGGCTTGAAGGCATCGGCCTGCAGTTTTTCCTCCAGCTCTTCGGCTGAGATATCAAACGGTTTGGTAAAACGGAAGACACGGGCATTACGAAACCACATCAGGCTTGATCCTTGCTGTTTTAGACGGTTCGGGAAACACAGAGAGAGGCGGGATGATACGGCCACCGCTTGGTGGCCGTAAAGTGGCTACTCAGGCGTCAGAGGTTCATGATTTCCACCATGACCGTCTTTACGATAAAGCCCACCACGCCGGCACCGAGGACGATAAACAGGGCAAGGGTGCCAAACTTGCCCGCCCTGGATTTCTTGGCCAGATCCCACACAATGATGCCCATCCAGACAATAAGTCCGGTCAGAAGCACCAGCATGGCGATCTGGGAAAAGACTGCCTCATTCATTTAATCAGATTCCTGGTTTTACGGGGATTTACGGTTGTTCGTCCCGCAGGAAAACCCAGTTGTTCTTGTCGGATTGGTCTTCGCTGAAGTAGTAGCCTTCAAGGTTGAAGCCCTTGAGATCGTCGGCCTGGGTGATCCCGTTCTGGATTGCGAAGCGGCACATCAGACCACGAGCCTTTTTGGCGTAGAAGCTGATCATCTTGTACTGCCCGTTCTTCCAGTCCTTGAACTGGGGGGTGATCAGTCTCGCCTCAAGATCTTTTTTCCGGACGCTTTTGAAGTACTCATTGGAGGCCAGGTTAACCAATACGCCGTCGTCCGCCGCCAGCAGGCGGTTGATCTCGTCCGTAATCCGGTTGCCCCAGAAGGCGTAGAGATCCTTGCCGCGACGGTTTTCGAACTTCGTGCCCATTTCCAGCCGATAAGGTTGCATCAGGTCCAGCGGCTTCAGGATGCCATAAAGGCCTGACAGCATTCGCAAGTGTTTCTGGGCGAACGCAAACTCATCTTCGCTGAAACTTTCCGCATCGAGGCCTGTGTAGACGTCACCCTTGAAGGCCAGCACCGCCTGGCGGGCGTTGTCCGGGGTGAAAGGCGTGTGCCAGGTCCGGAACCGCTCGGCATTGAGCTGGCCCAGCTTGTCACTGATGTTCATCAGATTACTGACCTGATGGGGCTCCAGTTCCTTGAGCTGATCAATCAGTTCGCAGGCATCGTCCAGAAAATCCGGTTGGGTATAGGTTTCCGTGGCCAGCGGACTCTCATAGTCGAGGGTCTTGGCGGGGGAAATGACCATTAGCATGTCAGGCAATCCTCATTGAAGAAACGTGAGTAACTGATCCCTGGTAAATGGCCAGTCCAGCTCCGCACCGGTGTCGTTGCGGCGCAGCACCGGTATGCGGGTGCCGTAACGCTCGACCAGCTTTTCGGACTGGGCAATATCCACGACGTCGACTGGTATCGGCGCCGGCATGGGTGTGTTCACCAGCAGGGCTTCGGCCAGTTCGCACAGGTGGCATTGGGTCGTTGTGTAAAACAGCAGTTCCATTACTTGGGCTGTGCGTCCAGTTGCTGGCCGGTAACAGCGTGGCTGTCCTTGCCCATGAGATACAGGTAAATCGGCATCAGGTCTTCCGGCGCGGGATTCTGCTCCGGGTTCTCCGCCGGATAGGCCCGCGCCCTCATGTTGGTACGGGTTGCGCCCGGATTCAGACTGTTCACGCGCACGTTGTGGCGCTCGTCATCCAGTTCATCGGCCATCAGCTGGCTCAGGCCCTCGACGGCAAACTTGGAAACGGCGTAGGCGCCCCAGTAGGCTTTGGCCTTGCGGCCTACGCCGGAGGACGTGAAGATTACCGAAGCATCGGTGGATTTGCGCAGCAGGGGGATCATGGCGCGGCTGAGCAGGAAGGGCGCGGTCGCGTTGACGTGCAGCACCTTGTTCCACATCTCGGGGTCGTACAGCTCAACCGGGCTGCGGTCACCGAGAATGGCGGCATTGTGGAGAATGCCGTCGAGTCGCTCGAAGTTTTCCTCGAGCGTCATGGCCAGTTCTTCATACTCCTTGACCGCTGCACCTTCAAAATTCATTGGTACGATGGCGGGCTTGGGGTAGCCGGCGCCTTCGATTTCGTCGTATACCGATTCCAGCTTGGAAACGGTGCGGCCTACCAGGATCACGGTTGCGCCATGGGCCGCGTAGGCAATAGCAGCGGCCCGGCCAATCCCGCTACCTGCACCGGTCACCATCACGATGCGGTCTTGCAGAAGATCGGCGGGGGCTTTGTAATCTTGCATAACCTGTTCTCCGTATCAGGCGGTTGCCGGGTAGGGGTTTCAATCTGCTTTTATTGTAACAGCTTTGCCAGGTCGTCGACGGTGTCGGCAACCAGGTCGGCTTGCCAAAGGTCAACCGATTCGGGCTCTTCGATATAACCATAGCGAACAGCGATGGTCCTCATGCCGGCATTGCGTCCCGCTTCGATATCGCGCTCGTGATCGCCCACGTACACCGCGCTGGCGGGATCGGCGCCGATCTGTTTGCAGGCCAGGAACAGGGCTTCGGGATGGGGCTTGCGTTCGGCTACATGGTCCGGGCAGATCACGACTGCGCAGCGCTGTGCAAGGCCCAGGGCGTCCACCAACGGGGCGGCAAAACGTACCGGTTTGTTGGTGACAATCCCCCAGGGAATGCCACGAGCCTCCAGTGCCTTGAGAATCGGGTCCATGCCGTCAAACAGGGCGGTTTCGATGGCGACACCGGCCTCGTAAAGATCGAGAAACTCGGTGTGCTTCGCGATGTAATCCGGGTGCTCCGGTTCCAGCCCGAACCCGACCCGAATCATGGCGCGTGCGCCATTGGAGACCGAGCGCCGGATGTGGTCAGCCGGCAGTGGCGTGAGACCATGCTGCTGGCGGAGCTGGTTCAGGCAACGGATAAAATCCGGCGCCGTGTCGATCAGTGTGCCATCAAGATCAAACAGAACGGCTGATGGTATGGGCTCAGATTTCACGGGCGTCTCGGGCATGCATCAGGTAGTTGACGTCGACATCGCGGCCCAGCTTGTAGATCTTGGTGAGGGGGTTGTATGTCATGCCTGTCAGTTCCAGCACCTCAAGACCGGCGTGGCGCAGGTGATCGGACATTTCGGAGGGGCGGATGAACTTTTTCCACTCGTGCGTGCCTTTGGGCAGCATGTTCAGGACATACTCAGCGCCGACGATGGCGAACAGGAACGACTTGGGATTACGGTTGATGGTCGATACGAAGAGGTGGCCACCGGGTTTGAGCAGGGTGGAGCAGGCTCGGATCACCGACGCCGGGTCGGGCACGTGTTCGAGCATTTCAAGGCAGGTGACGACGTCGTACTGGCCGGCGTGGTCGGCATCGCGAGCCAGGTCCTCGACGGTGGTCTGACGGTAGTCCACCTTGATGCCGCTCTCCAGTCCGTGCAGTTTGGCGACCGACAGGGGTGCCTCGCCCATATCAATGCCGGTCACGTGGGCCCCACGCTGCGCCATGCCTTCCGACAACAGGCCACCACCACAGCCGACATCGAGGACCCGTTTCCCGGCGAGTGGGGCCCGCTCGTCGATGTAGTTCAATCGCAGCGGATTGATGTCATGCAGGGGGCGAAATTCACTGGTGGGATCCCACCAGCGACTGGCCAGTGCTTCAAACTTTGCAATTTCATTCCGGTCTACGTTCTGGTCTGTCATGGTCTGTGCCGCCTGATCAATCTATCGGAATTCGGTTATTGGGCCTGCTGGTTGCGAATTCGTTCCTTCCAGCTATCGACGCGCAGCATGAGGTCTGCGACATCGATACGGGTTAGTCGGCCGTCCTGTAACTGGGGTACGCCGTTAATCCAGCTATGGCTTACTGCCCGGCCATGATTGCTGTAGACCAGGTGGGAGCCGGGGTCGTAGACCGGTTGCAGGAAGGGATCGCTCAGGTCCACGGCAATGAGGTCAGCCAACTTGCCCGCCACCAGTGAGCCGAGCTCGTGGTCGCGGCCGAGCGCCCTGGCGCCGTTCAGGGTTGCCATGGTCAGCGCCGCATGTGCCGAGAGGGCCGCGGCGTCCCCCGACACCACCTTGGCGATCATGGCGGCCGTGCGCAGTTCCCCGAACAGATCCAGGTCATTGTTGCTGGCAGCCCCGTCGGTTCCGATTGCAACGTTGACCCCGGCATCCAACAGTTTCTGCACCGGACACAGGCCGCTGGCCAGCTTGAGATTGGATTCCGGGCAGTGGACAACGTGGGCGCCGGATACGGTGACTGCTTCGAGATCGGCGTCGCTAACCTGGGTCATGTGGACACACTGGGTATTCGGTCCCAGAAGTCCCAGTTCGGCCATACGTGCGACCGGACGTTGACCGAGTTTCTCGGTCGCGTCGTTCACCTCGAATTCAGTTTCGTGCAGGTGGATCTGGATCGGTGCACCGGTGTTGGCGGAGAGCTGGATCGCGCTCTTCATGGGCGCATCCGACACCGTGTAGGGCGCATGTGGGCCGATGGCGGGTGTGATGTACTGATCGCCCTGCCATTGTTTGATAAAGGTTTCGCCCTTGCTGAGGTAGTCCTCGGGGCCTGTGCCCCAGGGCGTGGGGAAATCCAGTAACGGGAAAGCGATCTGGGCGCGCATGCCGACATCGTGGGCGCACTGGGCCGCAACCTCCGGGAAAAAATACATGTCCGAGAACGTCGTGGTGCCGGTACGCAGCATTTCGGCCATGGCAAGCTGGGTGCCGTCGGCAATAAAGGCTTCGCTGATGAAGGCGCCTTCTGCTGGCCAGATATGGTCGTTGAGCCAGGCCATCAAGGGCAGGTCATCGGCCATACCGCGGAACAGGGACATGGCCGCATGGCCATGTACGTTGATCAGGCCGGGCATGACCACATGGTTGGGCAGGTCCACGGTTTCCCGGGTACGAAAACGCTGGTCTGCCTCCTGTTGCGAAACCAACGCGGCGATCCGGTTGCCCTGGATAATAACCGCTTGGTTGTCGAGTACGACTGCTTCCGGTTCGATGGGAATGAGCCAACGGGCGTTGATGCGGATATCGGCTGCGGTGATGGTGTCTGCCGTCATGTACCTGCCTTGAGAGCCGGGCGCGCAAATCTCGCGCTTTGAAAATGTAGGCCGGAAGTATAAACGTTATACTGGCGCTTTTCAGCGTTTCAGAGGCGGAGCTGATTTATGGCGAAATCCCCGAAAACCCCTTCTTCCCGCGCCGTTGGCACGGTGGCTATCCGCTGGCATGGACATGCTCTGGAGTTGCTGGATCAGCGCCTGCTGCCCGCCGAGGAGCATTGGATAACCCTGGAGGGTGCCTCGGGCGTGGCCCAGTGTATCCGGGACATGGTGGTTCGTGGCGCGCCCGCCATCGGGATCAGTGCGGCCTATGGCATCGCACTGGCTGCCCGCCATGCCGGTGGTGGTGACTGGAAAGCCGAGATCAAACAGGCAATCCGCGAACTGGCGGCCTCCCGGCCCACAGCCGTCAATTTGTTCTGGGCATTACAGCGCATGGAGAGGGTGTTTCACGAGTGTCACTCGCTGGATGAAGCCGTGAAACGTCTGTCCTCTGAGGCGATTCTTATTCACGATGAGGACCTGGCGGCCAACCTCGCTATGGCTGACCACGCCCTGGATGTCATGCAGCCGCACAAGCCGATCTCGGTCCTCACCCATTGCAATACCGGGGCTCTGGCAACCGGCGGATATGGCACCGCGCTGGGTGTTATTCGTCGCCTCCATGAAGAAAAACTGCTGCAGACCGTGTATGCCGATGAAACCCGGCCCTGGCTTCAGGGCAGTCGCCTGACAGCCTGGGAACTGGCGCAGGAAGGCATCCCGGTTACGCTCAATGCCGACGGTGCCGCAGCGGCCATTCTCGCTGATGGTCACGTGCGCTGGGTTGTGGTGGGGGCTGACCGGATTGCTGCCAACGGCGACGTTGCCAACAAGATTGGCACCTACAGCCTTGCGGTTCTGGCCCGCCATCATAAAGTGGGTTTCATGGTTGTGGCGCCGTCCAGTACCGTCGACATGTCACTGGCATCCGGCGGTGACATTCCGATTGAAGAACGTGAAGGCACGGAAGTTCGGGAGATTCGCGGTGTGCCGCTGGCGCCGCCGGGCGTCAAGGTGTTCAATCCGGTTTTTGACGTTACTCCGGCGAGCCTGATTGATGCCATCGTGACCGAAAAGGGCGTGGTTCATAATCCCAATATCACCGGCATGCGTGAGCTATTTGGCTGAGGGTTTCCGTCTAGCGGTGGCGGGCTTGTCGTGCGCCCCGGTCTGGTCTTCATAGCGAGCCATCACATCGGCGACCTGCTTTTCCTGCTCCTCCACAAAGTGCAGGGACATCTCGAAACTCTGGCGGGTAAACTCCAGGACCTGCCGGAAGCCATCATCGGAGAGGTTACGGGCATCATCGTGCCGGCGGAAGATGTTGATGAATTCCCGTTCCCTTTCAAACTGCAACGGCAGACGTCCGACCCCCCAGTCATTCAAAAGTTGCCAGACTTCCGGGTTGTAGTTGCGCGTGGTGCGCATGATGAAGGGAATCGGGTCGTTGCGGGCAATCAGCGCCGCAAGGCGCAGAATGAGTTCGAAGGACAGGGTGGTGGTGCCATTCTCGATGGCCTCAAGCACCGATTTGTCCTTGAGGTTCAGCGCTTCGCTCATTTCCGACAAGGTGAGCCCGGCGACCTCGCGAATATCCTTCAGCGACTGGCCCGCAGTGAGCATGGCGCGAAGCTGATCCTGGGAATGGATCAGGGCTCGACCGACCCTCATCGAGGTGTCCGTGGCCCTTGCGCCGAAGCGCAGCGCGGATCCCGTCAGGCTGGCCAGCCGGTCGATGAGGCCGTCGGGATTTCGGGGGGCCGTGTTGTCGGCTTTTCCCAGTTCCTCAACTTCCTCCATGGACCGCATGGCATGCAGCGCATCCAGTAACATGTCCTGGAGTACGCGTGCTTTCTGTCGGGGTTCCTGATCCTTGGGACGCTCCGTCATGCTGAGGCTCGATTCCTTTACTGAGTCGGCGCCTGGGCAGCGAACTGCCGGGGAGAGGTGATGGACGCCATGTGCCGGTCAAGTTCCAGCATGTCTGCCATGATGTGACCGCCTTCGCGAATAACAAAGTCCAGTTCGTCGTCGGTGGTGTCCAGTTCGGCAGCCTGCTGATCCTGCCAGTCTTCGAGATCTTCCAGTGAGGCAAACGGCTCATCGCCGCGCAATTCCCGGCGCGCATTGGCGATGGTCAGCCGGGTGCGCTCGATCTGCTCATGCTGGCTCTTGCGGTTGTCGAAGTTCAGGCTGACGGAGTCCATCTCGCGCTGCTCGTTGAGGAAGTTGATCTCCTGTTGCAGCAGGCTGAACTCGGGGCTCGCGGAGAAGCGCTCTTCGTGGCGCGTTCTCAGCTCGTCAATGATGCCGCTGAAGTCAAAATAGCGTTCGTGGGGAACGGCTTCGATCTGATCCCAGGGCAGGGCATGATCAAGGGCATCCTCGCCGATACGGGTCTTGTCGATACGGGACGGAATCTCTATGTCAGGAATCACACCTTTATGCTGGGTGGAACCACCGGACACCCGGTAGAACTTCGACTGGGTAATCTTCAGCTGGCCATGATTGAGCGGGCGGACCGCCTGGACAGTACCCTTGCCGAAGGTCTGCGAACCCACCACGAGTCCGCGGCCGTAATCCTGGATGGCGCCGGCAAAGATCTCCGACGCCGAGGCGCTCATGCGGTTGGTCAGAACGACAAGCGGGCCGTCATAGGCTACGGAGGGATCCTCGTCATTGAGGACCTGAACGTCGTTGTTGGCGTTGCGGATCTGGACGGTTGGGCCCTTATCGATAAACAGTCCTACCAGGTCATTGGCTTCATGCAGGGCGCCGCCGCCGTTGTTGCGCAGATCAATCACCAGGCCGTCCACGCCGTCTTCCTCAAGGTCGGTAATCAGGTTCCTGACATCCCGGGTTGTACTCTTGTAGTTCGGATCGCCCGCCTGCATGGCCTGGAAATCCGCATAGAAGGTGGGAATGGTGATCACACCGACGGTGTAGTCGGTGCCGCTGCGCTCCAGCTCAATGACGTCCTTGCTGGCGCTCTGCTCTTCCAGCTTGACCTCGTCGCGCTTGATGGCAATGGCCTTGGTGATGGTTTCATCGCTTGCGTTGGCCGGGATCACTTCGAGGGTGACGACCGAGTTACGCGGGCCCCGAATAAGGTCGACCACCTCGTCCAGGCGCCAGCCAATCACATTGACCGGCTTTTCATCGCCCTGTGCCACGGAGACGATTCGGTCTGCCGGCTGGAGTTGTCCCTGCTTGGATGCGGGCCCGCCTGGCACCAGGCGAACCACCTTGGTGTACTCGTTGTCGGACTGGAGAACCGCGCCGATGCCTTCCAGTGAAAGGCTCATGTTGATGTTAAAGTTCTCTGACGTGCGCGGGGAAAAATAGGAGGTATGGGGATCCCACATGCCGGTGAACGCATTCATGTAGGCCTGAAACGCATCTTCGCTCCTGGCCTGGTAAGCTCGCTTCAGCTGGCCCTCGTAGCGACGGCGCAGGTTGTCTTCAATGGTTTCATCATCGGTCCCGTTCAGGCGCTGCGCCAGCACGGCATTCTTGATGCGCTTGACCCAGAGATCATCAAGGGCCTGCTTGTCGGCCTCCCAGCTGGTCTCTGAGCGGTCCAGCAGAATACTCTCATCGGTACCGAAGTCGAGCTCGCCGATGCCGTTGTTGATCAGACCGAGGGCAAACTGGAGGCGCTCAATGATGCGCTGCTGAACCAGATTGTAGATATCGAAGCCGGGCTGGAGCTGGCCGGTCTTCAGGGCGGCACCCAGTTGGTTCTTTACCCGGTTGAATTTGTTCAGATCTTCCTGGGTCAGATAGATCCGTTGCCCGTCGAGATATTCCAGATACGAATCGAACACATCTCCGGACAGTTCATCACTGATGCCAAGATCCCGGAAGTGGGTGAACTGGAGCTGGCGGGCGATCAGGATATTGGCTCTGGCCTGATCAATGGTCGGCGCAACCGGTTCGTACACCGGAGAATCGTCCACCTTCGCTTGCAGTGCCAGGGGCGTTGAGACCAGCAGGGCAATGGTCAAGGCCTTGCAGATCCCTGTCCGGGCAGTTTTTGCTGGTGCGCGATGGGCGACAATTCTTTCCGCGATGGTCATAAATACATACCTGACGGTGCTGGGGGCAGAGTTCAAGAGGAACGAACGATACTTTCCCGTTGGCGAATAAATTTATTGTAGGCAAGCGCTACCACCGTTGCCATAGGCAGCTCGTATCGGTTCGTGACAATCTGTCCATGAAATCGTCAGGTGAGGGTGGGTTTCCAGCGGGGAAAAGGCGGGGGAGTGAGGGCCGGAGAGGCAAAGCCCCTCCGGCAAGTCCGATCAGCAGAACTGGGTGTTGGTCTCGGCCTTTTCGAGCAACAGCCTGGGCGGCGCAAAGCGGTCTCCGTGCTGCGCGGCCAACTCCCGGGCGCGCTCGGTGAAGGCCCGCACGCCATACTGGTTGATGAACTGGATAGCGCCGCCGGTCCATGGGGCGTAACCGATACCGAAAATGCTGCCGATATTGGCGTCTTCCACCGTGCGCAGCACCCCCTCCTCGAGACAGCGAACGGTTTCAATGGCCTGGATGAACAGAATCCGGTCTTTAAGGTCCTGGAGCTCGATCGCGGACGCTTTGTTGGCATCCACGTAAAGACGCTCAAGTTCAGACCAAAGGTGTTTCTTGCCGTTCTCAGGATAGTCGTAGAAGCCTGCTCCGGCAGCCTTGCCCTTGCGTCCGTGCTGATCGACCATCTGGTCAATCACGGCCTCGGCAGGGTGTGGAACCCAGGTGCCACCGGCGGCCTCGGTGTCCTTTCTGCTCTGATCGCGGATGTGCTGCATCAACGTCATGCTGACTTCGTCAGAAATCGCCAGTGGGCCGACCGGCATCCCTGACAACAAGCCGGCATTCTCGATGCTGGCCGGGTGGATACCCTCGCCCAGCATGCAGATGCCCTCGTTGACAAAGGTTCCGAACACCCGGGAGGTAAAAAAGCCGCGGCTGTCGTTGACCACGATCGGGATCTTGCCTATCTGCTGCACATAGTCGAACGCGCGAGCGAGGGTGTCGTCGGAGGTCTTTTCACCCACGATGATTTCCACCAGCTGCATCTTGTCCACCGGGGAGAAGAAGTGCAGGCCGATGAAGTTGTCGGGCCTGGCGGATGCCTCGGACAGCTGGGTGATGGGGATGGTCGATGTGTTGGAGGCGAAAATGCCGTTTGGCGCCTGCTTCGGTTCCGCCTCCTGGGTGACTTTCGCCTTCAGGCTGCTGTCTTCGAAGACGGCTTCGATGACCAGGTCGCAACCATCGAGATCGTCGGCGCTGTCAGTCGCCTTGATGCGGCCGAGGATGTCGGCCTTTTGCTCTTCGGTCATGCGGCCCCGGCTGACTTTCTTGGCCAGCAGTTTTTCAGAGTAGTTTTTGCCTTTTTCGGCGTTTTCCACGGAAACGTCTTTCAATACCACCTCAATGCCCCGGGTGGCGGTGGAATACGCAATACCGGCACCCATCATGCCGGCTCCCAACACGCCCACCTTCCTGAACGTTTCCCTGTCCACGCCGTCAGGACGGCTACCGCCGGCCTTGATGGCATTCAGCTGGAACCAGAAAGTGCCGGTCATGTTCTTGGCCACCTGGCCAATCACCAGTTCCGCGAAATACCGGGTCTCAATCAGGCTGCCGTTGTCGAAGTCCACCTGCGCGCCTTCAACCGCTGCCGACAGGATACGCTCGGGAGCCGGATAGCAGCCCCGGGTTTTCTGCTTGAGCATGGCCGGGGCAATGGCCAGTTTCTGCGCCATGGCGGGGTGGTGTGGGGCGCCGCCCGGGAATTTGAAACCTTTCTGATCCCAGGGTTGCTGACACTTGGGGTGCGCCTCGATGAAAGCCCGGGCCTTGCTCATCATCTCGTCCGCCGACTCGGCCAACTCGTCGACGATTCCGGCTTTCAGGGCGGCTTTCGGATTGACTTTCTTGCCTTCCATCAAATAGGGAAAGGCCGCCTCCAGGCCGATCATCCGTGGCAAACGCTGGGTACCGCCGCCGCCGGGCAGCAATCCCAGGGTCACCTCGGGCAGGCCCAGTTGAATGGATTCATCATTCAGCACAACTCGATGGTGGCAGGCCAGGGCGATTTCCAGGCCACCGCCGAGCGCGCTGCCATTGATGGCCGCGACCACTGGTTTGCCACTGGTCTCGAGGAAGCGCATGTCGGCTTTCAGGCCATTCACCATGTCCTCGAACGTTTGGGCATCCTCGCGGGTGACCTTATGCAGTTCGGTCAAATCGCCGCCGGCAAAGAAGGTTTTCTTGGCGGAGGTAATGACGATGCCGCGAATCTTGTCCAGATCGGCCTTCACCTTTGTCGCTGTCTGCGTCAGTGCTTCACGGAAAGCGGCATTCATGGTGTTGGCGGACTGTCCGGGCATGTCGATGGTGAGGGTCAGGATCTGGTCTGAACCCAGGTCGTAACGGATGGCACTCATAATCGGTTCTCCTGTCAGAAAAAGTGTCGGGTTCAGACGCGTTCAATAATGGTGGCAATACCCATGCCGCCGCCCACGCACAGGGTGGCGAGGCCAAAACGCAGTTCCCGGCGCTCCAGCTCGTCCATCAGGGTGCCCAGGATCATGGCGCCGGTGGCGCCAAGAGGGTGGCCCATGGCGATCGCGCCGCCATTCACGTTCACTTTCTCGTCAGGTACCGACAATTCCCGCTGGAAGCGCATCACCACAGAGGCAAAGGCTTCATTGACTTCGAACAGGTCAATCTGGTCGGCGGTCATCCCGGCTTTTTCCAGGGCTTTGCGCGCTGCGGGCGCCGGACCTGTCAGCATAATGGTGGGGTCGGTGCTGGTGACGGCAGTAGCTACAATCCGCGCTCTTGGCTTGAGCCCCATAGCCGCGCCCTTCGCTTCACTGCCAATCAACATGGCGGTCGCGCCATCAACTATCCCTGAGGAATTGCCGGCGTGGTGTACGTGGTTGATCTTCTCCACATAGTGGTACTTTTCGCGGGCGACGCCGTCAAAGCCCATTTCACCCATCATCTGGAACGAGGGCTTGAGACCGGCCAGGGCATCAATGGAGGCATTGCCCCGAACGTGCTCATCCTGATCCAGGATGACGACACCGTTCTGATCGGTGACCGGTACGATGGATTTCGCGAAGTAGCCGTTCTGCCAGGCGTTGGCGGCCTTTTGCTGTGATTTGACCGCGAATCCGTCGACGTCCTGGCGACTGAAACCTTCGATGGTGGCAATCAGATCGGCGCCAATGCCCTGGGGCATGAAACCGGTGTGCAGGTTGGTTTCCGGATCCGTTGCCCAGGCACCTCCGTCAGAGCCCATGGGGACCCGAGACATGGCCTCCACGCCGCCGGCGACCACCAAATCCTCCCATCCGGAACGGACCTTCATCGCGGCGAGATTGACGGCCTCCAGTCCGGAAGCGCAGAACCGGTTGAGGGTCACGCCGGCCACTTTTTCATCCCAGTCGGCCGCCAGGGCAGCAGTTTTGGCAATGTCTGCACCCTGGTCACCAACGGCGGTGACACAGCCCATGACAATGTCATCAACCTGCGACGTATCGAGGCTATTCCTCTCTTGCAGCGCGTTGAGCACGGTTGTCAACAGCGTGATGGGTTTGACGCTGTGCAGGGAACCGTCTTTTTTACCGCGACCTCTTGGGGTACGGACTGCATCGAAGATATACGCCTCGGTGGTCATTATTTGTCCTCTGATGATGGTGGGTTCAGAAAATACTTCCGATGGCGTAACCATAGCCGTTTGCAGGGACCGGGGGTAATGACGCCGGCTGCCAATCGCATTGGCGAAATTGCTCAGCCGCCATGACAAGAGGACAGGCGGCTTCTATGGTTAGGAGTAAGGGCGTAAGAATGCGGGAGGCACGGTGATATGTCCCTCAGAGATGCCATCGACAATTTTTATGAGCGGCTGGTTCTGGATGCGATTGACGCTACCCGGCAGGAAGCGGATAACGCGGATTACCTGACCGATGTGATGTGTGTTGCGCTGAACCACCTTCCGGCCCGGTATTATCGACATTCCATCGATATGATGTTTTTTCTGGCCGACGACGAATTGAAAACTATGAAAGAAAAATCCCTGGCCGAGGTGCAGGCGGCCAGGGATTTTGTCAGGGAGCACCAGCGCAGCTGAGATCCTGCTTCGGTCAGCCGGGTACCAGAGCTGCCAGCGCGTCGCTGAGACGTTTCGCGAGGGCTTCGTCCGGTGTTGTGTCAGAGGATTGGAGACACCAGCGAGCAACCAGCTTCTCCAGTTCCTCAATCCCCTCACCGGCCTGCTCGGATGATCCCATCCCCTCCGCCAGACGCTGAACCTGAATCTCCATCCGGCGCTGCTGATCGGAATCCGGTGATGCAATCCCCCCAAGAATTTCTGCCCGGATAACCAGTTCTCCGTGGTCGAGGTTGTTTTGGTCGGCGGCCAGATCGGGCCAGTGGCCGGGCACTTCCGCCCTGTCTGCCGGCCCTGTCGTGCGTGCCATTACCAGTGATTGCCAGGCGCTGACGTTCGCCCGCAACTCCTGGTTTGCCATGGCTCGCTTCAGTCTCTGCTTCTCGCTTTGTAGCCTTTCCTTCAGGGCGGGTGACAGCGCCGAAACCTGCAGATCGTGGAGCCTTTTGAGGGCATCCGTCAGGGTGCTGGCGTCGTTATCGCTACCGAGTGTCTCGGTTTCTTCAAGCACGGCAGTCGCCGCATCATCGGCTGCCCGGGCCGCCTGCTGCTGCTCGTTTCGCTGGGCGTCCCGGCGAGCGAAGATCTGGTCACAGGCTTTGCGGAAGGCCTGCCAGAGTTTGCGGTCTTCCCGGTGCCGGGTTATGCCAATGGCCTTCCAGTCGGACTGCAGGTTCTTTGCCTGATTCATGGCGTCTTGCAGTGGCTCGTGGTCGATAAGGGCATTTGCCCGTTCGACGATCTCCTGTTTCAGGGCTTCGTTCTTCTGGCGCTCCTGATCCAGCGGTGCCTCGAGCTTTTTCAGCAGGTCATCAAAACGTTTCTGGACCTGACGGTTTTCACGAAACTCCACCGGCCAGGCGGCTTTCCATTCCTGGCGTGCGGTCAGATGGATTTTCTCGGCAGCCTTCCAGTCAATGTTGGTCCAGTCGGCGTGATTCAGGAAAGTCTCCAGCTCGTCGCAAATGGCCTGTCGTTTTTCCAGGTTGGCCCGCTTCAGGCCTGATTTTGCCGAGAAATAGTCCTTGCATGGCTCATATGCTTTATCGGACGCCGCCTTGAAACGTGTCCAGAGTGCCCGATCCGAGGAGCCACCGAGGTTGCGCCACTCATTCTGGAGTTCCTTGATCCGTTCGGCCTTGGCTTCCGGTTCCATGGGCTGTTCGGCGAGGTATTCCATCTGTTCGCACAGCTCAATCTGCTTGGGTTCGGTTGCAAAGCCGAGCCAGTCGCTGAGTTCCCTCATCTGTCCGTTCAGCAGCTGCATTCGGGCCTGGAACGGTTTGCCATGGCGGCGATCCAGGGATTTGAACTGCTGCTGGACGGTCTTCAACAGCTGTCGGGATTCCTTGAGCTGCTTCGCCTCGAGCGCCGCTTCCAGCCTGGTCATGGATTTCTCCAGATCGGCCGCAATGGCCCTCTGTTTCTCCTGATCTTCGGTTCTGTCGGGTGCCGGTTGCTTCCGTTTGCCGGCCAGCTGTCGGATGGGGTCGAGCAGCGCAGGCATGGGAAAACCTTCGGGCCAGGAGATCTCCCGGATCAGCCTCTTGCCCAGTTCGCGCTGCTCTTCAGAGACGTCATCCCCGGATTCAATGGCTGTTACAAGCTCGGTAAGGGTGTCTTTCTCCTGGTAGCTGTGGCGCACGGCGCTGATGTAATTGCGCAGGGATAACATACTGGCCTCGTAGGCTTTCTGCTGTTGCTTGTCCACAGAAGTATCCCGTGTGGCTTCCAGCCAGCGATTCTCCTGGGTTTTCTGCAAGGCATCGAGAGAGGCCAGGGAAGGCAGCGTCTCCGGCGCTTGGGACTGCAATTCTTCCAGCGTACCGGCCAGGAGGTTCAGGGTTTCTTCGCGTTGGAGCAGTTGCTCTTTTTGGCGATCTTCATCCGCCTGTGCCGACTGGATCGCTTCCAGGCGCTCATTGCAGCGATGGATGGCTTCTAGAAAACTCTGGGCTTGTTCAGCATTGGCGTGGGCTTCTACCTCCGCCCATTGGCGGGTCAGGGCCCCCAGTCGTGCTTCGTAGAGCTTGGTGTCATCGCTTCGGGCCTGGTCATTGGCGTGGCTGATTAGTGTGGTGATGGTTTGTGAGAGCCCCTCCAGTCGAGCCTGTTCGTCGCGCAACTTCTGGAGCGCCTGGCGCACAGTCTGGTAGACGGTTTTATCCCGCCCCTTGGCTTTTTTCTGAACCTGTTGAAGGCAGTCAGCATCGGTCAGCCTGCCTGCGGCCTCGAGCCGAATATCGGCAGTAATGCCCTCGACGGCCAGTTCCGCGAGTTCGGCCTGGCCGGGCGAACCCTTGAGTGTCTCCAATTGGGCTTCCCTCAGGTTGGCGCGCGTATCTTCCTGCGGTACGTCCGGTGCCGGAGCTTCCTTGCGGACTTTTTCGGTTGCTACCGGAGATTTGCGGGATTTGAACAGTTTCTGGATGAATGCGGCCATGAAGGTATCCTTTGGGATTGAAACCAGTCCTCGGTGTCGGGCAAAGTTATCCGCCACCGGCCATCGGCTGACCTTGTCGGCAAGCCGGGTACTGTTGCCGGGCTGGCCGGCAAGAATGAATTCGGTGGCTAGTCTAGCGTTTTGTACGCGCACGCGGGAAGGGGCTGTATGGCAAAACGGGAAAATCAGGACGATCAGGAATACAAGGCGCGCGCGAGTGCTCTGCGGCTGCTCGCCAGACGGGAGCACAGCCGCCTGGAGCTATCGCTGAAGCTGCGTCAGCGAAAGATCGACTCTGACATAATCGATGCGGTCCTGGACGATTACGAAGACGAGGGCTGGCTGGACGACAACCGGTTTGCCGATGTCTATGCCCGCCAGAGGATGGACCTTGGCTATGGTCCGTTACGGATTCATGGGGAGCTGCAACAGCGCGGTGTTCATCACACGCCTGAGTGCGTCGCGGAAATGACCGAGGAGGACTGGTGCCGACAGGCGGTGGCGCTCAGGGAGAAGCGCTTCGGGTTGTCGGACCTGGATAACGATTGGGATGAAAAGGTGCGCCAGGCCCGCTTCCTGAATCGGCGGGGCTTCTCGGCAGCTCAGGTAGAACGGGCGCTGGAAGCTCGCTCTGAGGATTGCTGAATGCGTTCCTGCATCGCTAGAGGGTCGGGGGGATCATGCCCAGCTCGGGCGGCAGTCCGGCTCGCAAGTCCGGATGAGCTTCCGCTTCTGGGGCCGCACTCGGATTCCGGGGGTTGGAGTCAAGATTGACCAGCTCTCCAGGCTGGATCGCGGCTGGCTCGGCGTGCCTGGTTATCCGGGCGAGCACGTCGTAGTAGCGACGAATATTCTGCACGTACAGGACCGGCTCGTGGCCACGGGCGTATCCGAAGCGGGTTTTGGTATACCACTCTTTCTGTGCCAGAAGCGGTAGGAATTCTTTCACATCCATCCAGCGATCCGGACTCTTGCCGGCGCTCTCGGCCAGGCGGCGGGCGTCTTCCAGATGGCCGAAGCCGACGTTATAGGAGGCAAGTGCAAACCAGGTCCGGTCCGGTTCGGGAATCCGCTCCGGAATCTTCTTGTGCACCATGCGGAAGTATTTGGCTCCGCCATGAATGCTTTCCTCGGCGTCCAGACGATTGTTGATGCCAATGTAGCTGGCGGTGTTTCTGGTGAGCATCATCAGGCCGCGAACGCCGGTTGGAGAGACGGCGTTGGGGCGCCAATGGGATTCTTGATATCCAATGGCCGCAAGCAGGCGCCAGTCAATGCCAAACTCGGCAGCATAATCCTGAAACAGGGATTCGTACTTCGGCAGGCGGTTTTCGACGTGGTGCATGAAGGTCCTGGCACCGACGTAGTTCAGTTGGTCCAGGTGGCCGTAGAAGCGTTCTGCTAACTGCGCCAGGGTGCCGTCGGCCTGGAGTTTTTCGAGAAACTGCTGGGCGGCGTTGACCAGGGTGTCGTCCTGGTCAGCCGGGAACAGCCACGCCAGCTCTTCCGGCTCCCCCACATAGAATGCTTTCTTTACCTGGGGAAAGAACACGTGATTGAGTTCCAGCTCGTTCGATGAAACCACGGCATAGGCAAACTCGCCGCTCTCCACTCGCGCCAGAATGCCGGCGGGGTCGAGGCCAGGGTGCATCTGCCAGTCGAATTCGGATTCTTCGCCCCTGAGCAGGTGCTCGTGGTTGCTTTCCGCCACCAGGTGGAGGGTCTGGCCGGTCAGGTCATCGAGTGAGTCCGGGCGCGGCGCATCCCGGTTATACACCACCACAGACTGGGCTGCGATGCCGGTCGGCAAGACCTTGTACTGGTCGGCAATGCCGGGCTGGCCTGACAAGCCGGCCAGACCGATGTGGGCATAGTTTCTGGAGAGGACGGACAGGACCTCGGTGTTGTCTTCGGCCACGCGTACGCGAAGCTCGACTCCGAGTTCCTTGGCAAACAGTTTTGCCAGCTCGTAGTCATAGCCGGTTGCCCCGTCCCGACCCTCGTAATAAATGGAGGGCGCTTCGCGGGTGATGACGTGCAGGACGTCCTCAGCGAGAACCTCCTGCAGTGTGCTTGGGCGCGAGCAGCCGGCAACCACGAGCGCAGCACTGATAATCAGTGCCGCCTGGGTTGGCGCAGCCGCGAAAGCAGATAGAATTCTGGACAAGTCCCTAGCTCCGTTACCGCTGGATCGTCGGGATACGTCAGTGTGTAGGGGTTGGACGCATCCGGTGTGTCACTGGCTGTGGCTTCCGCTTCCACCTTTATATGATCGTCGCTGCTACTACATTGGTCAATAAAGCTGCTCAATTAATATGCAAAACAATGTCAATTGTACAGGACGGAATTAAGGCTTCCGGCGCTGTATCCCGACCTCGCTTTCGAGTATCATGGCGGCCTTTCAGATTGCATCCAGACTTCCCCGTTTCGCGCGATACAGGTTGATATCATGCTTGAACTTCGCGGCGCTCCCGCGCTTTCGCCCTTCCGCTCCCGCAAACTGCATACCCGGATTCAGGACGCTGTGCCTGAAGTCGAGCATGTGTATGCCGAGTTCATGCACTTCGTGGATCTGGAGGGCAGTCTTTCCGAGTCCGACCAGGCGATTCTCGACCGGCTTCTGACCTACGGTCCGAGCGTTCCGGTGGAGGAGCCCGATGGCGTGCTGTTCCTGGTTGTTCCACGGCCGGGCACCTTGTCCCCCTGGTCCAGTAAGGCAACCGACATCGCGCGGAATTGTGGTCTGCGCCAGATTCATCGCATTGAGCGCGGTACGGCATTTTACGTCCGGGCCGGTCGCAAACTGGGGCTGGCGCAGCGTGAGAAAATCGCCGCTCTGTTGCACGACCGCATGACCCAGAAAGTGTTTCATGAAATGGGTGGAGCTGAACTGTTGTTCAGCCACGAGGAGCCCCGGCCACTTGGTCGTGTGCCCGTGCTGGCCGGTGGTCGCTCTGCGCTGGTGGAGGCCAATTCCAGGCTTGGTCTTGCACTGGCGGAGGACGAAATCGACTACCTGGCGAAATCGTTCACCGATCTTCAGCGCGATCCGACTGACGTGGAACTGATGATGTTTGCCCAGGCCAACTCGGAGCATTGTCGCCACAAGATCTTCAATGCGTCCTGGGATATCGACGGTGAGGGTCAGGAAAAGTCCCTGTTTGCCATGATCCGCAACACCTTCGAAATGAACAGTGAAGGCGTGCTTTCGGCTTACAAGGACAACGCCTCGGTTATCCGTGGCAGTCGTGGCGGCCGCTTCTATCCGGATCCGGAAACCGGTGTCTACGGCTACAACGAAGAAGACATCCACATCCTGATGAAGGTGGAAACCCACAACCACCCGACGGCCATAGCGCCGGCTGAGGGTTCTGCCACGGGTTCCGGTGGCGAGATCCGGGATGAGGGTGCCACGGGCCGCGGCTCCAAGCCCAAGGCGGGCCTGACCGGCTTCACCGTGTCGAATCTGAACCTGCCCGGCGATACCCAGCCCTGGGAGATCGGATACGGCAAGCCGGAACGGATCGCGTCGGCGCTGGATATCATGATCGAAGGTCCCATTGGTGGCGCGTCGTTCAACAACGAGTTTGGTCGACCGAATCTGGCCGGCTACTTCCGGACCTTCGAAGAGAAGGTTCCCGGTGCCGCGGGAGAGGAAGTGCGCGGCTATCACAAACCGATCATGATCGCTGGTGGTCTGGGGAACATCCGTGAGGATCACGTCGAGAAGGGCAATATTCCGGTCGGTGCCAAGCTGATCGTTCTGGGTGGCCCTTCAATGCTCATTGGGCTTGGTGGCGGTGCCGCTTCTTCCATGGATTCGGGTTCAAGCCATGAGAACCTGGATTTTGCCTCGGTCCAGCGCGACAACCCGGAAATGGAGCGTCGTTGCCAGGAGGTGATCGACCGTTGCTGGCAGATGGGCGACCGCAATCCGATCTGTTTTATTCACGATGTGGGTGCCGGCGGCCTGTCCAATGCCATGCCGGAACTGGTTAAAGACGGCGGTCGTGGTGGCAAATTCGAGCTTCGCGATATTCCGAGTGATGAGCCCGGCATGTCACCCCTGGAGATCTGGTGTAACGAATCCCAGGAGCGTTATGTCATGGCCGTTGCTCCGGAGAATCTGGACCAATTCGACGCCCTGTGCCGTCGCGAACGCTGCCCGTATGCTGTGATCGGTGAGGCGACGGAGTCCCACCACCTTGAGCTGGGCGATTCCTATTTTGACGACAAGCCTGTTGATCTGCCGATGGAAGTGCTTTTCGGCAAGCCGCCGCGCATGCACCGTAGTGTGAGCCGCGCTTCGTTCACCAAGCCGATCTTCGATTCCACCAAGATTGATCTGCACGACGCCATTCGCCGGGTCCTGCGTTTGCCGTCCGTTGGCTCCAAGAGCTTCCTGATCACCATCGGGGATCGGACCATTACCGGCCTGGTGGCACGGGATCAGATGGTTGGACCGTGGCAGGTGCCGGTGAGTGACGTCGCGGTTACCGCCAGTTCTTTCGATGTCCGGGCCGGTGAAGCCATGGCCATGGGTGAGCGCACGCCGGTTGCGGTGATCGATGCGCCGGCGTCCGGGCGTATGGCCGTCGGTGAGGTGGTAACCAACCTTGCAGCTGCTGCTGTTGGTAAGCTCTCGGATATTCGTCTGTCCGCCAACTGGATGGCCGCAGCGGGCCACCCCGGCGAAGACGAGAATCTTTACGAAACCGTGCGTGCCGTTGGTATGGAGTTGTGTCCGGCGCTGGGTATTACCATCCCGGTGGGCAAGGACTCCATGTCCATGAAAACCATGTGGGAAGAGGACAGTGGCGAGCAGAAGAGCGTTACCGCACCCTTGTCCCTGGTGGTCAGCGGTTTTGCTCCGGTGACTGACGTAGCGCGTACATTGACACCACAGCTGATATCCGACGCCGGAGAGACCGACCTGATTATGGTTGACCTGGCGGCGGGCCAGAACCGGCTTGGTGGATCGGCCTTGGCTCAGGTCTACCGGCAGGTAGGGGCGGTTGCACCGGATCTGGACGATCCCGAAGACATCAAAGCCTTCTTCGCGGTTATCCAGGGCCTGAACGCTGATGCCAAGTTGCTGGCCTATCATGACCGTTCAGACGGTGGCCTGTTCGTGACCCTGGCGGAGATGTGTTTTGCCGGCCGTACGGGCGTCGACATCAAGTTGGATGGACTGGCAGAGGACTCCTCCCAGTTCGCGCGGGAGTTGTTCAACGAGGAGTTGGGCGCTGTCATCCAGGTTCGTCGTGATGATACCAGCTTTGTATTGCAGCAGTTTTCTGCTGCCGGCCTTGGCGATCACACCAGCGTGATCGGGACCCTGAACGACGACGATCAGCTGCGTCTGAGCTTCGAAGGGCAGACCGTGGTTGATGAATCGCGGGTTTCCTTGCAGCGTCTTTGGGCCGAAACCAGCTATCGTATTCAGTCTCTGCGGGATAACGCCGACTGTGCCCAGGAGGAATTCGACAATCTTCTGGATGTTGAGGATCCCGGTCTCAGTGCTGATCTCACCTACGACATCAACGACGACGTGGCCGCACCGTACATCGGCAAGGGCTCGCGTCCGAAGGTCGCGGTGTTGCGCGAACAGGGCGTGAACGGTCAGGTCGAAATGGCCGCTGCGTTTGATCGCGCCGGGTTCGAATCCGTGGACGTTCATATGAGCGACCTGTTGTCCGGGCGTGTGACCCTGGATGGTTTCAATAGTCTTGTGGCCTGCGGTGGTTTCTCTTACGGCGATGTTCTTGGCGCGGGCGAAGGCTGGGCCAAGTCGATCCTGTTCAGTGATCGGGTTCGAGACCAGTTTGCTGGCTTCTTTAATCGCCAGGATACCCTGGCGCTTGGGGTGTGTAATGGCTGCCAGATGCTTTCAAACCTGCACGAGCTGATTCCGGGCAGTGAGGGTTGGCCGCGGTTTGTCCGCAACCAGTCGGAACAGTTTGAGGCGCGTCTGGTGATGGCTGAGGTCATGTCTTCGCCATCCGCATTCCTTGAGGGGATGGCGGGGTCACGCATGCCCATTGCGGTAGCCCATGGAGAAGGTCGTGTAGAGTTTGCGGGCGGAAATTCGTCTGCCGGGCTCACTGAGAATGAGTTGGTTGCCCTTCGGTACGTGGATAACAAAGGCCAGGCGACTGCCCGCTATCCATTCAACCCGAACGGGTCAGAGGGTGGTATCACTGGTGTTACCACCCGCGATGGCCGTGTCACGATCATGATGCCTCATCCAGAGCGGGTTTTCCGGGCAGTTCAGCACTCCTGGCGCCCAGAAGGCTGGCAGGAAGATGGTCCCTGGATTCGTATGTTCAGGAACGCAAGGCGGTGGTTCGGCTAAGTCCTCGCGGCTCAAAAGCCAGCCCTGGAAGGTGCCTGATAAAGGCATTTTTTCACGGCTGGCTTTTTTGTTTCTGCATGCCCAGTTTCGGGCCACTTTTCAAGGGATAAAATTCGTAAAATTGGCAAAAATGATCTTGACGCAGTATTTTTATGCACATTCCTGGTGCTTCCCTGTGCGTTCTGTGTACAAAGAATGAGAACTTGGTTCAATTTTTGTCCGAATCACATAAGCTACTGAAAAACAAAGATAAAAGTAATTGGGCGATTTTGTCGCCAATTTGACATGAGTGCAGTGATTGCGGGGGTCAGAGCCATGTTCCCAAAAACTTTCCCCAGAGTTATCCACAGATTCTGTGGGTAAGTGGCTAAGCTATTAATCTGTACAAAAAATATCCGCATTTACGGAGGGGTGGCTATGTATAAATTGTGTTATTTCGTGCCGGAAACTCACCTGGAAAAAACCAAGCGCGCTTTGTTCGACATCGGTGCCGGCAAGATCGGAGATTACGATCGTTGTGCCTGGCAGTGTGCTGGTCAGGGACAGTTTCGACCGCTGGAGGGCAGCGATCCCTTTATCGGTGAAAGCGGCGCACTGGAAGTCGTTGAGGAGTACAAGGTCGAACTGGTATGCGAGGACGGTCTGGTAGTCGAGGCTCTCAAAGCACTCAAGCAGGCCCATCCCTATGAGGAGCCTGCATATGAAGTGTACCGGATGGAATTGTTGTGATCAGCGCTTGGCAGTGGTGCCTGACATTGGGTGGCGTATATCCTGAACGTGTACGCCGAAAGATTCCCGGTGGAAATCCTCAATAAACAACTCAAGCGTCTTCCTGACCGTCGGGAATGACAGTTCATCCCAGGGAATGTCTTCAAGCTCAAACAACTGGGTTTCAAGGGATTCCTCGCCGGCGCCGAATTGGCCGTTCTTGAGGGTTGCCCGGTAAAACATGTGAACCTGATTGATGTGCGGCACGTCGATGATCGAATACAGCCCTTCGATGTGTACCTCGGCGAGCGCTTCTTCCATCGTTTCCCGGGCTGCGGCTTCAATGGTGGTCTCGGCGTTCTCCATGAAGCCGGCAGGCAAGGTCCAGTATCCGTAACGAGGCTCAATTGCCCGGCGGCACAGCAGGATCTTGCCGTTCCAGACCGGAACCGTCCCGGCGACAATGCGCGGGTTCTGGTAATGTATGGTTTCGCAGCTGATGCATACATAGCGGTGGCGGTTATCCCCCTCGGGGATGCGTTGTTCAACCGGATGGCCGCATGTGCTGCAGTACTTCATGTGTTTCCCCGTATACTGGAAATTGGTTTGGTAGTCAGTTTAACCATCGTGGCTGCCTGTGTCTCATCCAACATTCTGATGTTCCATGGAGCTGCAATTTGCGTGATTTACTCGCCGAGCGTTTGTCCGGCTACGCACCCCGACAACTGGCGTTGGATTATCCCGAGGCTGGCATTCTGGTTCCGGTGACCGACGATCATCGTAACCCGGAAATGGTGTTTACGTTGAGATCCTCGAATCTGAGCACTCACCGGGGGCAGGTTGCCTATCCAGGTGGCAAGCGGGACCCGGGGGATCCGTCCCTGGCGGCCACCGCGCTGCGGGAAAGTCATGAGGAGATCGGGTTGCCACCGGAGCGCGTGGAGGTCATTGCACCTCTAAGCCAGGTGATGTCCCGATACGGCATACTTGTGACTCCTTATGTGGGGGTGATCCCGGTGGATCAGCCCCTGGAGGTTAATCCGGATGAGATCGAAAGCGTATTTCGTGTGCCCCTGTCGTTCTTTCACGAAGACCGGAGGGAGCGCACGGATGCCCTGAACTTTCTGAACCATACCTTCTATGTTCCCTGCTACCGTTGGGAGCGTTATCAGATCTGGGGATTATCGGCGGTGGTTCTGGTTGATTTTATGAACGCTGTGTACGATGCCGGTATTGATTTATTGGAACCGCCCCGAGGAGGCTGAAATGTTTTACGAGCTGGATGGCCAAATCCCTGAGTTTGATGGAGAGGGTCAGTTTGTTGCGGAAAACGCGACGGTGGTTGGCAGCGTGCGCCTGATGGAAAAGGCCAGTGTGTGGTTTAACGTGGTAATTCGTGGGGACAATGATCTGATTACCATCGGACCGGAAAGCAACGTCCAGGATGGATCCGTGCTCCATACCGATCCCGGTATCCCGCTGACCCTGGGGCGGGGGGTGACCGTCGGTCACAAAGTAATGCTCCATGGATGTGATATCGGGGATTACAGTCTCATCGGGATCAACGCGGTTGTTCTCAATGGCGCGAAGATTGGCAAGCACTGCCTCATAGGTGCCAATACATTGATTCCCGAGGGTATGGAGATTCCTGACGGGTCGATGGTTGTGGGGTCTCCGGGGAAGATCAAGCGTGAACTGAGTGACAGCCAGAAAAAGATGCTGGAAATGAGTGCGCAGCATTATGTGCAGAATGGTGCTCGTTATCTCGAAAAGCTGAAAGTCTGTGAGCCCGCGCGATGAGCGTATCAGATAAAGTGCGTTCGCCCTGCATTCAGGTTTGCGCCCTTGATGAAAACGATATGTGCATTGGTTGTCAGCGTACCGGCGACGAGATTCTTCGCTGGACCCAGATGACCAATGAGGAGCGCAGGGAGGTTCTGCGCAACGTCGCCATACGGGAAGAGAAGGTGGCGCTGTAGCGGCACCAGTTAGCAAGCATATCAACGATTGATGATTCAGGCAGGCACTGACATGACAGAAGGCAACAACACGGTTCGGATCGGCACCCCCCTCAAAAAAGGAGCGTTCAAGGTTTTGTTCTGCGGCTCGGGTGAGCTTGGCAAGGAAGTGGTCATTGAGCTTCAACGCTACGGAGTGGAAGTGATCGCTGTTGACCGTTATGCCAATGCGCCGGCCATGCAGGTGGCCCATCGCAGCTATGTGATCGATATGTTGGATGCGGCCAGCCTTCGCAGCATTGTTGAGCAGGAGCAGCCCGACCTTATCGTGCCCGAGATTGAGGCCATTGCGACGCCAGAGCTGGTGAAGCTGGAGGAGGAGGGCTGCCGGGTTATTCCCACCGCCCGTGCCGTGAATCTGACCATGAATCGTGAAGGTATCCGCCGACTTGCTGCCGAAGAACTCGGGTTGCCAACTTCACCCTACCGGTTTGCCGGCTCCCGGGAGGAGTATCTGGCGGCTGTCAGCGACGTGGGGATGCCCCTGGTCGTCAAGCCTGTGATGAGTTCATCCGGTAAAGGGCAGAGCACTGTAGTCTCCGACACAGATATCGAGGCTGCCTGGGAATATGCCCAGTCCGGCGGACGGGCGGGCAAAGGTCGGATAATCGTAGAGGGGTTTGTGGATTTTGACTACGAAATCACCCTGCTTACTGTAAGACACCGCGATGGTGTTTCTTTCTGTGACCCTATCGGCCACCGACAAGAGGATGGCGACTATCGTGAATCCTGGCAGCCGCAGCCCATGTCCGCTCCGGCTCTCGATCGATCCATGGAGATTGCCAGGGCGGTGGTTGAGAATCTAGGCGGGTATGGCCTGTATGGTGTGGAGTTGTTCGTAAAGGGGGATGATGTCTGGTTCTCCGAAGTGTCTCCGCGACCCCACGATACGGGACTTGTAACCCTGATCTCCCAGGATCTGTCCGAATTCGCGCTGCACGCACGAGCGATCCTGGGCTTGCCGATTCCTGCGATTCGGCAGAACGGTGCTTCTGCGTCGGCCGTTATCTTGCCAGAAGGCGAGTCGGCGGATGTTTCTTTCAGCGGCCTCGAGGGCGCCCTGGCTGAGCCGGACACCCAGATACGACTGTTTGGCAAACCGGAACTCAAGGGGCGGCGGCGTATGGGTGTGGCGCTTGCGCGTGGGGAGACCATTGAAAAGGCCCGGGCAAAGGCGCGCGAGGCTGCGGCCGCGGTTAAAGTAGAGCTATGAATATCTGCACCGTTTTACGGTGCGCTCGGAAGGCTCCAGATCGGAAAGATGACGGTTTTTGAAAAAACTTAAAACCAACCGTTGACACCTCTGAGCAGGTCTGTAGAATGCGCATCTCTTTCGAGGGGAACGCCACTGAGGCGGGCCAGAAATCGA